>NZ_JBFUPN010000019.1:0-167169 GCF_041355315.1 Mucilaginibacter sp. RCC_168
CAGAATAGAAAATATGAAAAAAATTATCTCAAATTAGTTGCTTAGATCATAGAAATCGAGGTACGAAGCAATCTCTATGCTTTACAGGGTGAAGTGACGTATCATCTTAATCTTCCTGTGTAGAGATTACTTCGTACCTCGCAATGACGTGATGGTGAGAATGTCATGTTAAAAAGTATTTCTACTCACCTTAAAAAAAGGAAGATCATCTCCATGCCAAAAAGCACGACCGTGCGGCTGAAAACCAGCTTTAAATAAAACCTTTTGCGATGCCCTGTTTTCGGGGTGAGTAACCGCGCAGATTTCTTTAAGCCCGATCTCATTCAAACCGTATGATACCAAAGCCTGGGCAAGTTCCGTAGCAATGCCCGATCCCCAGTATTTGAGGTGCAGGCGGTAGCCCAGTTCGATGCTGCTGCTGTCAAATTCGCTATAGTCGAGTATGCAAACGCCTATAAAATCATTATCTGCAAGGTTAAAGATGCCCCAGCGGCCCATACCTGTTTTCTTTTGATAATCCTTCAGTGTATCCTTAAAAACCTTTTTGCTTTCCTGGGCAGTACGTTTTTTTACGTAGCGGGTTAAACGCGCGTCGGCATCCAGGTCAAGTAAAAGGCTTTCGTCTTCGGGTGTAAACTCACGTATCAGCAAGCGCGGCGTTTGGGCAATAATGTTCATGGTTCTCAAAAATATATTTTTCTGCAAGCGCTTAGGTAAAAAGAGTGTCATTTAAGTGGAGTCATAAATAAAGGAGCGCTACTTACCCGCGCGTCATTGCGTGGAACGTGGCAATCCCCGATAGGGCAGAGTCGCTCTGTAGGTAGGGGATTGCCACACTACGTTCGCAATGACGCGGCGAGGGAAATCCTCACCATGGCAAAACACAACAGCATAATTTGCTTTTTTGTACATTTGCCGCATGGCATCCATCAAACCATCCGTACCTAAAGGCACCCGTGATTTTTCACCTACCGAAATGGTGAAACGCAATTATATTTTTGATACCATTAAAAGCGTGTTCCGTAAATACGGCTATCAGCAGATAGAAACGCCGACAATGGAAAATTCATCAACTTTGTTGGGTAAGTATGGAGAAGAGGGTGATAAACTCATATTCAAGATTCTGAATAGCGGAGATTATCTGGCTAAGGTAAACCCTGAGAAGCTAACAACGCTTAATTCTAACGCGGTAGCTTCAGATATTTCCGAGAAAGCCTTGCGCTATGATCTTACCGTACCTTTCGCTCGCTATGTAGTACAGCACCAGAATGAGATCACCTTCCCGTTTAAACGGTTTCAGGTGCAACCGGTTTGGCGTGCCGACAGGCCTCAGCGTGGCCGCTACCGGGAGTTTTATCAGTGTGATGCCGATGTGGTGGGTTCCGATTCTTTATTGAACGAAGCCGAGTTTGTGATGATCTATGACGAGGCTTTGAGCAAGCTTGGTCTAAAAGATTTCAGCATTAAAATTAATAATAGAAAAATTCTATCCGGGATCGCGCAAATTATAGATAAAGCTGATAACATCATTGATCTGACTGTAGCCATAGATAAATTAGATAAGATCGGCCTTGATGGCGTGATCAAAGAATTGCTGGAACGCGGCTTTACCGAGGCTGATATAGACAAGATAAAACCGATTATTTTACTGGAAGGCTCCAATACCCAAAAACTGCAAAGCTTGCGCCAGGCATTGGCTTCATCGGAAGTTGGCTTGAAGGGATGTGATGAAATTGAAATGGTTTTCGGCTATATCGAAAAATGCCCCCTGCAAACTGCTAAACTGGAATTGGACATTACTCTTGCCCGTGGAATAAACTATTATACCGGCGCCATATTCGAAGTGAAAACCAATGAGGTGGTTATGGGCAGTATCGGTGGCGGTGGTCGTTATGATGACCTTACCGGTATGTTCGGTCTTAAAGGATTAACCGGTGTGGGGATATCCTTTGGTGCCGACCGTATTTATGATGTGCTTGAAGAATTGAACCTGTTCCCGGCCGCAGCCAACCAAAGTACCCAGGTATTGATCTGTAATTTCGACAAAGAAGGCGAACTATATGGCTTGCCCCTATTACAACAACTACGCCGCCAAAATATCAATGCCGAGCTTTACCCAGCGGGCGCCAAAATCAAAAAGCAGATGGAGTATGCCAACAATAAAAATATCCCTTACACCGTAGTGATCGGCAGTGAAGAGATACAAAGCGGTTTGCTGGCTTTTAAAAATATGACCACCGGTGAGCAGGAGAAGCTGAGTGTTGATGATATTGTGAAGCGAATGGTTGTCTGAATCAGAATTTATAGAATTTAAGAATTTTCAGAATAAAGATATATATATCCAATATGTCATTACGAGCGATAGCGTGGATAACCGACCGGAGGGAGCTCATTAATACCGTAAAAAACAATTAATAACATTAATAATCTTATTACAAGTAGATTCACGCGAGAAGATTGCCACGTCGTTCCTCCTCGAAATGACATGATTATAATCAAACAAAAACGGGCATCATTTTCAAGTGATGCCCGTTTTTGTTTGTCAAAAGTTCCCCCTTCAGGGGGTTAGGGGGTTACTTAGGCCCGTAAGTAACTATCGGGATGATCATCTCTTCCAATGAGATACCACCGTGCTGGAAAGTTTCATTATAAAAATTCACAAAGTGATTGTAGTTGTTCGGATATACAAAATAGCTGTCTTCCTTGGCAAATACAAAGCTCGAGCTGAGGTGCAGCTTAGGCAGCATGGCATCATGCGGGTTGCGGATGTGGAATACTTCCTTGGCGTTATAATTCAGGTTTTTGCCTTGTTTGTAACGCAGGTTGGTATTGGTGTTGCGGTCGCCTACAATTTTGCTTGGGTTTTTAACGCGGATGGTACCGTGGTCGGTAGTAATGATCACGCGTACTTGTTTTTGGGCCAAAAATTTCAGCAGATCAAACAGGGGTGAGTGCTCAAACCATGATAATGTGAGTGAACGATAAGCGGCATCGTCGCTCGCCAGCTCGCGGATCATCTGCATGTCGGTACGGGCATGTGAAAGCATATCCACAAAGTTGTACACCACCACGTTCAGCTCATTGTTCATGAGGTTGCTCACTGATTCGTTCAAAGCGCGGCCTTCGTCAATGTTCAATATTTTATGGTATGAATACTTACAATCCTTGCGCAGTACACGTTTCAGGTGGTCGGCAATAAATTCCGATTCATATAAGTTCTTACCGCCTTCATCCTCGTCGTTTTGCCACATGGTAGGATAGCGTTTTTCCATTTCCAAGGGCATCAGGCCCGAGAATATGGAGTTACGGGCGTACTGTGTAGCGGTTGGTAAAATACTGTAATACGTATCCTCCTCTTCCATCCTGAAATATTCGGATATTATAGGGTTGATCACTTTAAACTGATCATACCTCAAATTATCTATCAGGATAAAAAATAGGGGTCCGTTACCATCCAGTTTGGGGAATACTTTCTTTTTAAACAACTGCGGCGAACTTGTTGGCGCGAATTCCGGGTTTTTTATCCAGTTTAAATAATTACGCTCCACAAACTTGCAGAATTGTACATTGGCTTCGGCTTTTTGCAGGGTCAATATCTCGTGCATGCCGGCGTCTTCCAGTTTTTCCAGCTCCAGTTCCCAGTAAATGAGCTTTTTGTACACATCAACCCATTCCTGATGGCTCAGGTTGTCATTAAGCGTCATGCCCAGCGTCCGGAAATCCATCTGGTAAGCCATGGTTGTTTTTTCGGTAACCAGGCGTTTATTTTCGGTCAACTTTTTTATAGTGAGCAGAATCTGCTTGGGGTGTACCGGTTTAATCAGGTAATCATCAATCTTGGAGCCGATGGCATCTTCCATCAGGTATTCTTCCTCGTTCTTGGTGATCAGTACAATGGGCACATCATTATTAAGGTTCTTGATCTGCTGCAGGGTTTCCAGTCCGGTTAAGCCCGGCATATTTTCATCCAGAAAAACCAGATCGAAATAGTGCTGTTTAAAAGCATCAACGGCGTCGTTGCCGTTAGTTACGGTAGTTACTTTGTATCCTTTTTCGTTCAGGAAAAGTATATGTGGCTTTAAAAGGTCAATTTCGTCATCGGCCCATAAAATGGTGGTGTCTTGCATAGTATATGTAGATTAAAAGTATTCTGAACCAGAATTTTTAGAATTAAAAAATTACCCGAATTTACTTTAATAAAGGGATACTATATAATAGGATTCTATAAATTCACCTAATTCCAAAAAATTTGGCTCAGACGTTTAAATTCAGACATTAAACCTCAAAGGGAGTGATTTGTTGTTGATAAGTAAAGGTATTAACAAAAATTAACAAACATCATGCGCTTATTTTACCTTTGTTTTACATTTTTGCATCGTAAAGAACCAAGTTGAATAAAAAGAAAATTATAAACGATCCTGTTTATGGCTTTATCAGCATCCCTACCGAGCTGGTATTTGACCTCATCGAACACCCCTATTTCCAGCGGTTAAGATATATCAAACAATTGGGCATGACTCACCTGGTATACCCGGGGGCACTGCATACTCGTTTTCATCATGCCCTGGGCGCTATGCACCTGATGGCCATGGCCATTGAAACCCTGCGTAACAAAGGGCACCAGATCAGTCATGACGAGGAAGAAGCCTTAACCATAGCCATATTGCTGCACGATATTGGTCACGGGCCGTTCTCGCACGCGCTGGAGCGTACCATTATAGCAGGTGTAGCGCATGAAGACATATCGGCCATGTTGATGAATAAACTAAACGAGCAGTTTGGCGGTGATTTAACTATGGCTATTGATATATTTAACGATACTTATCCACGCCGTTTTTTACATCAACTGGTATCGAGCCAGCTGGATATGGACAGACTGGATTACCTGAACCGCGATAGTTTTTTTACCGGGGTATCCGAAGGTGTCATCAGCTCAGACCGCATCATCAAGATGCTGAACGTGAAGAACGATCATGTGGTGGTGGAAGAAAAAGGTATTTACTCAATCGAAAAGTTTTTGATAGCCCGCAGGCTCATGTACTGGCAGGTTTACCTGCATAAAACGGTTATTGCCGGCGAAGAGTTGCTTGTGAAAGTGTTTAAGCGAGGCAGGGAATTGATATTACAAGGTGAGGATTTATTTGCCACACCGGCTCTGAAACATTTCATCCAAAGCAAGATGAGCAGGGATGTTTTCATGAAGGAGGATCATCACCTGGATATTTTCGCCAGTTTGGATGATGCTGATATTATGTCGGCAGTGAAAGTTTGGGCTGGTCACCCGGATTTTTTGTTGTCGACCCTGGCCAAAAACCTGGTGCAGCGAAATCTTTACCATGTAGATATCACCAATGAAGAACCGGATGCCGAATTTGTAGCCCAGCTAACCAAAAAAGCGATGGAAAAATATGGCATCAGCGAGCAGGATGCCTCCTATTTTGTTTTTACCACGTCTATACGTAATAATGCTTACACAGCCGGCGATGGTAATATAGGAATACTGATGAAAAACGGGCAGGTAAGCGATATAACCAAGGCCAGCGATAATTCTAACCTGGAAGCGCTGATCAAAACGGTAAAAAAATATATTACCTGTTATAATAAGGATTTGCTGTAGGGGTAAATAACCGGTAAAGTGTCATAGGGGTCGAGTAATGGGTTGCCGGTTTTGAGTAATGAGTTTTATAAATAAAATAGGTTGAAAATGAAGAATTTATTAAGAGATATACTTAAAACCAATAACTCAGCGCTCACAACTAATTAATAATTTGCTGCTTTAATTTTAACATTTAAATTTGTCGATGCAATTTACGGCTCAGGAAATAAGTTTATTGCTCAACGGGACTGTTGAGGGTGATGCTTTTGTGAAGGTTGATAAGCTGGCTAAGATAGAAGACGGCGATGCCGGAAGCCTTACATTTTTAGCCAATCCCAAGTATGAGCAGTTTTTATATACCACCAATGCTTCTGTGGTTATCATCAATCAGGATCAGCAACTTACGGGGCCGGTAAAGGCTACCCTGATACGTGTTGAAAATGCTTACAGCGCGTTTACGGTTCTTTTAGAACAATATAATACCCTAAAACTAAACAAAAAAGGCATTGAAGAGCCCTGCTTTATACACCCAACGGCTCAAATTGGCACCGACCCCTATATAGGCGCGTTCGCTTATATCGGTACCAATACAAAAATTGGCGATAATTGTAAAATATATCCTAATGTTAACATTGGCGATAATGTTACTATCGGCAATAATGTTACCTTGTTTTCTGGTGCTACCATTTATTTTGATTGTGTGTTAGGTAATAATGTTACCATACATTCGGGGGCCGTGATTGGCAGCGATGGTTTTGGCTTTGCACCCAATCCCGATGGTACGTACACTAAGATTGCCCAGATTGGCAATGTAGTTATCGGGGATGATGTTGAAATTGGGGCCAATACGGCTATTGACCGGGCTACCATGGGTTCAACCCTTATAGGCAAAGGTGTAAAGATCGATAACCTGGTACAAATAGCGCACAATGTTGAGATTGCTGCGCATGTGGTTATTGCAGGTCAGGCAGGCATATCCGGCAGTACCAAAATTGGCAAAAATGCTGTTATTGGCGGCCAGGTAGGTATTTCCGGACATTTAAATATTGCCGGTGGCACACAGGTATCGGCACAAACAGGCATCAATAGCTCCATTACAGAAGAAGGTAAGGTTTGGGGCGGCACTCCCTATATGCCATTTAAGGATTATCTGAAGGCGCATTCTAAATTAAGGAGGCTGCCCGAGATTGATAAAAAGGTTTACGAACTTGAAAAATTAATTGAAGAACTGAGAAAAGAAGGTCATTAGTTCAATATATGGTTCATTGGTTCAATTGTTCATTGGTTTATTAGTAAAAAATATTTAGCTAATAGAAAAACCCCAATGAACTAATGAGCCAGTGAACCAATGAACAACTAAACTAATGAACCAATGAACATTATAAAATGAATGTAAAACAAAGAACTATTAAAGCGCCGGTATCGGTTTCAGGTACAGGCTTACACACTGGTCAGCGTGTAACCATGACTTTTAACCCGGCGGCAGAAAACCATGGCTATAAATTCAGAAGGATTGATATGCCTGGTGCGCCAATCATTGATGCCGATGTGGATAATGTGACCGATACTTCGCGTGGTACCACCATTTCACAAAACGGAGCTACGGTAAATACAGTGGAACACGTGCTGGCGGCGCTGGTAGGTATGGAGATAGACAATGTGCTGATAGATATGGATGGTCCGGAAACACCTATTATGGATGGCAGCTCCATACAATTTGTTGACGTGATTATGGAAACCGGCCTGGTTGAACAAGAAGCCGACCGCGAATACTATCATATACCCTACAATATACATTACTCTGAAGCCGACCGCAAGGTAGAAATGGTGGCTATGCCGCTTGATGATTACCGCTTTACCTGCATGGTCGACTATAATTCGCAGGTATTGGGCAGCCAGCATGCCAGTATATCAACCATTGCCGAATTTAAAAAAGAAATAGCCTCCTGCCGCACCTTTTGCTTCTTGCATGAACTGGAAATGCTGTTAAAGCACGACCTGATCAAGGGCGGAGATCTGAATAACGCCATTGTAGTGGTGGATAAAGAGGTTGATGAAGATGAATTGGCACACCTGGCCAAACTATTTAACCGTAAAGACATTAAAGTTGCGCCGCAGGGTATTTTAAATAACATCGAACTCCGCCATCAGAATGAGCCGGCAAGACATAAACTGCTGGATATGATAGGCGACCTTGCCCTGGTTGGTGTTCCGCTGAAAGGGCATATCATGGCTGCAAGGCCCGGTCATGCGGCTAACGTAGCTTTTGCAAAAAAGATAAAGGCGCTTATTAAAAAAGAGAAGAGCCGCAAACACGTAAAAGTGTATGATCCTAATATGACTCCGGTGTATGATACCGTGCAAATCATGAAAATATTGCCTCACAGGCAGCCTATGCTCATGGTTGATAAGATATTGGAGTTATCAAAAAGTCATGTGGTTGGATTAAAGAACGTAACCATGAACGAGGACCTATTTATGGGGCACTTCCCCGGTTCGCCGCTTTTCCCGGGTGTTTTGCAGATAGAGGCCATGGCACAAACCGGGGGCATCCTGGTGTTAAATACCGTACCCGATCCTGAAAATTATATTACCCTTTTTCTGAAAATAGAGAACGCCCGTTTTAAGGACAAGGTTGTGCCTGGTGATACCATCATATTCCATTGTAACCTGGTAGCTCCTATCAGACGGGGCATTGCCCAAATGAAAGGTATTGGCATGGTTGGCTCGCGTATTGTGGTAGAAGCCGAACTGATGGCGCAAATTGTAAAAGTTAATAAATCTAACGAAGAATGATCCAACCCTTAGCATACATACACCCGCAGGCCAAAATAGCCGATAACGTGGTGATAGAGCCTTTTGTGACCATCCACAAGGATGTGGAAATTGGCGAAGGTACCTGGATCGGCTCCAACTCCGTAATTATGGATGGTGCCCGCATCGGTAAAAACTGCCGTATATTTCCCGGCGCGGTAGTATCTGCCCCGCCACAGGACTTGAAATACAAAGGCGAGCAAAGCACCGTATCTATAGGTGATAACACCACCATACGCGAGTGCGTTACCCTTAACCGTGGTACCGCTTTGGATAAAAACACTACTACAATTGGTAGCAATTGCCTGTTGATGGCTTATGTGCACGTAGCACATGATTGTGTTATCGGCGATAATGTGATCATAGCCAACTCGGTACAACTGGCCGGGCACATCAATATTTATGATTACGCTTTTGTAGGTGGTTCATCTGCGGTGCACCAGTTTGTAGAGATCGGCGCGCACAGCATGATATCCGGCGGGTCGCTTGTGCGTAAGGATGTTCCTCCGTTTACTAAAGCTGGTCGCGAACCCTTATCATACGTGGGTATCAACTCTGTTGGTTTACGCCGCAGAGGCTTTTCGGCAGCCACCATTAACGAGATCCAGGAGATCTACAGGATCATATTCCTGAAAAAATATAATGTGAGCAAGGCTCTTGATATTATTGAGGCCGAGTTTACTCCAAGCATTGAACGCGACGAGATCATTAACTTTTTGCAAAACTCGCAAAGAGGTATCATGAAAGGCTTCGGGAATACTTAAATAGTTCATGGATCATAGTTAATAGTTCATAGTAAAAGAATAACTATAAGTCATGATCCATGAACTATCAACCATGGGCCTTTCCATGATCTATGAACCATTATCTATAAGCTAAAATGAACATCACCCTTCAAAACATCGGCCGTAGATTTAACCGCGACTGGATTTTCAGAGGAGTTGGTTATACTTTTAACAGTGGTCAGGCTTATGCGATATTGGGACCTAATGGCTCTGGCAAATCGACCCTGCTGCAGGTTTTAAATGCCAGCCTGACGCCATCTGCGGGTACCATCAGCTATACTTTTCAGAATAAACCGGTTCACCCAACAGAAGTGTTTACCCACCTGAGTCTTGCCGCGCCATACCTGGAACTGATTGAAGAGTTTACGCTTACCGAGATGGTTGATTTTCACTTCAAGTTTAAATCATACAAATCAGGTATTGATAAAAAGGAGTTGATAGGTCTGTTAAGTTTAGCCAAAAGCGAAAACAAGCTGATCCGGTATTTTTCATCAGGTATGAAACAGCGGTTGAAACTGATACTGGCCTTTTGCGCTGATACGCCTATCCTCATGCTCGATGAACCTACATCCAACCTGGATACACAGGGTGTAGACTGGTACCTGGGCCTTGTGGAGCAGTTCGCCTCGGGCCGTCTTACTATCGTTTGCTCTAACCAGGAACACGAGTATGGCTTTTGTAATGAACGACTGAGTATTTCGGATTATAAGCAATAGAGATTTGAGATGTTAGATATGAGATTTGAGACATGTGATTATCAAATGTTTATTCATCTGGCTTTCTAAAAAATCTCAAATCTCATATCTAACATCTCAAATCTAATCCATAATTTTGCGGGCTCAATATTATTTTATGGCTAAAGCATCAGATGTTAAAAATGGAAATGTGCTTCGCTTTAACGGCGAATTAGTGCAGGTTGAAGAATTTTTACACCGTACACCAGGTAACTTACGTGCATTTTACCAGGCACGTATGCGTAACGTAAAATCAGGAAAGCTGGTTGAATACCGTTTCCGTACCGACGAAGAGGTAGATATTGCCCGTGTTGAAACAAGCGATTATCAATATTTATATGACGAGGGTGACTCATTGGTAGTAATGGATAATACTACTTATGATCAGCATAGCATACCTAAAAAACTATTTGGCCCTGCAGTTAAATTTTTAAAAGAAGGCATGAATGTGATTGTGGCTTTTGAAAGTGATGAACCGATCATGGGTTCTGTACCAGGATCTGCCGAGCTGGAAATCACTTACACCGAACCGGCTGTTAAAGGTGATACCTCAAGCGGCGCCCTAAAAAATGCTACGGTTGAAACCGGTGCCGAGATCCGTGTACCATTGTTCATCAACATTGGTGATAAAGTAAAGGTAGATACCGCTACAGGCACTTATGTAGAGCGTGTGAAAGCATAACCCCATAACCCCCTGAAGGGGGAGCTTTTTGATTTCCATATTACATTTTCAGTATAAAAAAAAGAGGCCCGAATCGGGCCTCTTTTTTTTATACTTGTCCCACCATGTCATTGCGAGGCACGAAGCAATCTCTATGCTATACAGAATCGCTCTGCTTATCAGCGATTGCTTCGTACCTAATGACGGTAGCGGTGCCGGGGTTATCTGCACATCTGCACATCTGAAATCTGCACATCAAAGAGCTCCCCCTTCAGGGTGCCGGGGGGCTAAAACTCCAGCTCCAGCAGCACCGGGCAATGGTCGGAGTGTTTGGCTTCTGGTAAAATGGCGGCGCGTTTAATGTTGGCTTCCAGTTCGGTACTGGCCATAGCATAATCAATACGCCAGCCTAAGTTTTTGCCTCTTGCACCCGCTCTGAAACTCCACCAGGTATAGTTATGCGGTTCTTTGTTCAGATGACGGAAGGTATCGATAAATCCGCCTTCAATAAATTTCTCCATCCACTCGCGTTCCTCGGGCAAAAAGCCGGAAGAGTTGGCGTTTGATTTGGGGTTATGGATATCAATGGGGCGGTGACAAATATTATAATCGCCGCATACCACCAGTTTGGGGTATTGGCTTTTTAGCAGGGTAAGGTATCTGCCAAACTCATCTAAAAAACGATATTTAAACACCTGGCGTTCATCGCCGCTTGAACCTGATGGAAAATAAACGCTCATGACAGATACTTCATCAAAATCAAGACGGATACAACGACCCTCACGATCGAAATCAGGGATGCCGCAGCCATATTCAATATGTTTGGGTGTTAGCTTACTAAAAATAGCGGTACCGCTGTAGCCCTTTTTTTCGGCAGGGAACCAATAGTGTTTGTAGCCCAGCTGATCTACCAGTCCAAGGTCAGTGAGTACATCAGGGGTTGCTTTAATTTCCTGCAAACAAACCACATCGGCATCTGTAGCCTGCAGCCAGGCCAACCAGTTTTTGTTGATAGCCGAGCGGATACCATTAACGTTATAGGTGATTATTTTCATTTTGATTTAGGATGTTCGATTTGGGATTTTTTGACTTGCTAAAGTACGATATTTTTGATTTCGGAATTGGGATGTTCGATTTCGGATTTTAACTGATTAAGCACGTAATTTAGAATTTGTCGACCCCTCAGTAAATTAAAAATCCCTAATCCGATATCAGCGCAGAATTTTATCCAATTGCCTGCATTCCTTTTTACTGAGCACTTCCACTGTCATCGTTACATCGGTAAGTGGACGGTCGCACTCGTCTTTTTTTACGGCTGCAATACGGTCTACCATGTCAAGTCCCGAAATCACTTCGCCAAAAACAGTATAATTTTGATCCAGATGTGGCACTCCGCCTACAGATTTGTACCACTCCCTTTGCCATGCCGGTATCTTGCGGCCTTTTAAACGGGTTTTCTCCAGCGTATCCAGCTTGCCATCAGTAAAACGTTTACCTTCGGTGATATAGAACTGGCATCCGCTTGATGCTTTTTTGGGGTTTTCATCGCGCGCGGCAGCCAATACCCCACGTTTGTGGAACAAGCTGTCCCTGAACTCGGCAGGTACCGTATAACCCACATCACCATCGCCCAGTTCCAATTCGGGTATCGCCTTTTTTGAATCGGGATCGCCGCCCTGGATCATGAAATTTTGTATCACCCTATGAAATAAAGTGCCATTATAAAAACCCTTTTTAGCCAGTTTTATAAAATTATCCCGGTGCAGGGGTGTTTCATTATACAGGCGGATAATGCAATCGCCATAGCTGGTTTTAATACGCACATACTGGCTTTTGGGTGGCCCGGCAAAAGCGGCAACGCTTAGCAGAAGCAAAGTTATAGTAAAGAGTTTTTTCATATATCGTTAGATCGGTTAGTACGTCATGCGAGCGTAGCGTGGCAATCCCCGATTTGTAGAGCCGCTCTGTATATTAGGGATTGCCACGCTACGCTCGCAATGACGTTATTTTTTACGTTTTTACGCTTTTTGCAGTGAAGCCGCAAAAAGCATCTAATTCCCCTCCAACTCCTCAAAATAATTGATCATCAATGATTTGAGGATCATCTCCTGTTCAAGCAGGGTATAGTTGGGTATCACTTTAACTCTTTTCCAATGCGGCCAACCGTCCTGGTCAAGGCCTTCCAGCTCATAAAAGCCCAGCATACTAAAAAGGCGGCAGTTGGCAATATGCATCAGCTCTTCCTTTTGGCGCTTGCTAAATTTGCGTGGTCCCTGGCCCAATTCCTGCACACCAATTAAAAACAGCATTACTTTCAGATCGGGCTTTTCGTTATCAAAATCCTGGGCAATACGTTGCTGCAGCGCATCCCATTTCACATTAATTTCGGCAGGTGTCATATGGGCAAAGATAAGAATAGTTCATAGGTTCATTAGTTCAATCGTTCATTAGTTAATTGGTCTTGTCTGCGTATTGTATTTCTGTTAATATCAAATGTGACACTAACGAACGATTGAACTAATGAACCAATGAACGATATTGTTACAATGTTGCATTATTTTTAACATTTTATTAACTACTTTTGCATGATCTTTGAGAAAAGATATTTAAGGTGAAGAAAAACAAATTACATATCCTATACTCCTGGCTATTGCTTATTTGCTTTATAGCCGGGCAATATGTTGTTTATACTCACCAGCACCTGCTTGCCAAAACAACCGGAACGGTTTACGCCGCTCATGATCATCATCAGCAACAACAAGCCGTTAAAGAGAAATGTTACCTGTGCGATGCCATGCATCACCAGGCGGCTGTTATTGATCAGGCATTTTATTTAGTGCCCCCGATAGCTAACCTGCACTTTTTTAAAGCCAGCGACTATGACTTTGTAAGCCTTGCGCTTGTACTGGCTGCTGGTCGTGCCCCTCCCGTGCTTTCATAATATTAGTTTTTTCCTGCAAAATAGCGCCACCATTGGTGTGGTATTTATTGATCTCCAAATTTTTTTATTATGAAATTAAAGCTAATTAGTAGCTTATTATTGCTTGTTATAGGTTTTTCTGCTTTTGCCAATGCCCATACAATTACAACAAAAAACGCAGCCGTTGAAGAGGCTGCAGGTACATTAACCGGTACCGTTACCGATAAGGCCGATGGCAAACCCGTTATTGGCGCTACCGTAAGTATCCCCGATCTGCATACCGGTGCCATTACCGATGCAAATGGTAAATATGTTTTAAACCATGTGCCCCGCGGCGTTTACCTGTTACAGGTAAGCTATCTGGGTTATGCCACCTTTAACCAAAAGGTTGATCTTTCAAAAACATCTGTGTTTGATGTGAAACTGCAAGCCTCATCATTAGAGGCAGGTGAAGTAGTGGTGACCGGTGTAAGTAAAGCTACCGAGATAAAACGCAGTCCTGTGCCTATGATAGCTGTAGGCAAAGCCTACCTGGAACAACGCGCGGCTTCGGGCAATATTATTGATCAGATTGCTACCCTGCCAGGTGTAAGCGCGGTTACTACCGGGCCAAACGTATCCAAGCCGTTCATCCATGGCCTGGGTTATAACCGGGTAATTACTTTACAGGATGGTATCCGGCAGGAAGGCCAGCAATGGGGCGATGAGCACGGTATTGAAGTTGATCAAAACTCAATAGATCGTGTAGAGATCATCAAAGGACCCGCCAGCTTAACCTATGGTTCCGACGCTATTGGCGGTGTGGTTAACCTGATTACCCCTGCACCCGTTCCTGAAGGTAAAATATTAGGTTCGGTACAAGGTATTTATGGTACCAATCAGGGCCTGCTCAACGGATCATTCAGGCTGCAGGGCAACCAGAACGGATTGGTTTGGGGAACGGTAGTATCTGCCAAGGAAGCTAAAAATTACCAGAACCAGCAAGATGGCCGGGTATATGCTACCGGTTATCAGGAAAAAGATGCACGGGTAATGGTAGGTTTGAATAAATCATGGGGCTACTCTTATTTACATGCTTCGGTTTTTGACGATAAGCAGGATATCCCGGATGGCAGCCGCGACTCGCTTACCCGTAAATTCACCAAGCAAATAACCGAAGACGGCGCCACTGCTATCGTTCCGGAATCTGAACTAAACTCCTACCGTATCCCGACCCTACATCAACGCGTTCAGCTTTACCGTATCTATAACAACAGTAACTTTATTTTAGGTGGTGGTAACCTGTTGGTTAACCTGGGCTATCAACTCAGTCACAGACGCGAGTATACCCACCCTGAATATGGCGATGTTCCCGGCTTAAACCTGCATCTGCATACCTATACTTATGATGTTAAATACAATTTTAACATCGGCGATGATTATGAAACCACATTTGGTGTAAATGGTCAGTATGGCAAAAACACCATCGACGGCGCCACCGATTTCCCTATTCCGGCCTATCACCAGTTTGATATCGGTCCGTTCTTTGTGATCAAGAAAAGCTTTGGTAAGTTAGATCTTTCTGCCGGTGCCCGTTTTGATTCACGTTCTTTCACGGGTGATGCCGCTTATGTAGATACTATTGGTGGTCCGCATGGCTTTCCGCAATTATATAAAGGCCCTAACCCTACTACTACCCCCAATGTTACATCACAATTTGATGCCTTGAGCAAAACTTTCACAGGTTTTTCGGGCAGCTTTGGTGCAACCTACAATGTGTCCGACCAGTTTTTGGTGAAGGCTAATCTTGCCCGTGGTTTCAGGGCGCCAAGTATTGCCGAGTTATCTGCCAATGGTCCCGATCCTGGTTCACAGATCTACCACGTAGGTGATAAGAACTTTAAGCCGGAGTTCAGTTTTCAACAGGATATCGGCGCATTTTTAACATTGCCAAATATCTCGGCCAGTGTAGAGTTGTTTAATAATGAAATTTCGAACTATATATTCCAACAGCAGGAATTGAATCCTGACGGCAGCCCGGTGATTACCCAAGGTTATAATACTTTCACTTATGTACAAAGCAAAGCCAGGATTTATGGTGGTGAAGTTAATGTCGACCTGCACCCACTGCCATGGTTACACTTTGAAAACTCATTGAGCTTAACATATGGCGAAAACAAAGGTAATGGTGGCCCGGTGGCTGATAGCTTAAAATATTTACCCTTCATCCCGCCACTGCATACCCACTCAGAGCTGCGCGGAGCGTTTAACGGTGGCTTTGGCGACTTTAAAAACCTGTATGTTTTTGTTGGTTTTGACCACTACAGCGCCCAAAATCGTTTCTTTTCCGCTTACGGCACAGAGACTGCTACCGCGGGTTACAATTTGCTAAGTGCAGGCTTTGGTGGTAACATTGTTAACAAATCTGGTCAGCCGGTTTTGAAACTGTTTATTGAAGGCACCAACCTGGCTAATATAAATTACCAATCAAACATGAGCAGGCTTAAATATTTCGGCAATCCTACTGCCCCCGATGGTATTAATCACGGTATCTTTAATATGGGCCGCAATATCAGCTTTAAGGTGGTTGTGCCATTTGGCTTTAACACAGGTAAAAAATCATCATAAGCTATTTTATATATGAAAAACAGGAAAGCTCTGCCCATTAAGGGTGGAGCTTTTTTTGTGGAGAATCGACTCACCTCGCCGATGCTTCGCTCGGCACCCCTCTCTCCGGCGAAGCCGGAAAAAGGGGTATAAAAAGGAAATAAAAACCATGTCATTGCGTGCGGAGCGTGGCAATCTCTTCGCATTCTCGTGGATAAGAATAGCTACGAGATTGCTTCGTCGTTCCTCCTCGCAATGACATGATTTAATATTTTCATCCCGTCAGCGTAACAGTCCTTAGTGGCAATTGAGCGTTCTACGATAAGTTTATCCGCGTTCCCATGAAATCATAATGACTTTTTCCTGACCCAATCCCTTAAACAATTACACACCTCAATCGTATTAATCTCATGCGCTTAAAAATCATCCTACTATTCACCATACTCACTATATCAGCTGTTGTACATGCGCAGCCGGATACGCTTTCCATCACCCTCGAAAATGTAAAATACCCCTACCCGGTAAGCTTTATGCCCATTAAGGTAGAAGGTCAGGATATCCGCATGGCTTATATGGATGTAAAACCGGCTAATGCCAATGGCAAAACCGTGATCTTATTTCATGGTAAAAACTTTGGCGGGTACTACTGGACAAACGTGATCAAGGCGCTTACCGCTAAAGGTTACCGCGTCATCGTGCCCGACCAGATCGGCTTCGGAAAATCGTCAAAGGCCATTATTCATTACAGCTTCCACCAGCTGGCCCGCTTTAATAAAAACCTGCTCGATACTTTAGGGGTGCAGAAAGTAACCATCCTGGGCCACTCCATGGGGGGTATGCTGGCAACCCGTTTTACCTTAATGTATCCCCAGCGGGTGGAAAAACTATTGCTGGAAGATCCCATTGGCCTGGAAGATTACCGCACTTTTGTTCCCTATCAAAGTGCCGAAGATGATTATAAAACAGAGTTGAAAACCACCTTTGAATCGGTAAAAAAATATTACCAGACATCATATTTTACCAGTTGGAAACCGGAGTATGATTACCTGGTTAAAATAGGATCGGGCGTAAGTAAAAGCGCCGATTTTCCGCGTTATGCTAAAGTAGCCGCGCTTACTTTTGAAATGATATACGAGCAGCCGGTTTGCTATGAGTTTGGTCTCATCAAAGTACCTGTCGTATTGTTTACAGGTAAAGAAGATAAGACCATTGTAGGCAAGGGTCTGTTAAGCGATGCAGAAAAAACAAAACACGGACAATACAAAATATTAGGCCCCGAAACCGCAAAAAAAATACCGGGCTGCAAACTCATAGAGTTTGATAATTGTGGGCATATACCACATATTGAAGTGCCCGAAAAGTTTTTAAAAGCGCTGGATGATAATATTTAATTATTTTTGAAGGATAAAATAAAAGAAGGGTGTCATGGTGAGCCTGTCGAACCATGGTGCAGAGGGCTTCTACACGCGATCCTTCGACAAGCTCAGGATGACAGATCAGTAAATAATAAAATTAAATGCTCTTAACTGTTCAATCACCGGCAGATCTGCCTGCCGCCGCCGAAACGATCATAACCCATGCGGCCAATAACAGGATCTTTCTTTTTTATGGCGATATGGGTGCCGGTAAAACCACCTTGATTAAAAGCCTGTGCAGTTTTTTAGGCACTGCCGACGCGGTTACCAGTCCTACCTTTGCCATTGTGAATGAGTACCAGGGGCCCAAGGATAAAATTTATCACTTTGATTTTTACCGGCTTAAAGACCAAACAGAAGCGCTGGATATGGGTTACGAAGAATATTTTTATGCCGGCGCTTACTGCTTTATTGAGTGGCCCGAAAAAATACCCGATCTGCTGCCATCTCATTATACCCGCATCAGTATCAAGGCTTTGAATAATGGCTCACGAGAGGTTACTATTGAGAATTTTTAGTAAAAGGTGGAAATGAATGTGGAGATGGGTTCTGGACTTTAAAAAAATCACTAATTCACTAAATCAGTAATTCAATAATTAATCGAATTCACTAATTCGCCAATTCAATAAATCAATAATTATTTTTATCTTCATCAGCCACAATTAAAACATCATGAGTTCAGGGATATACAGTGGGTTTTCTGACGTTGCCAAGCAGGCAATGATGCAGCCTCAGGAGTCGATGCTGGAGGTTAAAAATAAAAAGAACAAATTATACATCGGCATTCCAAAAGAGGTATCTTTCCAGGAGAACCGTATTCCCTTGACCCCGCTTTCGGTTGCTTTATTGGTTAATAACGGGCACGATGTTATTTTAGAAAGTAACGCGGGGCAGGCGGCCAATTTTTCGGATAAAGATTACAGCGAACAAGGGGCCCGGATTGTGTACGATACCAAATCGGTTTATCATGATGCCGATATCATCATCAAAATAGCGCCTCCCATAATGGCCGAAATTGAGCTGATGAAGGCCGGGCAAATACTGATATCGGCTTTGCAGCTGGCTACGCTCAAGGCAGAATGCCTGCATGCCTTGATGGCCAAAAAAATTACCGCGCTTAGCTTTGAACATTTACGCGATGAGGGTAATACCCTGAGCGTGGTGCGGGCCATGAGCGAAATTGTTGGCGCTACATCCATATTAATAGCAGCCGAATATTTAAGCAATGTGTTTGATGGTAAAGGCCTGATGCTGGGCGGCATCACCGGCGTACCCCCTACCGAGATTGTGATCCTGGGAGCGGGCACGGTTGGCGAATACGCGGCCCGTACTGCCATATCCCTGGGCGCCGAAGTGAAGGTTTTTGATCCGTCTATATACAAACTGCGTCGGTTGCAAAATAACATTGGCAGCCGGGTTTTTACCTCGGTAGTGCAGCCTATTGTGCTCGAAAAAGCCATTACTACCTGCGACGTAGCCATTGGAGCCATGAGGGCCGAAGACGGGCGAAGCCCGTGTATTATTACCGAAGCCACCGTAAGCCGTATGAAGCGCGATTCGGTGATCATCGATGTCAGCATTGATCAAGGCGGCTGTTTTGAAACATCAGAGGTTACCAATCATACCCACCCGGTGTTCCGCAAGCACGATGTTATCCACTATTGCGTACCCAATATAGCCTCGCGGGTGGCCCGTACGGCTACTTACGCGCTTACCAATATATTTGCCCCCATACTGCTGGATATCGGCGACCAGGGCGGCATTAAAAATGTGATATGGCAAAAGTCGGGTGTGCGTAATGCGGTATACATTTATCATGGACATCTGACCAATAAGCATATCGGCGAACGTTTCACCATCCCATGTAAAGACCTGGACCTGCTTATCGTATCGCACCGGTAACATTGATCATAAGATAGATGATCGACAGGATACTTATAGCTTACAAAGAGTTGAAAAATGAGTAAAATAAAGGTAGAAGGAATTGAAATAACGATTTTAAGTCAAAATGATAATGACTACATATCTCTTACAGATATGGCAAAAAGTCAACATGAAAATATTATCATAACCAAATGGTTAAGCCTGAAAAATACGATTGAATATTTAGGAGAATGGGAAGCCATGTATAATCCTATTTTTAATTATACCGATTTCGGTACAATTAAAAATACGGCAGGAGGAAATAATTATGTCTTATCAGTTAAGGAATGGATAGAGAAAACAGGGGCTATTGGTATAAGGGCGACCGCAGGGCGTTATGGAGGCACATATGCGCATAAAGACATAGCATTTCAATTTGGAATGTGGATGAGCCCTAGATTTCAATTGTTGCTTGTTAAAGAGTTTCAAAGACTAAAGGAAGAAGAGAACAGAAGACTAAATTCTGAATGGGACTATAGGAGATTCTTAAGTAAAGCAAATTATAGTATACATACAGACGCCGTTAAAAATCATGTAATACCTCCTTTAAATATTGAAAAAGACAAAGAGTGGATTATATATGCTAATGAAGCTGATTTATTAAGTGTAGCGGTTTTCGGGTACACCGCTAAACAATGGAGAGAAGCTAATGCCAAATTACATTTACAAGGGCTTAATATGAGAGATGTAGCAGATGCGCATCAATTATTGGTTTTGTCAAATCTCGAAGGATATAACGCAATTCTTATACAAAAGGGACTGGAGAAATATCAAAGATTAATAGAATTAAGAAAAGCAAGTGTACAACAACTTACTTCTTTGAGAAAATCTATATATACAGAAGAAAAAATTAAAAGTCCTTATTTATCGGAAAATAAAAAAGCAAAAATCCCTAAGCATGATTTTGATCAAACGCTAAAAGGAGTATTACGCATACCCCCACCTAAAAAAGAAGAGGATTAAACCCTATCCTATGTATCGTTATATCATCGTACTGTTTTTGGTTTTAGCCGGTATAAACGCCAGCGCGCAACATTACAAGTATATTGATAGCACCAAAATAAGCGGCCCGGCCCGGTATAAAAAACAGGTAAAAGCTAATCCCGATAAGCAGTTGGTGGAGATAAAGCGTTACATCCCGCAAATTGCGCTGGATATCAGGTACGCCACCGCCAATAACTTTATGCACAGACGCATGTACCAGCAGGCAAATGCTTATGCCCGCCTGCCCGTTGTAAAGGCTTTACAGCAGGTAGAGGCCGATCTGCAAAGCCGTGGCCTGGGACTTAAAATTTATGATGCTTACCGCCCTTACTCGGTTACCGTTAAATTTTATGAGATGACGAGCGATACCAATTTTGTAGCCGACCCGCGCAAGGGCTCTAAACATAACCGGGGTTGCGCGGTCGATTTGAGTCTGATCGATCTGAAAACAGGAAAAGAACTGGATATGCCTACCAGCTTTGACAGCTTTAGTAGAAAAGCCGCGGCCAATTATCCTGCCCTCAGCAAAAAACAGTTAGATAATCGCGAATTATTAAAAACAATAATGCAGATCCATGGCTTTAAAGTGCTGAATACCGAGTGGTGGCACTATGATTTTAATGGCTGGGCTAATTACGAATTGCTTGATGTTCCGTTTTCGGGACTATAGGATTTTGGGACAAGGATTTATGGAGCAAGGATTTTAGGAACAAAGAGCAAGGATTTATGGAGCAAGGACAGGAATAAATATTTTTTTCAGTCCTTATTCTTTGTTCCAAAAATCTTTGATCCCAAGGAGAGGCATTAAAATTGCTTATATTAATTCGATACATCAAAATTAAGCAGACACGAATAAAGTTTTTGAGCAAGGAATAAGCATTTGGAGCAAGAAATAAAGACTTAGATGGTCCTTGGTCCTTGCTCGCAAAATCCTTACTCCCTAACAGGTCAATTAAATAAGCGCTAATGAAATTTTTCAGAAAAGAACATTTAAACCGATTATGGAAAATACTGGTAGCTACCTTTAGCGGTTTTATAGGCGATAACGGCTTAAAACTGAGCGCGTCATTAGCTTATTATACCATTTTTTCTATAGCGCCGCTGCTCTTTCTGGTCATCGCGGTAGTTGGTTTAATCCCTATAGCCAAAACAGATACCCTATATCAGCAAATAGGCACTTATATAGGTACTAATGCGGCCAATCAGATCCATAGTGCGGTAGCAAGCCTTAAATTGAATGGCAAAAGCGGGTTTGGTTTTGCAATAGGTATTGTAACCTTGCTGGTTGGCGCCAGCAGTATATTTGTGGAGATACAGGATTCATTAAACATCATATGGCGCGTTAAGGCCAAACCCAAAAGCGGCTGGATCAAATTACTCCGGAACCGTTTTGTATCGTTTTCGCTCATCATTAGTTTAGGGTTTTTACTGCTGGCATCGTTGCTGATTAACTTTATTATTGATGCCGCAGGAAGTAAAATAGAGGAGTTTTTGCCTGTATTAAAGTTCACTAAATTACTGGTGCAGGGTGTTAACCTGGGTGTAACGCTGATTGTGATCTCGGTTTTATTCGGTATCATATTTAAATTTTTGCCAGATGTGAAAATAAAGTGGCGGGATGTGCGTACCGGCGCGTTCTTTACCGCGTTGTTGTTTATGCTTGGGCAATATCTGATAGGGCTGTATATCCAGTATACCGCGCAAGGATCGGTATATGGCGCCGCAGGCTCGCTCATTGTTATCCTGGTGTGGATCTATTATACATCGGCAATATTATACATCGGCGCGGAGTTTACCCAGGTTTATGCCGAAGCTATCGGCAGCCATATTGAACCTGCGGAGTACGCCGTGCACGTACAACAAACGGAAGTAGAACGGCATGTAAAAAACCTGCCTGCTCAAAACCCGGAGCTGGTGAAAAAGAGCAAGGATCTGGAGAGCAAGGAGCAAGGATAGGTGGAGCATGGATTTTGGGAGCAAGGAGAAAAGGCAAAAACAAGCCCATAGTGTTTTTTTCCGAGTCAGCAGATAAGCTTCGGACGAAAACGGGCAGAACGATACTGGGTTAGTGCGGCTGCAGGGGCATAGCGAACCTTACCTGAAGTGGGGATAATGAGCGAACGAAGTAGGGGTAAGGTTTAGCAGCCCACGGTTCTGGCTGATTTGCAGGGTAAAAGCATAGTGCGGCAAAGAAGCATTTCTGCTGAAAGCTTTTTGGTTACTTTTGTGGCGACAAAAGTGACTGGCCCTCCTACGGCCAAGAGCGGGTATACGCCAAGGTTTTTTTCCCTGGCTCTTGATTCTACCGCCCCCTACTCCTTCACCAGATATTCACATTTTATTCGTAAATTTGAGTATTAATTTATTTTAATATAAAATGGAAACTAAAGATCCTGAATACGTTTATAAAAACGTAATACAATTAAACGAAACAGACGCATCGCGTAAATTCATAGCCAATGTGTTTTTATGGATGTTTGTTGCCCTGGGGCTTTCTGCTGTTTGTGCATTTCTGTTTTCACAGAACCAGGCCCTGCTTAATATGCTTATTGATCCGGCCACAGGCCGTAATACCGGTTTAGGCACTATTACAATGTTTGCACCGCTTGCATTCGTATTGATCATCTCTTTTGGTTTTAACCGACTATCTTACGGAGTGTTAGCGTTCCTGTTTATTGCGTTTTCGGCAATAATGGGTGTTAGCCTAAGCTATATATTGTTGGTTTTTACTGCAGGCTCGGTTTTAGGCGTATTTATTACCACATCGGTAGTATTTGGTGTAATGGCTATCGCCGGTTATACTACTAATACCGATTTGACCAAATATGGCCCAATCCTGATGATGGGACTGATTGGTATTATCGTAGCATCTTTACTTAATATGTTTATGCACAGCAGTGGCTTAGATTATGTCATTAGCTATGTAGGTGTAGCTGTATTTGTAGGCTTAACCGCTTATGACGTACAGAAATTAAAACGTATTGGCGCAGGTTTAGAATACGGTGATGCATCGGCCTCAAAAATGGCATTGATGGGCGGCTTAACCTTATATCTTGATTTCATCAACCTTTTTCTGATGATTCTGCGTTTATTCGGCAGAAGAAGATAATAGCTAACAAAAAAGTATACAACAGCCCGGCTCTCTGAAAAGAGAGCCGGGCTGTTTAGTTAAAGTAAAGCCGGGTCCTAAAATCAATCGTTTGGTATTTTGTTATTTGACAGGCAATAAATTAAAACTTTTTAAACTTTTCAAAACCCATCAAAAATTTGTTAAAAAGTGTTAAAATCGATGGTTTTGAGCGCGTTTTAAACAGTTTTTGAGCTTGTTTTGCCCCTGTTTAGTCCGAAAAGTGTTAAAATTTAAGGTTTAAAAAGTTTTTCCATCCGTCCGCCGGCTTGTTTCCATTAGATAATGCCTAATGTCGTACCTCAGAATATTCATGCAATTGTAAACACGTATAAAGTACACAATTGGCGGGCTAAAACTATTGCATATTAAAGCTTTATTGTGCACCTTTGCATTGCTTATAGAGAAAGGCGGAGGGATTAGACCCTGCGATGTCTTAGCAACCTGTACTATACAAGGTGCTACATTCTACTCAACAAATACACAATAGGTTGGGAAAGATAAGCGAAAGTCAGTCACATACCCGACTTTTCGAGATAAGCTGTATTTTTTAGATTTGAGATATTAGATGTGAGATATGAGACAGCTTCAGCTTTTGCGTTTATCACATTTAGTACCTTGTTTATTAGATAGGGAAATGAGCTTAAGATCAAGGGTTTGTCCTGATCTCAAATCTCAAATCTCATATCTCACATCTCAAACATGGATATTAGAAAAGAATTAGAGAAACGCATACTGGTAATTGACGGGGCAATGGGTACCATGATACAACGGTATCAATTATCCGAGCAGGATTTTCGTGGCGAGCGTTTTAAAGATCATAGCTCTGATCTGCAGGGAAATAATGACCTTCTGAACATCACCCGCCCGGATATTATCAAGGCCATACATGCCGAATACCTGGATGCCGGTGCTGATATTATTGAGACGAACACCTTCAGCACGCAAGTAATTTCCCTGGCCGATTATAAGCTGGAAGAGCTGGCCTATGAGCTGAGCTATGAAGGCGCACGCCTGGCCCGTGAAGTGGCTCAGGAGTATACAGCCAAAAATCCGGCTAAACCCCGTTTTGTGGCCGGTGCAATTGGGCCAACCAACCGTACCGCCTCGCTATCGCCCGATGTAAACGATCCGGGATATCGGGCCGTAACATTTGATGACCTGGCCGACGCCTATTATGACCAGGTGCGTGGCTTGGTTGATGGCGGAAGCGACCTGCTGCTGGTAGAAACCATATTTGATACGCTGAATGCTAAAGCTGCATTATTTGCCATCAATCGCTATGCAAATGAGTCGGGTAAGCATTTGCCTATCATGATCTCTGGTACTATAACCGATGCTTCGGGTCGTACGCTGTCTGGCCAAACGGTTGAGGCTTTCTGGAATTCGGTACGGCATGCCAACCTGCTTTCGGTAGGTTTAAATTGCGCTTTGGGTGCCAAAGAAATGCGCCCTCACCTGGCCGAGCTTTCCGAAAAAGCTGATGTATTTATATCTGCTTATCCAAATGCTGGATTACCCAATGAGTTTGGTCAGTATGATGAAACCGCACACGAAACTGCCCATCAGGTCGACGATTTTATAAAAGCCGGTCTGGTAAATATTGTAGGCGGTTGTTGTGGTACTACACCAGAGCACATTCAATGTATTGCCGAAAAGGCGGCCAAATACCCGCCAAGAATAGTTCCAACGGTTGAACCGCATCTGCGATTGAGCGGATTGGAGGCCGTTACCATAACTCCCGAGAGTATTTTTGTGAATGTGGGTGAGCGTACCAACATTACCGGTTCGCCCAAATTCTCCAAACTGATCCTGGCCGAAGATTATGAAGCGGCCCTTGCCGTGGCCCTGCAACAGGTAGAAGGCGGCGCCCAGGTGATCGATATCAATATGGATGAGGGTATGATCGATTCGGAAGCGGTGATGGTGAAATTCCTGAACCTGGTAGCTTCTGAGCCCGATATTGCCAAATTGCCCATCATGATCGACTCCTCCAAATGGACGGTTATTGAAGCCGGTTTAAAATGTATCCAGGGTAAAGGTATCGTAAACTCCATCTCGCTGAAAGAGGGTGAAGATAAATTTAAAGAGCATGCCCGTAAAATATTAAGCTATGGTGCCGCTACAGTTGTAATGGCATTTGACGAAACCGGTCAGGCCGACTCCCTGCAGCGCCGTATCGAGATCTGCAAACGCTCCTATGATATCCTGGTGAATGAGGTGGGTTTCCCGCCACAGGACATTATATTCGACCCCAATATATTAACCGTAGCCACCGGTCTCGAAGAGCATAATAACTACGCTGTAGACTTTATTGAAGCTACCCGCTGGATAAAACAAAATCTGCCTCATGCCAAAGTGAGCGGTGGGGTAAGTAATATTTCGTTCTCCTTTAGGGGGAACAATGTAGTGCGCGAGGCTATGCACTCGGCATTTCTGTATCACGCCATCAGGGCGGGTATGGATATGGGGATTGTGAATGCCGGTATGCTGGAGGTTTACCAGGAAATTGATAAGACCCTGTTGGAGCTGGTAGAGGATGTATTGCTGAATCGTCGCGATGATGCCACCGAACGCCTGGTAGAATATGCCGACACCATTAAAAGTAAAGGCAAAGAAGTAGTACGCGACGAAGAATGGCGCAAAGGTACCGTTCAGGAGCGGCTTTCACACGCATTGGTAAAGGGTATCATCGAATACCTGGATGACGATGTGGAAGAAGCCCGCCTGGCCTACAGCAAACCGTTGGAAGTAATAGAAGGGCCGTTAATGGATGGCATGAACATCGTGGGCGACCTGTTTGGCGCCGGTAAAATGTTTTTGCCCCAGGTAGTAAAATCGGCCAGGGTAATGAAAAAGGCTGTAGCCTACCTGCTGCCCTTCATCGAACTCGAAAAACAACGGGTTATTGATGCCGGTGAAGACTCAAGCGGCAACCGGGCCAATGCCGGTAAAATATTAATGGCTACTGTTAAAGGCGATGTGCATGACATCGGAAAAAATATAGTAGGCGTAGTTTTGGCTTGTAATAACTTCGAAATCATTGACTTGGGAGTAATGGTGCCCGCACAGAAGATCATCGAGGAAGCCAAAGCTCAGAATGTGGACATTATTGGCTTGAGCGGACTGATCACTCCATCGCTGGATGAAATGGTGCATTTTGCCAAGGAAATGGAGCGGAACGGTTTTACTATTCCGCTGATTGTAGGGGGCGCCACAACATCGCGGATACACGCGGCGGTAAAGATTGATCCGAATTATTCCGGACCGGTGATACATGGCATAGACGCTTCGCGAAGTGTTACCATGTGCAGCAATTTAATGAGTAAGGATAACCGGGATGCCTACATTCAGGGTATTAAGGAGGAGTATGCCAAAGCCCGGGAAGCGCACCTAAACAAAAAATCAGACAAACGTTTTGTAACCATTGATGATGCCCGTAAATCAAAATTTCAGATCAGTCTGGATGGCGACGTGGCTATAAAACCAACATTCACCGGCACAAAAGTATTTGAATCATACCCACTGGAAGAACTGGTCCCCTACATCGACTGGACGCCGTTTTTCCATACCTGGGAACTGCGAGGCAGCTACCCGAAAATATTTGCCGATAAGTTTGTGGGCGATGAAGCTAAAAAACTATTTGATGATGCGCAGGAACTGCTGAAAAAAATAGTGGATCAGAAACTATTAAAAGCCAGCGGTGTAATCGGTTTTTGGCCGGCCAACAGTGTGGGTGATGATATTGAACTGTACACCGACGAAAGTCGTACGCAATTGTTAACCCGCATACATACCCTGCGCCAGCAAACCGAAAAAATGAAAGGCGAACCATATTATGCCCTGTCTGATTTTATCGCCCCAAAAGAAAGCGGTGTGCCCGATTATATGGGGGGCTTTGCCGTTACAACAGGTATAGGTTGCGATGAACTGGTAGCCGAATTTGAGCGCGACCACGATGATTATAACAGCATCATGGCCAAAGCCCTTGCTGACCGACTTGCAGAAGCCTTCGCCGAAAAGATGCACGAACTGGTGCGCAAAGAGCACTGGGGCTATTCAAAGGGCGAGCAGTTAAGTAACGAAGACCTGATTAAGGAAGAATACCAAGGTATTCGTCCGGCACCTGGATATCCCGCTTGTCCGGATCATACTGAGAAAACCACTTTGTTTGAGCTGTTAAAAGCCGAAGACAATGCCCACATGCACCTCACCGAAAGTTTGGCCATGATGCCGGCGGCGTCCGTAAGCGGTTTCTATTTCGCGCATCCGCAAGCCCGGTACTTTGGCCTGGGTAAGATCAGCAAAGATCAGGTAGTAGATTATGCTACTCGTAAGAACATGGATCTCGAAACGATTGAACGTTGGCTTGGTCCAAATATTAACTATTAAATAAGGTACGAGGCTCGCGTTGCGGGGTTCGTGGAAAAAGACAGAATGATTTATACCGACCTGGATGCCTGGAAAGAAGCTAGAGTTTTAGCTAAGCTTGTTTATACAAGTATGAGCAAGTTTCCAAAAGATGAAATTTTTGCTCTGCAATCGCAAATAAAACGTGCGGCAATTTCTATTCCATCTAATATCGCGGAAGGTTCAGGAAGAAACCATGGTAAGGATTCTTTGCAGTTTTTTTATATCGCCCGAGGTTCTGCCTACGAATTAGAAACACAATTTTACCTTTCTTTTGATCTTAATTTTATAGATAAAGAGACCTTGGATATTTTATTAACTCAACTCGAAAAAGTAAGAAGATTATTAGCAGGTCTTATTAATTATTATAAATCAAATTTAACAAAATAGGGAGGCTTCACGCAACCCGAGCCTCGCAACCCGAACCATAGATGAAAATTACAGACCACATCAAGAACGCAAACGGTAAAACACTTTTTTCTTTTGAACTGATACCACCTTTAAAAGGACAAAGCATACAAGGCATTTACAATGCTATTGACCCCTTAATGGAATTTAAACCGCCGTTTATTGATGTGACTTCGCTGCGTGAGGATTATATTTATAAGCAGCATCCCAATGGTTTGTTGGAAAAACTGAGCTATCGTAAACGCCCCGGCACTATTGCTATTTGCGCGGCTATCATGAACCGGTATAAGGTAGATACCGTTCCGCATTTGCTTTGTGGTGGTTTCACCCGCGATGAAACGGAGAACGCGCTCATCGAACTGGAATTTTTGGGTATAGAGAATGTACTGGTATTACGAGGTGATGCCCGTAACAGCGATTCGTCCTTTGTACCAACTCCCAATGGTCATGCTTATGCTACCGATCTGCTGCAGCAGGTAGTGAACATGAACAACGGTATTTATTTGCATGAGGATTATGATAACATCGCCAAAACTAATTTCTGTATTGGGGTGGCGGGCTATCCCGAAAAACATTTTGAAGCCCCCAACCTGAAAACCGATTTTAAATACCTGAAACAAAAGGTAGATATGGGCGCCAATTTTATTGTTACCCAAATGTTTTTTGATAATCAGAAATATTTTGATTTTGTAAACAACTGCCGCGCCAACGGCATTAATGTGCCTATTATACCGGGTTTAAAACCTATCACCACATCAAAACAATTGGTTAACCTGTCAAAAACTTTCCATATTGATATGCCGGAGGATCTGTGTGATGCTATTCATGGCTGTAAGTCGGAAAAAGACGTAAAAGATATGGGTATTGAGTGGATGATTAACCAGTGTAAAGAGCTGGTGAAATTTGGCGTACCTGTACTGCATTTTTATACCATGAGCAACGCCGGCCCAACTAAACGTATCGCCGAAGCGATATTTTAATATGAGACTTATAAAATGTAAAAGGGCAATGCCGTAAAGCATCACCCTTATTTTATAGGATCAGTTAATAGTTAGCATAAACCTAAATAATAAAATCAATATGGACAATGTTTGCCTAAGTATTGTTAATAATTATTGCATCGATTGCATAAGTGTTTATCATAAATACTTTATATTGCATGATATATGCATATAATATACCCCGCGTAATATTACAGTTTTTGACACGTAAAATTACGTGATATTAGAGCGTCTCTTGCCTGGTTGAAATTCGTTATTTACTGTTTATGAGTTCGTTACGTGATTGTTAATAAGGGGATAAGTTTTAGGTCTCAACCTCAACTTGTTGAATTAATTACTAATTAATGTTAGTTTTATCGTCTAATCCCAAACCCTATTAATTAAAATCATGGAAACAACAACTACAGCAACTGGAACACAACAAGCAAGAGGTGTTATCACCGGCAACGAAGGCGCCGTTATAAGCCTTGATGAGGCTGCATTATATACTGCCAATCACAGGCATCGTAGTCCCAAAGGGTCTGCTATTTCTCAACTTTTCGGGCAGGTTATTGTCAATAAGATCCTTGCACAGCCGGGCTGCCTTGCTCTCCGTATTTATTATGCCAACAGGCAACAGTTAACCGGTTTTCAGCGTTTTTTTGTAGCCATAGGCAATTTCTTTATCAAAACGATTGCTCACGCCGATGGCGATATGCGCTTTGTAATATCGGGTGTCACTGAAGATGGGGAAGATATGCTGCCGCATGATACGAAAGGTGAAACGGTGATGTCCACAACTTTTTCAACGCACGAAAAAACATATAAATTGATGGCAGCTCAGCAAGATGGTAACAGTGTAGGTGATCAATCAGCGCCATGCCCTGGAACAGCCGGATGTCCTTCAAATGCATTGACTGGTGGTTATTGATCGAGGTAGAAGGACCAGTATAAAATAACAGCACATAAATGGGATTTATATTTACAATGCTTTCTGTTATATCCGGCGCAATTCCAGTACTTGCCGCACTATTTAATTATAGGCAGATGGATAGCATATTAAAAATAGCAGCCGCTTATTTTTTTGTGTCGTTTTTGTTTGACCAGGGCTTTTGGATTGCATTAAATGCAGGAAATAATAGTTTGAACGATATGCCATTCGTTCATTTGTATTTATTTGTCAGTCTCGGATTTTATAGTGTTATATATTACCATTTAATTTTAAATTCAATATTAAAAAAGATAACCCTGATACTGGCAGTAGTGACGTTGATTGCCTTTTTATATAATTCTTTAAAATTATTGTCGTATCCAACTATTTCAAATACTGCTTTAAGTATTTTTCTCATCATATTATCTTTGGTATATTTTTATCAGCTTTTAAACCGACAAGAATATGTATATATCGAAAAACAAGGGTGGTTTTGGATAAATGCTGGTATATTGTTTTATTCGGCGGTAAATATCTTTTTATTTATGCTGTTTAATCAAATCCCTAAAGATCTAAGGCCTAATATTTTTATTATTCACAGTTCAACCAATATAATTGCTAATTTATTATACTCAATAGGATTACTTTGCAAGCCCCAGAAAACAACCTGATCCCGGTACTCATTATCGGGACATTAGTGGTTGTTATATTAATTACTTGCCTGTTTTTCTTCGTGATCATTTATCAGCGTAAAATGATAAAGAGTCAGGTAGAATTACGAAAGCTGCATGATCAGCGGCAAGGCGATTTGATGAACGCTGTTTTTGAAACACAGGAGAGCGAACGCAAGCGCCTTGCCGAAGATTTGCATGATAGTGTGGGGCAGGTATTATCAGCCATTAAGCTTAATATGCACCGGTTGGATAAAAATTGCATCAGCGAAAGTTCCCAGCCCCTGCTGGCCGATACCCGGAGACTTATTGACGAAAGTATCCAGGAAATACGCAACATTATCCACAATGTTTTGCCCCCCGTGCTTACCGACTATGGTTTTTTGATAGCCCTGGAAGCCCTGGGCAATAAGGTAGAACAAGCCACCCGTATCAAAGTAAGGTTCGAAAAAAAAATAGCCGATCAGCGCTTTCCAAATGAAGTTGAGCTGGCGTTATACCGTATAGCCCAGGAGCTTTTTGGTAATGCCATTAAACATGCGGATGCCACCATTATCCACCTTTCGGTAAAGCAGGAAGGCGATTTTATGATCATGGAATTTAAGGATAATGGTGTTGGGTTTAAGCTAAATGAAGTAAAACATGGGTTTGGTATCAAGAACCTCGAAAGCCGTGTACAGCTCATCAACGGCGAAATTAACATTATAAGCAAACCCACGGCTGGCACGTTTACCACTATAAAATTAAAAATAGCATAATTTGGTATCAAGTCGCTAGTATCAAGTATCAAGACATTCTTGTATGGTGCTGTATGTAAAGTCGCTAATAATCGTAATGCTTGATACTAATATGTTGATTATAAGGTATATTTGTTTTAAAGCCGCGGATAATCGTGATACTTGATACTAGCGACTTGATACTAACTATTTGCTATATTAGCCAACTATTTGTTACACAATGAGTACGATAAAATTAGGCATTATTGATGATCATAAAATTTTCAGGAACGGATTAAAAGCAACGTTAGAAGATTGTGAAGATTTTGACCTGATATTGGAAGCATCAAATGGCAAAGAACTGGTGGGTTTATTAGTCGATAAATCGCCGGATGTGTTATTGATGGATATCAAGATGCCCGAAATGGATGGCATTCAAACCGCCGATTATGTGCATCAGCATTATAAGCACATCAAGATATTGGCGCTATCCATGTTTAATGAAGACAAATATATTGTGGATATGATGAAAGCCGGGGCATCGGGCTACCTCCTTAAAAATGCCGAGCCGGAGGAGATCATAGAAGCTATATCAACGGTATATCACAAGGGTTTTTACTTTAATGAACACCTGTCTATAACGCTAATCAAACAACTGGTTACTAATGAGCACGGCGATAACCTCCCTAATAATAAAGCCGACCTTAACGAACGAGAAATTGAGGTGTTGAAACTGGTTTGCCAGGAATACTCCAACCAGGAAATAGCCGATAAAATATTCCTGAGCGTACGAACCGTAGAAGGGTACCGGGCACGATTGTTTGAAAAAACATGCTCAAAAAACCTGGTAGGCCTGGTTATATATGCTATTAAGCGTGGTATAATCAGTGTATAGCGCCTCTGGTGTTAAGCTGATAATTTTTTGCCGTCGTTGAGCAGGTTGCGCATAAACCTTTTGCGGTAATTAAGCGGACTCAGGTGCATTTTAGCCTTAAACATTTTATAAAAGTGCGATACATCGCCAAAACCGCTTTCAAACGATATTTCTGATATGGGCTTGTCTGTTTGTACCAACTGTTGTATGGCATAGTTGAGTCTGTATTCAATAATGGTTTCCATAAATGTTTTACGGGTTACCTTTTTAAAGTACTTGCAAAACGCGTTGGTGGTCATGTTGGCTATACCTGCGGCGGCATCTAATGAAACCTGTTTCCTGAAATTTTCAACCAGATAGGCTAATACCGGGTTTATCCGCTCACGCTCGGCCAGGGAACGCTCAGCTATTACCCGGTGCTGATCAAGCAGAATATATTCCTCGGATGAGGCCATGCGCTGCAGTATTTCAAGCAGGGATATCAATATCCTGAAGTTGCTTTTTTCATCAGCCAGTTTTAGCAAAAGCTCCTTTACTTCTTTCTGGGTATCAGAGTGAAATAAAATGCCGCTGGCGCTTTTTTGAAAAAGTTGCTTAATATGTTGTAGTTCAAATTTATTAAAAAACTCATCGCCCAAAAAAGCGTCGTTAAACTGTATCACTATGGCGCTGGCGTCCTCAATAGATATTTCTCCGGATTCCAGTTTCCAGCAATGCGGCAAATTGGGGCCGAGCAATACCAGGTCGCCCGAAACAAAATCTTCCATGTGGCTGCCTACGTAGCGTTTACCTGTGCCTCTTATAACACATGTGAGTTCGTATTCTTCATGAAAATGGTAAGGGGCGTCAAATGCCAGTTTATCAAACTTTCTGACAAGGAATGATTGACTGTTCGCGGGCTGAAGGACTTCGTAAGAGGCTTTGATCATTGCAAATATTAACGTAAAGTAATGAATTTTATTGGCGAGTGGATAATATGCGCCACTTTCCTGCCATTCATTTCATTTTTTTTTATATAAAGATAAGCTTACTTTGAAAAAAAAGCTAATAAAATTATGATTAGTGCATTTACCTATCTGCCTGAGTTGGATGATTTTAAGAAATTGTCGGATGAAAACAAGCAAGAGTTTCAAAAAAAAGGGCATACATTAATTCAGAATATTCTTTCTGAAGAAGAAATAAATGCCTATCGACCTGTGATCGTGGGCGCCGCGGAAAGATGTAATACGGAAAAACGTAAACTGGAAGAAAGGGATACCTACGGAAAGGCATTTTTACAGATCATGAATCTGTGGCAGGTTGATGAGGCCAGTAAAAAGTTTGTTACGGCCAAACGAATGGCTAAAATAGCTGCCGATTTGATGGGGGTTGACAACGTGAGGATATATCATGATCAGGCCTTGTTTAAAGAGCCGGGTGGTGGCCCCACTCCATGGCACCAGGATCAGTACTATTGGCCAATTGATACCCATAATACGGTAACCATGTGGATGCCGCTGGTTGATATTGATGTGGATATGGGCATGTTAACTTTTGCTTCAGGGTCATATGTTAACGGCGCTGTTTTTAATCATGAAATTTCGGATGAATCGGAAACCTTGTTTGATGATTATGTAAAGCAAAAAGGGTTTGAAATCAGTAGAGCTAATACCATGAAGGCAGGCGATGCTACCTGGCACCGGGGTTTTACCATACACAACGCGCCAGGTAATAACTCAGATCAGATGCGCGAGGTAATGACCATTATTTATGTAGCCGACGGTGCCCGAATAACTCCATACAAAAACGAATGGCAAAAAAATGACCATGAAAAATGGCTCATGGGCAAACCCATAGGCGGACTGATAGACTCGGAACTGAACCCGAAACTATTATAATGTTTTTATCTGACCATGATTTTCCTGGTTATAAGATGATTTGCTCTTTAAAGCCATTATGTGTAAATGGCATTGATATCAGTTATATATGAAAATGCTAACCATGAAAAGTGTAAACCATGTAAACTCACTTTCGTAACAAAATGGCCTGCTTGTTCAAAAAATTATGCAGCCACCCAAATGGCATCAATAAACCATTTTTTGGTATCGAAAAATTGCCCTACCGGTACAAAGCCTGTATTGATAGCTATTTGATCGGCCTGCATAATGGTGAATTTCTGAGAGATTTCCATATAGATATACTCGTCCTTTAAAAATGTGATGGTTTCTTTGTCATTGATAGTTACCTGCTGATCAACGGTACTGATCAGATAGCTTTTACAGGCCCCTGTTTCCGGATCATAGGTAGGGTAATGTTCAAATTTAGAAACATCAAAATTGGAATTTAGCTCCCGGTTAATTCGTTCCAGCAGATTCAGGTTGAACCGTTTGGTAATGCCTTCTTTATCATTGTATGCGGCCAGCACCACTTTGGGGTCTTTTTTAAGATCCATCCCGATGAGGGCCATATCTCCGGGTGATAGATGTTTACGCAACTCCCTGCAAAATTCAATAGCATCGCTTATAGGCATGTTGCCAATGTTTGATCCCAGGAACAAAACCACCTTGCGCCTGGAAGAAATAGAGGCTGCTTTGGTGAGCATATGAAAATATTCGCCGTTTAGCCCTGTAATTTGCAGGCCCGGTAAGGTAACGGGCAGAGTCATGTTCAGATAGGCTATTACATTTTCTGAAATATCGATAGGCAGGTATGTGAAGTCGGCTTTTTTCTCCAGTAAATATTTAAGCAGATAAGTTGATTTGGTGGCATCACCGGCACCTAATTCGATAAGATCAAAAGCATCGCCGTCGGCAATAAGGGCATCCGCGATCTCGGCAGTTTTTTCAGCGAATATTTCCAGCTCACAGTCGGTTGGATAATATTCCGGACTGTTCATGAGCTCCTGGAAAAGCTTATCGCCATTGGCGTCATAAAAATATTTTGAATTTAACCGCTTGGGTGTTGATTTTAACCCGGTTATCACATCATTATAAAACAAATTCGTTTTTGTTTTTGATGGGTCGTTCAATTCCGTATGAGCTAAGGTAGAGTCCATATTGAGGTATTTATGCAATTACTTTGCAAGCCTGATGCCAGTAAATTGCCAGCGTAAATTTGTTTGAAAAAAATTGCGATAAGTAATGCGGCTATGTCCCGGAGATGTAGCTTCCGAAGCGCCACGCAGTACTTTTTGGTTCACCATAAATTTGCCGTTATACTCACCAATGGCGCCTGGGGCTTTGGCAAAGCCAGGGTAAGGCAGGTATGCGCTTTCTGTCCATTCCCAGCTTTTGCCCCAGTTAAATTGAGTTGCCGCAGCCTCCCATTCAAACTCTGTTGGTAAACGGAAGCCTTTCCATGAGGCATACGCATACGCCTCAAAATAACTGATGTGGCATACCGGATTGTTCGGATTAAGCAGTTCCAGGCCATGGAAGGTGTAATTATGCCATTCCTCGTCAATTAAATGCCAGTAAAGCGGCGATTCTATCTGGTTGGTTTTAACCCAATCCCATCCCTCGGCATGCCAATGGCGAAAATCATGATAGCCACCACTATTAATAAACTCAAGGTATTCTGCATTGGTTACCAGGTTTGGGCCTATTTCATAACTGTTTAAATAAACCTTATGCCGGTTTAGCTCATTGTCAAAACAAAATCCCTCTCCGGTGAATCCTATCTCATAAATGCCCTCGCTTAATTTAATAAAATCAGTTTCCACGGTTTCTACCTTCGGCGAGTGGTAACTGCTTGAATATGGCGGAAACAAAGGATTATGACCTAAAATATATTTAATATCAGTTAATAGCAGTTCCTGATGTTGTTCTTCGTGATTGAAGCCCAATATCAGGAGTTCTTTAACATCGGCAGCTGGCTCTACACAAAGGAACTTCTCCATAGCTTCGTCCACATAAGCACGATACTGGTAAATATCATTAACGGTTGGGCGACTTAAATTGCCCCTGTCTGTACGGATTACGCGATTGCCAACAGTTTCGTAATAGCTGTTGAAAACATAGTTGTAATTAGGATTGAATTCCTGGTAGCCCATAAAATAAGGTTTCAGGATAAAAGTTTCAAAAAACCAGGTAGTGTGCCCGATGTGCCATTTAGGCGGACTAACATCTACCACTGGCTGTACCACGTAGTCTTCTGTTTGCAAAGGACTGCAAATATATTCGGTACGTTGGCGTACTTTTTTATAACAATCAACTAAATTCATGAAACTATTTACTATTCAAATATCGTTTGAGGTTAGAAATTGTTTTAATATTTAAACTTTTGGCCTGTTGTTCTCTCATCATTAAAGCATATGCATTGTTGAATCCGATAGGTTTTAGCCAGCTTATCTGGTACTGTTTTTTAAATTCGCGCTGCACATAATTGTAAGTGCTATCCTTATTTTTTGTTACCTCACTTATTGTTTTTGATGAGGCTTGTAATATGGCCAGTAAACCAGTTCCCGTATATTCCGGGTAAAAATCTATCTGGTCATTAGTTAGGGCGTCGAAACAAATTTTTGTTCCACCAAGTCCTGTTTTTGTTGATACGCCATAATTGGTATATCCTTTTATAAGCATGCTGTACATATTGGCCAGTATATACTGTTCGCCAAATATTTTGGAACCGATGCGTACTGTGTTCTCTTCATTGCTTTTCCAGGCGGATTTAAATAGTTTATGACTCACTAAGAAATCCCTGGCCACCCGCTCCGGGCTTTGGTGAAGATAGTCAGTACGGTAATTTAAATCAGTCATCACGGAATCATTTATTTTGCCCGATAGCAAATTCAACGTTTTTTCCAGGTCCGGAAATTTTTTCAACGCATCATCCCTTATAATTGGCGCGGCATAGTAAGGTGGAAATATGCCCTTGTCATCATCCAAAACTACCAGACCATAAGCTTTTAATCTCCCATCAGTAGAGTACCCGCTGATTACATCCAGTTCTTTTTCATAGGCGGCCTTGTACATTACCGCATCGCTGATCACAATGGTATGGATCTTTAGTCCGTATTTGCTCTCCAAACCCAGGTTGCCATCCTGCCGGCCCATAAACTCGGGTGTAAAACCCGCTGTAAGTTTGCTGCCATACGCGGTAGGTATAAAATAGAAAGATGATAACAATAGCAATACAACAGGCAATGCATAACTGCTTCGTTTTAGCTTCCTGAAGTTGAGCTTTTGTACCAATGATAGCAGGAAATCGAAAATGATGGCCAATAATGCTGCCGGAATGGCCCCGGCAAGGATCATGTTGGTATTGTTGAGCGATATGCCGCCGAAAATAAACTCGCCTAAGCCACCTGCAGCAATGAAGGATGCCAATGTAGCCACACCCACATTGATGACCGTAGCGGTACGGATACCAGCCAAAATAACAGGCATAGCCAGCGGAAGTTCTACTTTGATCAATATTTGCCATTTACTCATGCCCATGGCCGTGGCTGCCTCTTTCACTGCAGCATCGATACCGGTAATGCCGGTGTAGGTATTCCGGATAATGGGAAGCAAAGCGTATAATAACAAAGCAACAATAGCTGGCTTAGGTCCGATCCCTAATAGGGGGATCATAAAGCCCAGCAGAGCTATGCTCGGTATGGTTTGTAATATTCCGGCAAAGCCCAAGACAGTACCGGAAAGGTTTCTTTTACGGGCGATAATAATACCCAGCGGCAAACCCACAAGCACTGCAAAAAAGAGCGAAATAAAGGTAAGCCCGATGTGCTGCATGGTTTGAACCGCCAACTTATCGGCTTGCTGCTGCATAAATTCCAGTAAAGTTTGCTGATGCTCATTCATGCCCTTGCTTGTTTTTGTATTGATTAAAAGCCGACATGAGCTGCTCAAACCCAACGGTTTTTATTTCGCTTTTATCCTTGCTGATGTTGATAGTCTCAGAATCAATAAACTTAAAATGTTCCAGCGCCGTCCACAAATCAGTATCGGTTGATAATGACGAGGTATGAATTTCCTTATGGTGGTTGGGCAATAGATCCCATATATCCAGCAACTGTATTGCCTTAAATTCCAGTTGCAGACGTTGATCTTTCAAAAAGTCTTTTACAAATTTATTAGCTGGGGTAAACAGTAAATCGGCAGGTGTGCCCGATTGTACAATCTTTCCATGGTCCATAAGGCATATCCTGTCGCCTAATTCAAAAGCTTCCTGCACATCATGGGTAACCATGATAATGGTTTTTCTTTTCAACTCATCAAGTGCCTTAAATTCTTTATGAATAGCGGCTCGTGTAACGTTATCCAGGGAGCCAAAAGGTTCGTCCATCAATAAAACCGGCGGATCAGATACCAGAGCCCGGGCCAGGCCAATACGCTGTTGCTGACCACCACTTAATTCATGAGGGTAAACATGCAGGTAATCGGGACTGAGGTGCAGCTTCTCCATCAGCTCGGCAGTACGATGGGCTATTTTCTTTTTATCCCACTTTAACAATTGTGGTACCACTGCTATATTTTCGGCCACCGTATAATGCGGAAAAAGACCATTGTTTTGTAAAACATAACCAATGCCGCGTCTTAATATTTCCGGCTGTTCATCGGCTATATTTTCCCCTTTGATAAAAATACTGCCAGAGGTTGGTTCAATAAGCCGGTTGATCATTTTAAGCGTAGTGGTTTTGCCGCAACCACTTGTACCTAACAAAATAAGGTTCTCTTGTTCCTGAACTTCAAAGCTAATGGTATCAACAGCCTTTATTTTACCGAAGTGTTTACTTATGCCTTCAACCTTTATCATAAACAGGGGACTAATCTTCCAGGGTCATAAATAGGTTATTCAATGATTCTGAATACAACGGATGGGCGAACACGCAATAGCGTATTCGGTCGTAAGTAATACCGCCCTCCATCGCCATTTGCAACACGGTCATGATCTCACCGCCTTCGGGGCCCAAAACAGTAGCGCCTAATATTTTTTTTGTTTTTGGATCAACAATAGCCTTCATAAAACCACGTGTATCTCCTGTTTCTATAGCGCGGGCTACATAGGCCATCGGTAGTTTGGCCACTTTATAGTTCAATCCTTGTTTTTTAGCTTCAGTTTCATCTAACCCTATCCGGCCCAATTGCGGATCTGTAAACATACAATAAGGTACCGGTCGGTCGTTTATATTCAGATCTTGTTTCTCGATCAGATTACGGTAAACAATGGTATAATCATTATAGGAGATGTGTGTAAACGCCGGACCTCCTTTCGCATCACCCAGGGCATAGATGCCAGGAGTGGAGGTTTCCAGTTTGTCGTTCACCTTTATATTTCCTTTTTCATCTGTCGCTACGCCTGTTTTGATTAAGTTAAGCGCTTCTGTTTGCGGAGTGCGGCCAACGGCTACTAATACATGAGTACATTTGACTTTCTTTTCTTCACCATTTATCGATATGGTGACGGTTATTTTGTCGCTTTTATTCTGCTTGAATCCGATAGCTTGCGTTTGATTATAAATAGTGATAGACTCTGCCTCCAGGATTTTTTGCATCTCGGCAGAGACGTCTTCATCCTCGTGTGATACAATTCTGGCTGATTTTTCCAGTATAGTTACCTTGCTGCCAAATCGGCGAAACATCTGCCCAAATTCCAACCCAATGTAATTGCCTCCCAATATCAATAAATGTTCAGGAACGTAATCCAAATCGAGTATGCTCGTTGATGTCAGATAGTCAATATCATTCAGACCTTCTATCTTCGGGACAAAGGGCTTTGCGCCCGGGTTCAGAAAAATGAGATCGGCTTTTAAGATTTCTTTTTTGCCATTATTTAGCGCTATTGAAATGGTTTTATGGTCGATGAAAGTGGCTTCGCCAAACAATACATCAAGATTTGGGGTCTTTTCAGCAGCATGCAGCCCCCCATTGCGCGAATGAAGCACGATTTCGTCCTTGCGTTTTTTAATTTGGGGCATATCAACCGAGAACTTTTTTACGGGTACGCCAAGTTCCGCACTTTTGCCTGCCATATAAGCTGCTTTCGCTGACGCCACCATGGTTTTTGTAGGCGTACAACCATCGTTTACACAGGTACCACCATAAAAACGTTTTTCAATAATAGCCGTTTTTTTGCCCGCATTAGCCAGCTTTTTAGCTAATGGCGCACCCGCTTGCCCGGCGCCAATGATAATGGCATCGTATTTCTTCATGTTATTCGATTATTTTAACACCTTTCCAGAAAGCCACATAATTGGTAATGTGGTTGGCCGCCTCCTTGGGTTGTGGATAATACCAGGCGGCATCCTGATTTTTTTTACCATCAACATTCAAGGTATAATAGGATGCCAACCCTTTCCATGGACAAGTAGTATGGGTGTCAGTATTTTCAAGGTATTCGGCCTTAACGCTTTCTATAGGGAAATAGTGATTGTTTTCAACCATGATGGTATCATTGCTTTCAGCTATGATCTGATCGTTCCAGATTGCTTTCATAAAGTATGTTTTATTTATTTATAAAGATAGCTTTAACAGGTCAAAGATTTACAATGCTAAAGGCGTGATTTGTTTGAAATCCCTCTAAAACGTGCAGTATTTACAGCTAAAATATTTTTTTTAAATTTTATTTTTAATTTATCTATAAAGCTATATCTTTGCAATCCCAAAACAGGGGAAGGCAAATAAAAATGGCCCGTTCGTCTAGGGGTTAGGACAGGAGATTTTCATTCTTCAAACAGGGGTTCGATTCCCCTACGGGCTACGTAAGAGAAATCTTAGAACACAAAAACCGCTAACAATCAAACTGTTAGCGGTTTTTCTTTTTGTAAAGATCTAATAAATTTAGTTTGAAAGTATTAAAAAAAACAATTAAATTGCTAAAAATCAATAGGTTATATATTGAAATGTGTTCAATTCCCATAAGGGTGTTTTTGACGATATAATAAAGCAAGTAATTGATTGCCAGTTATTTGAAATATTTTGGTAGATCTTTAATATTTGACGAATTTTAATCGGAGAAAAAGTCTCCATTTGCTTCATCTTTTTGATCGCCATCACTTCTCTTTTCGTCATCGAGTATTATTTCGACAATTATTTGAGATACTAAGTTTAGAAATTCAAGTTCGCTCTTTCCAAACTGCTTGCTTGGCTTAACAGTTTTGCGTTTTGCAGGTCTTTTTTTTCATAATTGAGTTTTTGTTACATGTGCAATTGTCATACTGGAAATTCTGATTATTTTTATAATAAATTTAATTATAAAAAGTGCAAAAGATTACAACTGAATTTATCAAAACATTTATAATTTCCCATAATATCGCTTTTGTTGCTACACAACCTAAACTATGTGTTCCCATCATATCAAGAATGTGTCAAAAAATGTCACACGGTATTAAATTTGATGAAATCAAAGTGTGCGACAATTTAATAATTGATGGGCATCACAGATATTTGAGTGCTTTGATTATGGATTTTGAACTTGGTCAAGTACTGAGTAATTCAACTTCCGCAACCAAAAAGACTGCTTGGAATTTAGTGGAATTCGATGAAGAAGATTGGGATACTCAGGCAAAGATTGCCTATCTGAATAAATTAGATGCGAAGTATAATAAACTAGAAATAGAATTTGTTAATCAAATACTTCTGGATGAATAATTAGTCGTAAATTTGTATTATGTTGATTTTGTTAGACATAGATGGCGTAATGGTTCCTGCTAACTCTTGGAAAAAACCAGAGTTTATGGAAGATGGGTTTCCTATGTTTAATTTAAACTCTGTCAAAGCACTTCAGCGGATCATTTCAGAAACAAATGCCTCTGTTGTATTAACGACATCACATAAAACGAAATATAAGGTTTCACAATGGAAAGACTTATTAAAGTCAAGAGGAATTAATCCGAAAAGGGTCCAGAGGTTGTCAACTAATAGTTTGTATGTAAGTCGTAAGGATGAAATATTGGAATGGTATCTAAAAAAGCATGTGCCTAACGAGGAATTTGTCATTATCGATGATGACAAGATGTTAAATGGCTTGCCGGAAAATCTTAAAGGGAATCTCATTTTGACCAGTCCGTCTGTTGGGCTTACCGACGATCTAGCCGACGAGGCTATTTCTATTTTACAAAATAGGTCTTTTCAATCTGCGCGATAGTTAGTATTTAGTTGGAAATCCTTGATCCAAGTTAAGAATTGTGTGATTTCTTGAATACGGTTATCAAAACCTCCAAACACTGTGAAACTATTAATGGCTCGCCTTTTTAATTCGGTTCGCTTTACAAAAACTTACATGAGATAGTTTAATATGATCAATAAATTTATCGGAGATTATCGCCGTATTTATATTTTAATTTCATTGTATCATTTATTTCTATTGTATTAAGCAACTCATAATTATGTTCTGTTATTAAACACAATCCATCAAGAGAACCTCTAAAGCCTAATTATTAGATGTTCATCATTAGATTAGTCATTTTCAACAAAGTCATCTAGATTATTTCTTTTGAAGGATGAAACCCATATTTGCCGTGTACTTAATAAATTTCTATTTCGTGAGGTGTTGAGGAAAATTATTCCACTGAATGATATTTGGACTTAACCTTTAAACCATTTAAACACCTCAAATAAATAGTTATCCAAATTTATCGCTTTAGCTATTCCGAAATCATTTAATTTTCTGTATGGGCTTCCTGGCGAAGGAATCGACAAGCACTGAATTTTACCACCGTTTTTAACATCTATCTCAGCAAAAATAGGTTTTCTGATTAAATTTATATCTCCATCTGTTTTTTCAACAAATTCGTTTTGGATTAATTCAGATTTAAGATAATTAAGTTTCAATTCGGTATGCAGTTCAAAAATATACACTATAATAGTACAATACCACCCATCAGCACAAAAGCAATTGGCAGGCACGGGTCAAATAGGAAGTGTTCGTTACAGGCATAGATTAAATAGGTTCAATAAATAACGGTAATGTCGAAAATGCGTGCACACCTGGGCCGTACTCAACAATGGTAGCAGACAGTCCGTGTCCGATCTACTTCCTCCGGCCCTTCGGCAATTGCAACAATCATAGTTTTCCGGACTGAGTAATGGGTTTTCGTTCACCGGATCTGCACTTGAAAATGAACGCTGCCAGAAATTGCGAGGGACTCACTGGTAAAGTTCGGTTATAGGGATATAAAAAGACACTGGACGAAATGAAGCAAAAAATTGGCGCGCTGACCAATCCTGCATCCCTTTTTTACGACCAAAGCCAAGTAGAGAGAGACAATAAAAGATAAGGCTTGCGGCTATGGCACTTTGATTGCTGTTTATCATTTATGTTTTCAAAATCAATTTTAAAAAGCGCTTTAAGCACTTTACATGTTATCTGTTTCACCACTATCATAGCCGCCGGGCAATCTGTTTCACCTCAGGAGCGTATCTGCGGCAAGTGGGAGTCTGCACAAAAAAATCTCCGGATCCAGGTTTTGCTACAGAATAATCAGTTTAAAGCTAAGATCATTTGGTTTAGCGACACAGAGGGAAAACCTATAGATTACTGGACGGACGTTCACAACCCCGATCCGGCATTGCGGCATCGGAAGCTGTTAGGCATGAGTATATTGAGCGGCTTGGTCTATAAGCCGTCCTCTAATTCCTGGGAAAACGGTATAGTGTACGATTCAAGGCACGGCCGGTATTGGAACGCCTCTGCTTTTATTGGAAAGAAAGGCTTATTGCATGTGCGGGGATATTGGCATTTTAAATGGATCGGCAAGACGATGACCTTCCATCGCATTCCATGACCTTTATTATACAGTAGAATATTAACCTTTTTTTGTAAAAAAGCTTTTAAGCTTATCAAACCATGAAACTTTTGTTCTCGATTTTGAATATCCACCCAACAAGAAGCCATAAGGCTTTAACGTGTCGAAATGACCGCAAACAATCCGGATCATACCGAAAAGCGGAATAGCCAGTACCATCCCGGCTACGCCCCATACTGCTTCGCCGGCCACGATGCAAAAGATGGTAAAAAACGGGTTGAGGTCAACCTGGCGTCCAACAACCAATGGCTGTAAAATATAAGACTGGATAAATTGAACCATACCGTAAGTAAGGAGAATGTACAGAACAAGGCTTGCGTCACCGCCTTGTATAATACCCATCAGTGCGGTCAAGGTTGTTCCAGTGATGTTGCCTACGAACGGCACCATTTCCAGCGTCCCGCAAAGCAGGGCGAAAAAGAGTGCATAACGCACACCTACAATAGAAAAACCGATGCCATACATGATCCAAAGGGACATGATCATCAATGCAAGTCCTGTCAAATACTCTTGTGATACTTTTCCTGTTTCGCGGATCAATTTTTGGACATTTTCCTTCTGTTCGGATGGCACCGCCTCACTTACAAATTTCATGAACTGGTTTCTGAAAATAAGCAGCAAAAAAACATACACCAGCGTCAGTACGACAGCTACCAATATGCCAAATAAACTGCCGGTGCCTTGAAAGAGAAAGGTCAGCGGGGCGGAAACATCTGCATTTTGCAATGCCTTCTTTTGCTGACCGAGGGTTAGGCCGGTATGATCTGAAATAAATGCTGTAGCTTCCGCACCGACCTTAGCCAGTTGCTGTTTGATCTGGCCGGCGTCCTTAAGGATGGAACTTAATTGCCACCCGATAAGCCCAAAGATCAAAGTAAAGGCGGCGATCAGCATGATGATTGCAGCCAGTGCTGACCATGTGCGGTTAAGGCCTTTTCTTTCCAGCCACCTTACCGGCGAGAGTAACAGCATTGCCAATACAAAGGCAAATGCCAGTGGTATGAGAACAGACCGGCCAATATAAAGGATCGCCGTCAGGGCCATCAGGATAAATAAGATCTGGGCGGATTTTGCCACAAAAGGCATGTTTTTGTTGTGCATAGTTTTTGGATTTATACGGGTTCAATAAATAAATGCCGGACATGGGCATAAGCATGCTGTACGTTTTTGCGGACCTCCTTGATTTGTGAGACGGTTTGATGATTCGGCAGGTCCGGCTGAAAGTTTACCTGCAGGTAAAGGACAACCTCGTCTGGTGCCAGGTACATTGACTTTTGAGCCCTAACCTGGCTGATCCCGGCTGACTTTTCCACGATTGCTGCGATCTCCCGCAATTCAGCAGGCGCAACGCTTTCGCCCATCAGCAGGCTGCGGCTCTCGCGGACCAGAAACACAGCGACCAGGGTCAGCAAAACGCCGATAAGCAGCGAGGCGGCTCCGTCTAAATACGGGTTACCCAGCAGTTGTCCAAGAACTAAGCCCATTGCCGCAAAAGTGATCCCGATCACATCAGCGGCATCTTCAAAAAGCACCACAAAGGTGGACGGGTTTTTACTTTGCCGTAGGGCCAGCCAAAAAGGTGTTTTGCCCCGCTCGCGGTTGAATTGCCGAATAGCCGTGATCAGTGAAAAACCATCCAATAAAAAGGCGATAGATAGTACCGCATAGTTCCAAAGCGGATTCCTCACGGGCTCCGGATTTAGCAGATGATCAATGCCCTCAATAATGGAAAAGGCGCCACCCAATACAAAAAACAAAAGGGAAACGATAAATGCCCAGAAATAAAGTTCCCTGCCATAGCCGAATGGCCTCCGGTCATCGGCTGGCTTTTGGCCCCTGCGCAGGCCCAGCAGTAACAACGCCTCATTGCTGCTATCCACAAATGAATGCACACCTTCGGCAGCCATCGCTGCACTGCCGGTCATGAATGCGGCCAATAACTTAATCCCGGCGATCGCAAGATTTGCCGCCAAAGCAGTATACACAGGTGTTCTGGATTGACTCATATGGAACGGTGATAAAAGCAAAACGGCGGCCCGGTTAAGACGCCGTCTTGTGATCTCTATAAATTTCTGTCGCTTCCCGGCTTGAGCTAAACACGCCGCCGGTAATTCTATTAATTTAACCAATAATAAAAAATGATGTTTTCAGTATTTCGGATTACCGCCGTGTCTTTAAAAATGTGAGTATGGAGTGCAACTGCTGACCGGTAAGCATACCGCCATACGCCGGTATATTATCACCGCCATTAACGATCCTTACCTTTATTTGTTCATCGGATAGTCGAAGGTCAGCTTTGGACAGGTCCGGCCCGGTAAGGCCGCCGGTAGTATCTATCTTATGACAGCAGAGACAGCCTTTTTTGTAAAACAAGACAGCGCACGCCATGATCACACTATCTTTGGAATGAACCTCTGTATTCGTCAGCGGCCGCGTCTTGAATGACGGCGACCAGCCCGACCGTTCTCCCAGCAAGAAAGACTCAAAACGAAAGTTGGAAGTTTAAGGAACCAACGGAATTTTTCGGTCACCTGTTAAGACGTGAAATAAAAAAACGTGGGGATAAATCGTGTTCACGTATTGAACATGGCGAGAAGGATACCCTTACTTTCCTTTGGCAAATAGTCAAAAGCGCTACCCGGTAGAATTTGAAATTTTCATTATTCAACCAGGGCTCTCTGCGAAAAACCCGTCTGTGGAGCAACTCAATTTACTTGGAGTTACCAGTTCATACTTAAGAAACAAGGCAGATATTGGACTGACCGTTATTGGTTCAGATTGATAGTTCCATATGTTTTTAGCTAGCTATAATTCATCCTTAATCATTGGTTCAATTAAAGCTAAAATTGCCTCAATGTGTTCAAAGTAACTCCCGTTAACGCTACGTAAGGAAACGTACATAATTGTATGTTTCCTTTTTTTTATGCAGTTAACATCTTGGTTACCACAAACCTATAACTTCTTTTAAGCCCGAAAACGGTGTTCGATGTTTTAATGGAAACTTTTGCTGAATTCTTTTCTGTCAAAGAAAAGTGTCCTGGGAATATTTAATCAAATAGCTTACAAGAACTTAAATTTAGTATGTAATGCATTAGCCGTATTGACTTCGACACGCCTACTGCGAATTTTCATCTCTCAAATGAAAACAATACAATTTTAAAGGACGAAATTATTGATTGCTAATATCAGGTAGTTTCTGGCAATTCAAGATTCATCTCCAGCAGTGCATAACTTAATGTTTTGCCGTGGGTATCCATCACCAACGAAGTAGTAACCCCGCCGGCCAAAGCCTGTAGGCATACAAACTGCAACGCGCAAATATTAGGAAGCTCATACCGGACAATTTCGCCATGTATGACCTCTTTGAAATGTTCCTTCACTTTATCCGCAGTCACCAGATTACAGAGCAGCTCATAATCTTTTTCATCGTAGGGTATCAGTGATAAAATCAAGGTATTGCCTTTATCACCTGCTCGGCTGTGCGCTATTTCATAAAGTTTAATGCTCATAATTTTTCACTATTACCGATGACTTTGCTTTATTCCTGTCAACCAGGATCGACACGATGCCAATTACCTCATTTACGTATTTTCGCACCCCCCCGCCACCCGCCGGCCCATTGGTATAAAGCGCTTCTACTTCCTCACCTATAATCGCTGCCTGATCAGCAGTGGCAGCTTTTCCGGCCACGCGCAAGCGTACTTCATAAGGTTGACAGACATTTGCCAGCGAAGAAGGATGAACCGATGTATGGCCGATATAGTCGGTCCTTAAATCAGGGAATTGGCTTTTTAATCGTTGCTGAATGATTTCACCTGCTAACTGCGCCCTTTCCCGTGCGCCTGCGCCCGCATAAGTGATCTCCCCTTCTCCGGTAAAGCCTGCTTTATACCCGATGCTGACTTTCAAGGTGGATGGCTTTTTATTGCCGCTGCCGCCGGTTACCTTGATGCGATTTTTTCCATCCTGTTTCAAATATACCGTGGTGAAATCTGCGGATACGTCGGGCGTCAGGTATTGATAAGGATTTGTTACTTCGTACAACAGTTGTTCTTTAACAGTCGCTAAGGTTATATTGCCTCCAGTCTCCTCCACTTTGCTTATAGTTGTACTGCCGTCCGGCCAAACATCTGCAAAAGGATGGCCCAATGTGCTCATATTTTCGATTGGCTTTTTAACCGGATCGGCAAAATAGCCACCTGTAATCTGCCCTGCGCATTCCATCAGATGCCCAATTACAGTTCCTTTGGCAATGATATCGGCATCATCCAAAGACCAGCCAAACTCATGTACCAATGGCGCGACAAATAAGGACGGATCGGCTACACGCCCGGTTATGATAATATCAGCGCCTGTCTCCAGCGCCGGTAAAATAGCATTCGCACCTAAATAAGCATTGGCTGAAATGACTTGTCCCGACCGGGAAATGGGATTGCCTGTTTCTATAGCGATCTCATCGCCGCTGATAGATTTCAAAACATCGTCGCCGGTAACTACCGCTACCTTGACGGAGATTCCTTGTCTTTTTGCTATTTCAATAATTTTACCCGCCGCTGCGACAGGGTTTGCAGCCCCCATGTTGGTGATGAGTCGGATTTTATTTTTTTTAAGCAAGGGCAATAACAACGCTATTCGTCGCTCAAGCAGCGGATCATACCCTTGTGCCGGGTCTATCGCTTTTCTTTTTTGAGCTAACGCGATGGTACGCTCGGCCAGGCACTCCAGCACCAGGTAATCCAGATCGCCCTTTTCGGCAAGAATAACAGCAGGTTCCAGTCGGTCTCCCGAAAAGCCCGCCCCACAGCCTATACGTATTTTTTCTTTTTGCTTCATTTATATGCTTATCGCTCCGGTTAATATGGCCATGAGTGTCATTATCAATGTTGTACCAAACGCCCATTTAAAGGTGAATTTTTGATGATCAGCCAACTCCACTTCTGACAATCCCACCAGCACAAACGTTGAGGCGGTTAAAGGGCTTAATGGGAACCCAGTGGTCATCTGCCCTAAAATTGCAGCCCGGCCAATTTCTATAGAATTTATGCCATAATGGGTAGCCGCCGTTTTTAAAACCGGAATCACGCCAAAATAATAGGCATCGGGGGTAAAAACCAAACTCAATGGCATACTGGTAACGCCGACCAATGTCGGCAGATAACCCGCATGTGCTTTGGGAATGATGGAAACCATCGATAAAGCCATAGCGTCGATCATCTTAGTTCCTGTAAGGATACCGGAAAATACCCCGGCTGCAAAAACGATGATGGAAACCGAAAACACATTGGCTGCATGCGCCTGTATCCTTTTTCTTTGTTCGGCCTGCGAGGGATAGTTAATCAGTATCGCTACGGCAAAACCGATAATGAATAAAGCCGATGGGGACGCCAGCGACAAAATAAGCGCTCCGATCAAAATAATGGTCAGAACCGCATTGAACCAGAATAACGAGGGCCTGCGGCTTTCTTTTTGTTCTTCAGACAATTCCTGGTGATGATCATAATCCAGGTGAACAACGCCTAAACGCTTACGCTCTTTTTTGCCAAGCCAAAATGCCACAAATAACACCCAAAGAATTCCGCCGATCATGGATGGAAGAATTGGAATGATCAAATGTGCGGGGTCAGTTTTCATCACATTTAAAGCCCTGGCTACAGTGCCCGACCACGGCACCAAATGCATAACGCCCGCACTGAGCGCGACGATGCAGGGGAGTATCAGCTTCTTCATTCCCAACTTTTTGTAAATAGGGAATAAAGCAGTGATGGTGATCATAAAAGTGGCTGTACCGTCTCCATCAAGGTGAACCAACATAGCCAAAATAGCGGTTCCCAAGGTAATTTTCAACGGATCGCCTTTGGCAAGGTTAATAATGCTCCTGATCACCGGGTCAAATAACCCTGTATCGATCATCAGGCTAAAGTATAATACGGCAAAGATCAACAGGATGCCGGTGGGTGCTACTTGTTTGATTCCGCCCAGTACCATTTCGCCTATCTCCTTCGCCCCAAAACCACCGATCAATGCAAATAAAACCGGTACCAGGATCAATGAAAGCAGTACCGACAGGCGCCTGGTCCGGATCAATCCTAAAAAGACACAAATGGTTAAAAAGCCGAGGATGGATAGCATAGATTAGAGCATTACGCCATTGGCCTTTAAACGTTTACTAAAATACAAAACCTGATAAGGCAAGGCATCCTGCCAGAATTCCCAGGTATGGCCGCCCGGCCGTTCTGTATAATCATGCAAGGTATGGTTATATACCAGGCGCCGGTGCAATTCGCGGTTGGGTTCAAGCAGAAAATCTTCTACCCCGATATCCATTACGATGGGCAATCCATTTTTCCTGATTTGATCGGCCATATTTACCACAGAGTAAGGCAGGTAACTATCCGGCGTCATCGGCCCCAGTATTTTATCCAGAAACTTTGTAAGACCATTAAACCGTTCCGGGGTCAGGTTCCAGGTGGTCATATTTGGGTCGAGCGCCCCGCTCATGCTGCCGGCAGCCGCGAACAAATCAGGATGGCGCGTGGAAAGGTAAAGCGAGCCATAGCCCCCCATCGACAAGCCCGTGATCACCCGGCCTTTTTTATCTTTCACAGTGTGGTACTTGCTATCTATAAACGGGATGAGCTCTTTTATAATGTAGGTCTCAAATTTGCTGTTGGGATCAACCGGGCTATCGATATAATAACTGAATATTTCTCCTTCCGGCATTACAATAATCATATTGTATTGGTCGGCCAGGTTACGCACCAGCATTTTATCAGGTGTTTTGAGCAGCCAGTCATTAAAGTGGCCGAATCCGCCATGCAACAGGTAAAGCACGGGGAAGTCCTTTTTGCTTTTGTTATAGCTATCTGGTAATGCAACGGCCGCTTTGTAAGTTTTATTCATGGCCGCGCTCGGTATTTCAACGGTATCCACCTTTGAAGCATAGCATAAAGGGCTGCAAAGCATGGTGAGCGCAAAAACATAGCAGAGTTTTCTCATCGTTGATAATTTTTTATTGTTTTTTTGAAGCGTTTACTATTTTCAGCAATTCAGCATCCGGGTGACTGCGCATTTCGCATTTATTATCAAGGATCATCGTTGCGCCATTTGCAGACGTATAGGCGGGCCATTTTGGCAAACCTGGCGTATTGGGATTACCACTCCGGGCAAAACTGATCCAGGCACTGCTTATTTTTGAGGCAAGTGCATAGGCATCCTTGCCACCGCCGGTCATTTCCTCGCAGCGGCGTATATTATCAAACTGAAAAGCGATATCCATACAATGCATAGCTTTGTACCTGCCATCGTTAACCGGAGACTGCCAGGTAAACAGGTACATGTAAACCGGTGCCGCACCGCTCAATCCTGATTTTTGATCGGCTTGCTTGATGGCTAATGAGCGAAAACCGAATTCGATATCATTGTATTCAAACGGCTTGCTGGTATTTGGGTAAGCTTGCTTCACTGCTGCCATATAAGCGTCGGTCTGGTCGCCATATTTTTTCTGTAAAATAACTTTCACATCTTCTATGGTCTGACCCTTCGTGCTCGGTGCGAAAGCCGCAAACTCATTTTTAGTGGTACCCACCAGTAGCGGTATATTTTTTGAACGGTCCATGGCGGCCTGATCGGTCGGCTGATTAGGGAACATATCGCCATCCAGTACCGCGTTCCAGCCAACGTTTGCCGGTTTTCCTTCTTTTCTCAACGCTGTTCCTACTTTTCTTAGCGCCCTGTTACCGGCGGCATTCAATTGATCATAGGGTATTTTTTGCAGGGAGTCGACCTCGGAAGCCTGTAAATGTAATTCCTCCAGTAAAGCTGCCGCAACCCGTTGCGAAATGGATTTTTCGGTAAAAGAAGTGATATAACTGCCGCTTTCTACGATGGCTTTGTTAAATAGCCCTTTTGCCTTTGGCGTATTCATCATACAGGTTACCTTTCCGCCACCGCCCGACTGCCCGAATATCGTGACGTTATCCGGGTCGCCGCCAAATTGCGCGATGTTGTCTTTCACCCATTGCAAGGCCGCAACGATATCAGCCAGACCGGCATTTCCAGCGTTTTTATATTTATCACCATAAGCAGAAAGGTCCAGGAAACCCAGGACATTCAACCGGTGATTTATTGAAACAAGTACAACGTCCCCTTTCTTTGCCAGGTTCTCCCCGTCATAGGATGGCAGTTCAATAGACGAGCCGGCCGTAAAGCCGCCGCCATGCAGCCACACCATTACCGGGCGTTTTTTACCATCGTTTAATTTTTGTGTCCATACATTCAACGTCTGGCAATGCTCATTGGCATATCCCAGATCATGGTTAAAAGCAAATTCAAATGTATCGTTTACTGTCGTAGTCGGATCGGTCGGGCAAACCGGACCGTAGGCCATTGAGCTCCGCTCGTCATTCCAGGCTTTGGGTTTGCGTGGTGCCGTAAACCGGTCAGCTTCCGCATAGGGGATTCCTTTAAAGGTAAAAATTCCGTTATGAATATAGCCCCTGACTTTTCCGTTATCAGTAGCGGTGACAGCAATGCCTTCACCGCTTTTTATTGGATCTTCCGTTTGGCAAAATGCATACATGTTATAAAAGCAAATTGCCAACATAAGCAGTAATGTTGTTTTTCTTTTCATCATAATTGGTTTTATCAGGAATGACAAATCTAAATTTACATCTTCAATTCCATCTTTTTTTATATTGCTGAATTGTATATAAATTTATCGCTTGATTTCCGAAACGTTTCCGAAACCGGGAGCAAACCTGAAATGCTAAAAATCATATGAAGCTCAAAACGGGAAAGGACGAAATTGTATACCTGCTTACAAAGGTCGTGCTGAAATACGAGGCAACAACCGGCCAGGGTATTAAACGAAATACGAACAGAAAGAATTATGAAGACCTCGCGCGCATGTTAAGCGAGATCAGTAACCGCCTTCCCTATACCAGCGAAACACTATTCCACAATTATTACCCGCCGGGTGAAAACAATGCGTCTGCCGTTTACCCATTCCGCAAATATGACATAACCGGCGGTCAGCTAAAAGATGCTATTAATGGGATCGTGTCGAACCCACGGCCGTTTTTGGTTGATGCCTGTTACATTTATTTGTATGGACAGGGCAGAAAGGGTTTTGCACAAAAACCAGTTGATGCAGGGTTAGTGAATGACGCGGCAACTGTTGAAATGCCATATATTGATGTGTCTTCTACTGAAGGCAGTAGATTATCGCTACTCAGAAAGATCAAAACATATCGGGCAATTGTAATCCTGCTTTGTTGTCTTTTATTAGCTGGAGGGATTTTTTTGGCTGAAGAAAATTCAAAGGAAAAACAGCTCTTCAGTGATTTAAGCATTTTGCCCTACCGGCCCTCAAGCCCCGAAGTCGACAGCCTGCAGGGAATCTGGCTGTGCTATACCGGATCGCCGCAGGCGCGAACGTATGATGCCGGGCGGTTCCATAAAATTGTTTCTAATATCATGGATGTGAAATACCAGGATGGTTACTTCAAATTTATCCGTTACGGGTCTAATTTCGAGCATGCGGGCTTTATGCAGTTTGAAGCACCCTGGCTGGTTTCTATTCACTCGCACGTCGTTAACGCCCGGGATAGCATCGAGTCGCCTAAACTATCATTGATGCGTTTGGATGAAAGCAGGCCATATGTGGATGTCATATCTGCTTCCTGGAACTTTGACCAAGGAAAAAATAACAGGATCATCGGCATACGGGAGCTTTTCATCAAACAAGGTAAAAGGGGACGGATAGAGGAGATTATAAATACGCCGCAAAACGCAGCTTGCAGTTGTAAAATAATTAAATGGCAATCACCCGGCAATGCAATTCGCTTTTTTTATTTGAAAAATGAACTGCTGGATACGATTGGCGACAAAAGATTGAAACAAACACTCGATGAGAAAAGCATTTTGCTTTCTCGGCCCGGTGATACATCCTTATTGCTGCCTAAACATTTTACCAATACGCATTGAGTTATTATTCAAATTATCAATGTCTTGGATGCTGATCTGTAATAACGAGGCAATCTCGAGTCAGTTAACTTTTTCTTACCGCCAGGTTGAAAAGCTTCCTGAGGCTGGACTCAAACCACAAAAAATAGGTAATCTACATTTTAAAATTTCAGGCAGGAGAAATCTTGTTTTCAGCTTTCAAAATCGACTCTACAGTCTCTAAAAACTCAAATAAGTGTTCTAAGAATCTCCTCTACGGGCTGGAATTTGTGTAAATTCGAGATGATAGGCATCTTTACCATCAACGGTTTAAGATGAAAGTATAACAGAATTGTTTACCCCGCCTTTCTGGAACCAAAGGCTACCACAGCAGGAAAACTAACGTTATTGAAAAGCTCAGACGGGACGTAAATAAATTTAGTATTTTAAATCCGCCACATCAACAGAAGATTTATAGCGCGTTGAAGCTATCCGTAACAGATTAACACCCATCAGGTAAAACATAACAAATGGAATGGCAGGCACACAGACCAAGTAACTCATGGTAGCAAAAGGTTCTGGCGCTGATGGTGGAAATAGGTTGACCAGTGCAGCACATAAGCTGATAATGACATAGGCGCGTGTAGCTGCCGGCTTGAAATACCCTGTTTTACCCAACGCCAATGCAAACATCGACGTAGCTATATAAATCATCGAAATCTCCACTGTATTTATCAGCAGGAACAGTTCCTGAAAAGCGGGATACCAGTCAGGCCGGTTCGCTGTTTTAAAATGCCGGAATGCTTCGGTAAGAAAACTACCCCAATAAGCCATGTTTATGACAAACATGGGTATGGATAAGGTCATCAGACCCATACCCAGGGTGGTAAATAATTTTTCTTTATTCCGTAACCAATGGTAAAGCAGCGCGGTTCCAAGATAAGCCAGTGTACTCCCTAATATGAGCAGGTTATACCGTGCATGCTGTTCGCCGGCAAGTTCCAGCCATCGACGGATGTTCTGCGGCGGTCGGCCCATTCCACCAAAAACAGGGAAAATGACCCAGGGTACAATAAGCAGCAGGGCAGCAAGAGTGCAAAACTGGTTAGCCGATGGCTGGTACTTTACCAACGGGTATAGTATGGTAATCATCATCAGGGTATTGATGAGCCAGCCCGACAGATACCATAGTGGATCCACATGACCGACGCCAAAACCTAACAGCATGGTCAGGAATGGGACCGACATTAGGTAAACGACACCGGCCCTTTGTATACCGCTGAATTTGTGGTGTTCATCAGATTTAAGCGTAGCAATGGTTTTCTGTCCATCTGATTGTTGTTTTATTGTATTGCTCATAGTCAATTCAAATAGTATAGGAGTTATCACGTAATAGCATACAAAGCAATGCATTGGATACCGGAAAAACATTCGCATACTTTGCAAAAGCATTTGAATTTGTTTCGTTTATGGAAGTTGCCCTGTTATTTTTCAATATTGCAGGTTATAGAAACATCTGAAAATTTAAGTAATAAACGACTGATTAATATTATGTTATAACTTTATTATTACTATTGTCTCCACATTTGAAAGTGTTATTTTTGAGAACAAGGATTGCGGATATTTTGTATGTATACAAGGGATATTTTTTCATATAGGTATGTGAGGAGTTGCACGCTGCTGGGGTGTCTGGTATTATTGTGCCTGGTAAACCGGACCGTTGCGCAGCAGACAAGCATAATCCGTAGCAATGATTTTGGTAAAAATAACCAGATATTCACCAATGATTCGGTTTGGTTTTTTCATCCTGGCGATTTGCCAGGCGACAGACTGGCTGTAACTACCACCACCGGCTGGGATACCCTGCACCACACCGTTTTTGGCAAGACCGATGCACCGCCGCAATGGGCTGGCATGGGTTGGTTTGGCTTATGGGTAAAGGCCGATACGGGGCTGGTAAACAGGAAACTTTTTATCAGCATTAATCACGATGGTGCTTCAGAAATTTTCATGGATGGCAAACCCATGGGCGGTTATGGTAAGGTTGGCAATTCAGCGCGGCAAATGGAGGCCATCCGCGCACCAAGGGAGCTAATTCCGCTTTGGTTTGCCGACACCCGCCCTCATCTGCTTACCATCCGGTATTCAAATTTCTTTGGGGTTTACTCCAACTTTTTGGGCTTCCAGCTTTCTATAGGTGATTATATAAAACGAGCCGAAAAAACCAGGGCAAGCAAAAAACTGCTTGATTACTTGCCCATGTTTGCCGCTGCACAACTGATACTGGGCCTGCTGCATTTCCTGTTCTTTCTTTTTTATCCCCGGCAAAAACTTAATGCATACTATGCATTGTTCGTATTGCTGATAGGCATCAATGGGATGGCAGTTTATCAGTTTTACCTAACGCCTTATCCCACGGTTCAATATATTGCTGATTTTACAACTTTTGCCTGTAAGGCATTGATCATGTGGTCGGCGGTCATGTTGCTTTATGCGCTCCATTACCACCGGCTGCCGCGTTGGCGCATGGCCGCGCTAACCGGCGTTACGCTGTTTTACCTCACTGGTTATATTTTAACTTTTTGGATTTTTAGGGTGGAGAAATGGGATGACTATTATTCCGTTGCCTATATTGTTTTTATGATGGATGGCTTGTGGTCGGTAGCCCAGGTCATAAAAAGCGGGCAAAAAGATGCATGGCTTATCGGCATTGGCGCCGGCACCATCATATTGGTTTATTTTTTCGCTTGGGATGATACATTTCATGTTTGGCATTATGGGCAGAATTCTATGCGTTTGTTTGTCATGGGGGCGGGATCATTAATATTGCCGCTTTGCTTATCGCTTTACCTGGCGCTTGATTTTGCCCGTACCAATCAAAAGCTTACGTCAAAACTGAGGGAGGTAGAAAATCTATCGGCCCGCGCCCTTGCCCAGGAAGCCGAGAAAACAGAATTGATAGCCACCGAGGCCCGCCGGCTGGAGCAAATTGTACAGCTGCGTACCGCCGAACTGAAAGAACAAGCTGATAAACTACTGGAATTGGACGCGGTTAAATCGCGCTTTTTTACAAACATTACGCATGAGTTTAAAACACCGCTTACCCTGATCATGAACCCGGCTAAGGAATTGTTGTATGCACCTGTTGGGGATACCAATAAAAACTTAAAACTAATTATCAGCAATGCCGAACGTTTGCTGCAATTGATTAACCAGCTGCTTGATTTAAGCAAGGTTGAGAGCGGCCTGATGGACGTGAACCGGGCACCAGTTGATTTGGTTGCGCTTATTAAATTGCACATCCTTTCCTACGAATCGCTTGCCTTACAAAAAGATATCAATCTGCATTTTACTGCCGACCGCGATGCTTTTTGGATACTGACCGATCGTGATAAAATGGATAAGGTGGTCTTAAATATCCTCTCCAATGCTTTAAAATTTACCGACAAAGGAAAGGTGGAAGTTGCACTGTGCCAAAATGAAGAAACACCTTACAGCGCCTTCATTTTCACGGTAAGAGATACAGGAAAAGGAATCCCGACGGGCAAGCTGCCTTACATTTTTACACGCTTTTATCAGGTCGATCCGTCTGATACACGCTCGGCAGAGGGTACGGGTATCGGATTGGCGCTTACCAAAGAGTTGGTTGAACTGTTGGGTGGACAAATAGCGGTAGAAAGCATTGAGGGCTTATATACACAGACCCGGATTGATATGCCATACCAGGCTGCGGAAGCGCTTCCCGAACCAAAGGCAGAAGCATTAGGTATGGAGCTATTTACAATGATGCCCGACATGGTTGAAACGTTGGTTGCCGATGAAAGCAGCCCGCTGATCCTGTTAATTGAGGACCACTACGAATTGAGGGAATTTATGAGGCAATCGTTGGCAGGCAGATACCGGTTAATTACCGCGGCAGATGGTGAGGAGGGTATAGTTCTTGGGCTGAAACAAATCCCCAATCTGATTATTACCGACCTGATGATGCCCAAGGTAAGTGGTTATGAAGTGAGCGTGACGTTTAAAAAGGACGAAAAAACAAGCCATATCCCAGTCATTATACTAACCGCGAAAGCCGACCTGGACAGTCGTATACAAGGCATTGAGACCGGGGCAGACGCTTACCTGGCCAAGCCGTTTGATCAGCGGGAGTTGCTTGCTCTTATTGAAAACCTCATTACTCAACGTGAACAATTGCGCCTGCATTACAGCAGCCGGGACCTGTGGCTGAAAGATATCACTGCCCTGCCATCTATTGAGCAGGATTTTATCTCACGGGTACGACTTGCTGTAGAAACTCACCTGAACGAAGAAGGCTACAGCGCCGATCAACTTGCAGTAGACATAGGGCTTAGCCGCACACAGTTGCACCGCAAACTCAAAGGCCTCATTGGTCAGGCTCCCGGCGAGCTGATCCGCATTGTTCGTCTTCAATATGCCCATGACCTGTTGGAGCGTCGCGTCGCCACAGTATCCGAGGTGGCTTATATGGTTGGCTTTGGCAGCCCTGCCAGTTTTTCGGCCAGTTTCTCGCGTCATTTTGGCTTTGCCCCAAGTAAGGTGATAGAAGCCTAATCTTACCATTACCTTATTGCTTTTAAGCAAAATGGTTGCTTGCCCATAAAAACGCAACAAAATCGAAAGGATTTGCAACATGTGCGAAAATGTATTTTGGATGGAGTATGTTTATTTGTGAAATGATTACGACTGCATTATAGCTTGTTTTGATATGGTATAACGCAGTTTCAAATCATTTCACAAATATGCTTATCTACCTATGAAAAACCTAAAAACAACCTTATCAATACTGCTTACCACGCTATTAAGCTGCCTGATATTTATTGGATGCGATTTTAGTAAAGGCGTTAAAAAAGACCTGCGCACCGGTTTATCGTTCAGCTATAACGGCTTTATCGTGCAGGATGTTTTATTGATAGACCCGGCTAATAAACGAATGCCCGATAATAAAGTAAACTTAAATACCCGTATAGCTATAGCAGCAATCAGACTAAACAATTATGGCCTTAAGGACGGTAAAGTTTTTCCGGGGACAATGCTTTTGGTGACCGATAAAAAAGGAACTCCCATACTTAAAGCCGACGACTTGTTTGCCGGTGACCAGGGTCATCTGCCGGCGGAAGCATCCGAGCTGCGCGGAGCCATCACCATCGCAAGGCCAATGATAGCCGGCGAAACCTATCACGTAAAAATGCATGTTTGGGACAAGGTGAAAGCAGACAATGAATTAAATATTGAAGCTGACCTGGTTGTACAATGAGTTATTACACCCCTAAAAATTGTTAACCATTTAAATTATTTACGATGGCCATTTTATTGCCGAGAAAACCGACCCTTATTTGCATGGCAGTGCTGGGCCCAATTTGCGTGGTGGACGGCATTGTCAAACAAGACACCAAAGAGATCCTTGCAATGTTGGCCGTATTCATATTTGCCATAGTAACCCTCATTATGGACAGCAGAAAAAAGAAAAAGCTTATAAGTACGAAAACCCGGGAACATAACAATTCCCTTAATTCAAACCGATAAACCTAAACAAACAGCATTATGCCCGATGGAAAAAACTTTTGGATCACCGCGCCGGGAATTATTACTGGCCTGGCTGCTATAGTTACCGCTATTACCGGTTTAATTGTGGCATTAAACGGTATTGGTTTATTTAGCGGATCGGCAACAACAAACAAGATATCCACCGAAACAAAACAAGAGGTTAAAAAAGAGACGGATAGTTTGCCTGGTAAACAAGCAGAACCGCAAAAGCAGGTCGAAAAATTTAGCCCTGTATTTTCAATGACCACGATAAAAATTGAAGATCACGAGTACAAAATTCTTGGCTCATCACTTGAAGGCATAACACCAGAAAGCAACGAGCTGAAAATTAAAATAAAATATAAAAACAATAGCAATTATTCTCCGGCCACCTTCTGGAACGAAGGTTTTAGGTTGGCTATTGATGGATTCCTCACTGCACCTTCAGGAAATTTAAGCGAACTGGTTGAGCGCCATGCGGAACTGGCTGGCACCGTAACTTTTGAGGTGCCAGCCAATGCTAAAGAGCTTACTTTTCACATTTTTGACGTTGGAAAAGATATTGCCATTCCGTTAAAATTAGCACCCGATTAATTTAGTTTTTTGTCCATAGGCGCGACAAATCTGAAGGGCTGCAACAACTGCCCCCCGTCTTAAATAATGATGCGGCACTCGTGCTAACAGGGAAAAATTAAATGCCTATTCACATAGTTGCCTAAGTATGCAACAAACTCAAAAGCATTTGTAACAAACGCGAAAGTATTTTTCAAGCTATTTATGTCTCTTTGAGCTCCCTGACAGGCTTTCCCAATTAAATGGGTTCAATTATTAATAAACAACAAACACCTAATACCTATGAAAAAGATTTATAAATCTAATATTTGCTGCTTCGTAACGAGTGCACTAAAATTTACCAAATTATTGGCTGTAGCCGGCTTGCTCCTTTTTGCGGGCTGCGGTAAAGACACGCCTTCAATAACTAAAACGGATACAGGTACAGGCACGGGAACAGGAACAGGAACAGGTACAGGAACAGGTACAGGAACGGGTACAGTCATTGATACGCTTGCTGCCAGTAAAGTTGCCCTTGCCGCTTTAGATGACGAGGTAAATGCCTTTATGACTACTTATAACGTTCCGGCAGTATCAGTGGCGATTACCAAAGGCGAAAAACTGGTTTATCTGAAAGCCTATGGTACAAGTGATCAATCCAGGAATGTTAAAGCTGCTATCAGCGATAGATACCGTATAGCCAGCCTTTCAAAACAGTTTACCTCCGTTGCTCTCATGAGGTTGCTTGATCAGGGCAAGATAACGCTGGATGACAAAGTATTTGGCGACGGTGGTATATTAGGTAAAACCTATGGTACTAAAACCTACGGCCCGCATATTACCGATATTACGGTTAACGAACTGCTGCATCATACATCCGGAGGTTGGCCTAATGATGACAACGACCCGATGTTTACCAATCCAACCATGACAGCTGCACAACTCATCACCTGGACTTTAGATAACCGCCCGCTTGACCATACGCCGGGAACCAGCTATGCTTACTCAAATTTTGGTTACTGTATATTGGGGCGGGTGATAGAAAAAATTACCGGACAACCTTATGAAGAAGCTATAAAAACATTAGTGTTGACACCTATCGGCATCACAGACATGACTATTGGTGGTAACACACTTGCCCAAAAACTACCCAAGGAGGTTACATATTACGGCCAGTATGGTGAGGACCCTTATGCTTATAATATCAGCCGGATGGATTCGCATGGAGGATGGATCGCTACAGCCGCCGACCTGGCCAGGTTCCTGGTTTATGTTGATAAATTTCCAGTGCGTAAGGATATCCTTACACCATCAACCTTAAATATTATGTATACCGGCTCAACAGCCAATGCAGCTTATGGGTGCGGATGGGGTATTACAGGCAATAACTATGTTCATACGGGAAGCCTGCCCGGTACGGAGACCGAACAGGCCCGTTTGGATAATGGATTTAATTTTGTGATTTTGACCAACACCCGCAGCTGGAAAACTAAGTTTGACTATGATTTGGACCAGATATTCTGGAGGGCCTATGCCAAAAATCCAACCTGGGCTACTGACGATTTGTTCACTAAATAAAAAAACTAAGTAACAGCTTCGATTTAAGTTTCCACTGTTCATTAAATTTTCTACAAGTTTTATACAATAGCAACACCATTCAAATGAGCAAAAAAATAATAGTTTCATACGGCATGTATGCATGGTTGCTGATGATGGTTACATGCACCGCCAGCTTTGCGCAGGACAAAAATGAAACCGCCCGGTTGGCCGCAACGAACCAAAATCATCAGTTGCTTGCCAGTATTACCGGCTCCTGGACTTTTGCCGGCAAACATACTTTTGCCGGCAGTAAGCATAAGCCCATTGAATTTGCCGGCACGATGGTAAGAAAGGCATTGTGGAACAACCGGTATTTTACATCAGAGGTTACCGGCCAGGACATCCCCATGCCGTGGTCTAATGGCGAATTGGTTACACTGCACGAAATGACGACCGAAGGGTATGATAATGTGAAAGGGAAGTTTGTAAGCGCTTATATCAATAACGAATTTGAAACAGGCATTATCCTGTTGGAGGGCAGCTACGATGCCAGCGCAAAGATCATTACCTATGATGGCGAAACGCTATCTCCTCCAAGAGGCGATGTCCCTGCCGGTATCATGCGCAAATTTCATGTGCTTCTTAAATTTATAAATGATAGCCATTACACCCTTGAATGGCATGAAAGCATTGGTGGAAAAGAACTTTTCGACACCGTACTAAATTTTACCCGGCAATAAACTTTAAATAGAACACTATCATGAAACGCAATATTTTCCTTCGAATACTCTCCTTAACAAGCGCTGCAGTTTTTGCCAGTCCAATCAGCAGTATTGCTAAAACTTATATAATGTTTAGGGAAAAAGCTGGCTTTAAAACGGATGCCGGTGCAGATCGCTTTCAAAAACCCATTAACCTGTTTGACGGAGATACCTTTTATACTAAGGTATCTGCCAAAGATACCGATGGCGATATGTACGTGTATGAATCATCGCGCGTAAAAAAAGGTGGGCCAAATTTGCACGTCCATCCCAATCAGGACGAGTGGTGGTACATTTTGGAAGGCGAGTTTGTGATCAAAGTGGGCGATAAACTGCACCGCGTTAAACCCGGCGATAGTGTTTTTGGCCCACGTGGTGTACCGCATGCATTTTCAAAGATAGGAGATGGTGTTGGTCGAATGCTTACTACTTTTCAGCCGGCCGGTAAAATGGAAGAATGTTTTATAGCGATAAGTGAAGGGCAAATGAAAGGGAAGCCCGAGGCCGAGCAGGACGAGTTTAGAAAACAACATGGCTTTGAACGCGTAGGCCCTCCAATTGATATACTAAAAGCATTTTAATTTTAAACCACATCACTTCGTAATTAGCAGGTTAGGAAAGTTAGCAGTTTTAAGTTAATAATAGTTGGTATGTTGGTTGTATGGTTTTAAAACCTGCAGCCAGCAAAAGCATTAAAACCAGTGCTACTGATGAAGATATATTGAAAATAATATATACAGCAATGGATAGTAATTGATCAATCTTAAATGATTGATATATTGAAAGTAGGGTTACCTTCTGTAGTCGGTAATTAACAATGACGCTACTTGAAAGTTAATTATCTGTTAATAATGGAAAAGTATATTTGTTACCACATAAGTATACTTTTATAGTATTATGCAGCCAATTTTTAACTTTTATAAACAAGGTCGCCATGTTTTCATTTGTCTGATGGCTGTTCTGTTTTTACAAAATTCCTGCAAAAAAGATAACTCTACCCGCAATTATCCAGTTGGAAGTAATGAAAATATAAATACCTGGATACTGGATAGCCTAAAACGCTACTATTACTGGAGCGATGGGCTGCCTTCCAAACCTGCACTTAACCGGCCACCGCTTGATTTTTTTTCCGCCATACGAAATTCCAGTGACCGATTTTCTTATATTTTATTGCCCGGTGATCCTTCCACCATTAGCCCCAGCAACAAGAGCCAGTACGGGTTTGATTATACTACGATCAAAGAAAAAAATACAGGTTTGGTTTTTGGAGTGGTTAAGCTTGTTTTAAGCGACTCTCCGGCCTCCAGAGGGGGGTTAAAACGAGGCGATTATATCAGTAAAATTAACGGTAAAACTATAACCCTGGAAAATGCCGCGGCTTTACAACAGGAATTGCTTTCGGGCAGCAAGGTTATCATCACACTGGCAGAGCTGAATGGGAATGAGTTAAAAGATATTGACTCTGTTGAGTTAACAGCTGGATTTACTTTTGAACAACCCGCGGTGAGCAACATTACCGGCGTTGGCGGCTCTAAAATTGCCTACCTATATGTATACGATTTCAGTCCCGGATTGGCTACCTCGCTTTACAATACTTTTATGAGTTTTAAGAATGCCGGTGTAACAGAGCTTATTCTGGACCTTCGGTATAATTCCGGCGGACAGGTTGCTGAGGCCGCCGGGCTTTGTGCCATGATTGCATCAGGGGTAAATTATACCACTCCTTTTATCATTTATAAAGGGAATAAAAATGGAGGTTCCAGATCCGAATCTTTGGGTGATGCCGCCAGCTTCGATCATACTTTAAATTTTAATACACTTTTACAAGCAAACCTCAACTTAAAAAGAGTATTTATTTTAGGAACAGGTGCAACTGCTTCGGCTTCGGAGGTGATGATCAACAATCTAAAACCTTATATGCAGGTTGTGCTGATCGGCGAAAAAACGAGAGGTAAAGACGAAGCCTCATTTAAAATTTCTGATGCCAGGGTCCCTAAACAGGTGGAATGGGAAATGCACCCGATTGTTTACAAACTATTTAACGCAGCTGGAAATGGAAGTTATAACGCGGGTATAGATCCCGATATTAGCGTTACAGAATTGAGTGATCTTCCTTTGCAACCTTTTGGTGCCAGGGAAGATCCCTTGGTTAAAGCTGCCCTCAATAGAATTTCCGGGAATAATACTATCAGGATCGCAGGGCTAAAAAGCTCCAATAAGTGTAACCTTGCTGCCGGAAACATATTGGCCGATTCCCGTGTAATGCTTACTTCTGCAAGTACCGTGATTACTCATCGGTAAGCTGGTAAAGCTTCTCTTATAGTTAACATTAACTTCAAATTACCCGCTTAACTTGCAATGCTTAATCTCCTGCCGTATGAAACATTTGGACAACTTATCTATCAAGGAACTTTTGTGCCTTATCCAAACCGGGAATACCGGTGCTTTTGGTGAAGTTTATAAATTATACAGAAGGAAAGTATATTGTTTTGCCTACCGTTTTGTGCGTAGTGCTGAAGAAGCCAATGAACTAACCCAGGACGTATTTGTCCGTTTATGGGAAAACAGGATGAAAATTAATCCTGATAAAAATTTTGAGGCCTACCTGTTTAGTATGGTTCGAAGCAACTTTTTAGATGCCTTAAAAAGGCAAGCCAGGATGTCTGTTTACCGAACGGCAAACGCACAAGAGCCGTCTTTTAATTCAACAGAAAGTTATATGGATTTTACCGAGTGCCGCCAGATAGCCATGAATGCTATTGAAACGCTTTCTCCGCAAGTTAAGGTGGCTTATCTGTTAAGCAGGGAAGATGGTTGCTCGCACGAGGATATTTCCAGGCAAATGGGCCTTTCTAAAAATACGGTGAATAACCATATTAAAAAGTCCTTAACCCATATTCGTACCAGGATGCGTTATTTATCTCCGGATACTGTTCTTCCTTTTATACTATTGATGCTGGCATCCTTTCCCGAAATGTGTTAGCCTGGCTTTTTATCTACTTCTCTTCAATCTATTATTTATGTTATTTGCCCGAAAGGGCAATTATTATTTTATAACGTCAATAGCAAAACTCTGTTGAGACTTTTCATGAAAAGTATAAAATTATTATATTGATTATAAGGTACTTAGTCCGAGATGAAAAATATATCGTCAGGCCATATAGCTGTTAAGTTCTTCCCGATCTTATATACATATATAAGTCGTAAAAAAATATTGAAATCATAAAGGTGAAACATCAGGAAGAAATCAGAAGGTTATTTAAAATGTACCTGGAGGGCAAAACAAATGCCCGTCAGAATACCATTTTGTTTCACTATTTAAGCAACAACAAAAATGCAGAACAGGAACTGTCTGATCTCATGAGCGAAACATGGGAGCAGGAACCTGCAGTGAGGGATAACTCGGTGGAGGCTAATGAAGGCCTGGAACAATTATGGTCCAAAATTGATCACAAAAAACAAAAAACCATTCAGCGATATCAGATACTTAAATACGCGGCTTCATTGGTAATGATCTGCTCTGCTGTGTTTGTATACAAAGCCAGCCAAAAAAAGCAGCCTGATGTTGCAAAATCAATTGCTGTTATCACTAAAACAACAGCAAGCGGCGAAAAAGTAAAAATGCTGCTGCCTGATAGCTCTGTTGTTTACCTGGGTAGCCGGAGTAAGATCTCCTGGCCCGAACATTTTGAAAAAGGAAAAATCCGGAGTGTTTCCCTTGAGGGCGAAGCCTTTTTCGAGGTGAAGCATGATGCTGCGAGTCCTTTTATTATCCGGTCGGGAAAAATGGAAACACAGGTTTTGGGGACTTCATTTAATATTTATGCTTATCCGGAAGACAAAATATTTACCGTATCTGTAAGGACGGGTAAAGTAGGTGTAACTGAAAAAAGCCCCCGAGCCCGTAAAATGCTTTCGCTTTTAACGGCAGGCATGAAGATCGTTTATGATACAGATAACGGAAAGTTCAGGGTGAATGTTGCGCAGGTTAGTGAAGCGGATAGCTGGACAAACAACCGCTTTGTATTTCACGATGAAAATTTAGGCTCGATGCTGGTTAAGCTTGAACGCTACTACAATGTTCATTTTGAAGTGAAGAGCGCTAAGTTAAAAGCATGCCGGTTTAACGCCACTTTTTCTGACATCAATATTAACGAAGTGATGCGACAGTTAAAAATTATGAGCAGCGGTCATATCAAATATAAAATTAGTGACGATAAAACAAAAATTGTCTTGTGGGGGGAGACTTGTGAATGAAAATTTAACAAAGGCTAAATCCGTACGCGAAAGCTTATACAAAAGAAATAGTAATTAAAATACGAAACCGCCCTGCGTCAACAGAACGGTTTCAAAGAAATAGTTTTTAACTCGTGAAAATTAAAAATCGTCGTAAACTTATGAATATAAGCTTTTACAAAAAAGTAAATAAGCATTTTTCCAGATTAAACTACAGGTCAATCCTGTTCATGTTCTTATTATTTTGCCATGTTTCCGGCAACACATTTGGTTCTGCTTTAAAACAAGAAAGAGCTCCCGGTAACATCAGTTTGAAATTAGTAGCTGTAAGTATTCCAGATGGGCTCGCCGCATTGGAAAGTAAGGCTGGTTGTGTGATCAATTATAACAAGTCTATTTTTAATGAAGGCAGTCGTATTAATATTGATGTAAAGGATGTCGCTTTAACCCAGGTATTAAAACAGATGTTGACCGGCACCCGTGTCGGTTTCAAATTTGCTGATGAGCATACTGTCCTCTTATATAAATTACCTGCTCCGGTAAAACCAGGTAAGATCAGCGGAAAAGTACTGGATGAAAAAGGGGAAACTCTTCCCGGTGCATCCGTCAGAATAATTGAAACCGGGAACGGTACACAAACAAGTGTTGATGGCGAATACATATTAAGTGTAGCTCCGGGTACTTATACACTGGAGATCACTTATATATCCTACCAAACCATGCGTATCAGCGGGGTGGTGGTAACGGAGGACAAGAATACCTCTTTAAACATCTCATTAAAACCGGCAAGCTCTGCTTTAAAAGAAGTAGTGGTAACGGCCAGCTACCGTAAGGCATCGGTTGATGGGCTGCTTATCCGCCAAAAAAACGCTTCAGAAATTAGTAATGGCATCAGTGCCGAACAGCTTGCGCGTACACCCGATAAAAATATTGGTGAAAGCTTAAAGCGGATCAGTGGTGTAAGTACCATTGATAATAAGTTTGTATTGGTTAGGGGTATTGGGGAACGCTATAATACCGCCATGATGGACGGAACTGTACTGCCAAGCACCGAGGCGCAGAGCCGCAATTTTTCTTTTGATATGATCCCCTCAAGTTTGGTTGATAACGTGGTGGTGAGCAAAACGGTCACGCCTGATATGAATGCCAGTTTTGGCGGTGGACTTATCCAGGTGAATACTAAGGATATCCCGAACGAAAATTTTATAAGTTTTACTGCCGGTGCGGCATATAATGATCAAAGCACCGGTAAAGATTTCCTGAGCCACAAACGCGGGAAATATGATTACTTCGGTTTTGACGACGGCAGGCGTGATTTGCCTACCGGGTTGGAACAAACTAACAGAAATACAGCGCCCAACGCTGCACTTTCTGACGCCGATTATCAAAAAAAGGTAACTGATCAAAGTAAAAGGTTTACGAATGATAATTTTACTATGTATAAATATAAAACGGCCCCCTCACAAAACTACCAGTTTTCTATTGGCCGTTTATTAACGCTGGACACTACCAGAAATAATAGGCTGGGTTTTACCGGCGCCATAAGCTATCGTAATACGCAAAATATTAATATTATAGATGATCAATCCAGAGGCGACTGGAATATTCAGCGTCCGGATTTGAATACAGGTGCCGCCTATGTATTTAACACCACTTTGGGCGCCTTGCTAAATGTGGGTTTGCAGCTGGGTAAAAATCGCTTTAGTTTGCGCAATACCTATACACATGTATATGATAATACATTGACAAGGATAGCCGGGTACAATCTCGTGGATGGGCCTGGTGCCGTGAAGGCGAATGAACCACCAAACCGGGTTGTGGAGGCAGATGATCCCACCTATACTACCTTGCTGCAAAATAAGCTGAGCGGGCAGCACCAGCTGGGTAAAGTAAAAATTGAATGGGATGCTGCCAGAACCTCGGTAAGCCGGCAGGAAAAAAATGTGTCTATTGCTTCGAGTGGCCCGGTTTTAATAGGCAATAGCTATCAGTATTTTTATGGGGGGGGCTCACTTACAGAACCCACGATATCACAAACCTCACGTCAGCATCTCAGTAATAAAGAACATCACTATTCCTGGGACGTGTCGGGTACCCTGCCTTTTACTTTTGCAGGTATCCGCAGCAGTATAAAAACGGGTTATTTTGGCATTCAGAAAAAAGCGGAGTTTGACTGGCAGATTGCTGTACTGGCTTATAATGGCCCCGATAGCTTAAAATACAAGCCAATAAGTGAAGCATCTAAACCGGAAAACCTGTCTTATGATAAATATAGTTATGGTATTCAACCCTTTTTTTTAGATAGTTATAAGGGTAAAAGCCAAACACACGCCGGTTATGTGATGTTGGATAACCGGATATTTGATAAGCTCAGATTAGTATGGGGCTTACGGGGCGAGTATTATAAATATACGGAGATCAAGTACGGGGCAAATATCAAAGGCGATAAAGGCGTATTCAGTGTAAAACCAGATAAGCGCTGGCAATGGCTTCCTTCGGCTAATTTAACGTACAGCCCGATCCAGTCATTGAATGTAAGGGCGGCGGTTTCCAGCAGTGTGGTGAGGCCGGAGCTGATGGATAATAACCCGTTTTTCAGATATAGCGCTTACCTGGATGGTTTGTATGGTAACAGAGGCCTGTACAGTACCCGCATCAATAGCTATGACCTTAAAACCGAATGGTTCCCTGGCCTAGGTGAGATCATCTCGGTAGGTGGTTTTTATAAGCGTTTTGATAAACCTGCCGAACTATCATATTTTTATAATGGCACAGATAATTATTACCTGCAAAGCGCGGATTGGGCAAAAGTGTATGGATTGGAGTTCGAGCTTCGTAAAAACTTCGGTTTTATAGCCGATGAGGGAATCCTGAAAAATATAACTGCTTATGGTAATCTTACGCTGCAAAAATCAAGGGTACAGGCTACCTATGCGGTTGATAATCCGGAAGTTGGCAAACCTCAGCTGCAGGTTCCTGTTGAGCAAAAGCGGGCCATGTACGGGCAGTCGCCTTACTTGTATAATGTGGGCTTACAATACATAGGTAATCATTTAGGTTTTAACGCGGCATATAATAAATCGGGCTATAAAACCTATATCGTTAGTGATGACCCAACCGCCATCGAGTATGAAAAGCCACGGGAGCAACTGGATATTCAGATCAGTTACCGGTTCCTGAAAAATAAAATAGAAATTAAGTTCAACGCGGGTAATCTCACTAATAATATTTCTACGTTTTATCGCAACACTGCCAGTTATGAAAATATTCCCAATTATGGAGGCGCGGATAAAAGCAAAGGCATGCGTTTAAAACCTGGCTTTACTAATAAATATGAAAACGGTGACCAGGTGAGGTTTCAACAGAAATTTGGCCGTACCTACAGCACATCACTTATCTATAATTTTTAACAACGAGAATACATCATGAATGTAGATATATAATGGTTAAACAATTAAAAAATGAAGGAAAAATAAAATCCTGCTGTGCTATAAAAAGTAAAACGAAGGGTGCTCAAAACCCTTCGTTTAAAAACCGAATAGCTTGCTCGCTAACGGCACAACCAGGATAAGAACCCTGAGAGTAATATAAAAATACCCGAAAGGATGCCTGTTACTAAGCCAAGGGTTTAGACCAGAAGATCGATACAGGTGAATTATGTTCAGCCGTAAAGATAATAAAAAATTAAGTCTGAAAACAGCTTCTCTTTTTGATCTTGAACAACAGGAGATGCTATTATTCAGAACTTCAGAGAATTCCAAGTAAACCGAATAACGGGGGTTAAAAATTAACTGCCTCCCTGAAAAACAAAAAAACAACAAAATGAAAAAAGTATCTTTAGTAGCCCTATGCCTGGCTGCAGGAATTTTAGTAACATCTTGTAAAAAAGAAGCCAATAATGGTGCTTCGTTTGATAACCGTAGCACTGCTGCTACCGATTACCCATCTTCAGTTACATCATTACCGGTAACTACTGTAAGTGGCGATATTACTACCAACACTACATGGGATGCGGCTCATGTTTGGGAAATCAGCGGTGTTGTTACCGTAAGGAGCGGCGCTACCCTGACTATCAACGCAGGTACTTTCATCAAATCAACTGTAAATACCGCAGGTGTTCAAAATGGTGTATTGGTAATTGCCAAAGGCGCTAAAATTAATGCTGTTGGTACTGCAAGCAGCCCTATCGTTTTCACCAGCCGTTACCTGTTAGATGGTAATAACGCTACTGTTGGAAAACCTGGTGATTTTGGTGGTGTTATCCTTTTAGGTAACGCTGTAATTAACGTAGGTGATAAATTAATTGAAGGTTTGGCTGATGATCCTAAATTTCACTATGGTGGTACCAATGATGCTGATAACAGCGGTACAATAAAGTTTGTTCGTATTGAGTTTGCTGGCTATGTATTAGCTCCAAATGTTGAAGTGAACTCTTTAACTTTAGGTGGTGTAGGTAGCGGTACTACTATCGATCACGTACAGGCTTCTTATGGCCTTGATGACGGATTTGAGTTTTTTGGTGGTAAAGTAAGCCCTAAATTCCTGATCTCATTTGCAAATGACGACGATCAGTTTGATTTTGATAACGGCTTTACCGGTACTATCCAGTTTGCTATCGGTGTAGTTGATGCTTACTCAACTCATAGCGCCAGCAGCGGTGCCAGCGATTCAAATGGTATCGAGTCTGATAATAATGCACCTGCAGAAGATGCAACTTTTAGCAAATTACCTAAAACTCACCCTACATTGTCAAATTTCAGTGTAATAGGTACTTCTGCTGCAACTTTATCACCAGCTATTACTGCTCCAGGCCTTAAATGGGCTTTCCGTAACCGTCGTGGTGCTGAGGCTACTGTAAACAATTCTTTATTTACTGGTTATCCTACAGGTATCGTAGCTGATGTTGACGCAAATGCTTCACTGGTAGCATTAAACAATGTTTCCACTCATGGCTTTACTGCTGCAACTTCAGTATTGGGTACCGGTGCATTTGTCACCTCAGGCGTATTAAATACTTCAACTGCAGCTGCCGCTCCTACCTGGGGTATGACTCAGCCGTTCTATAATTCAGGTGCAGTTAATTTTGGCCCTGCACAAACTCGTGGTGCCATTACTTCTGCTTCTGGTAACTGGTTAGCTACCTGGACTAAATTTACTTTCTAAAACTTAGCATAAGTTTTTTATTACAACCGGGGCATCATTTGATGCTCCGGTTTTTTGAAGAATAGTACATATTAAAAAAAATTCATGATCAAACTAAAATACCTAATCTTAGTTTTCGCGCTGTTTTTACTGGCGTGTAAAAAGGAGCAATTGCTCAATCCCAATCAAGGTGAACCGGTTAACCTTACCATTAAGGGTTATGTGATGACGGATACACTGGAGTTTGTGTTTAATAATAGAATATTAGGGCAGGCGATTGATGACGCATTCACAACAAGTAAAACCGGGGCTCTTTTTACCCCAGGAGATAAGATTCAGGTCCGTAAAAAAGCGGATGGCAAAACAGTTGGTAATATCGAAGTAGCTGCAAGTCCATTTAACCAGGTTAAAAAGATATTTTATGATGGCACCACCTTATCAAATAATTTAGTGCTCACTCCTGTCACAAACCCAGAAAATATGGGTTTACGGTTAAGGTTCAGTACGCCCTTTAAAGATTTTTATGGAGGCCCGGTGGATATTGAAATTTTTGAGTATGCGTCTAATTATGAAACATATGAGATTACTTATACCTCCGTAAAAGAAGTGAAAAATGTAACCGGGGTGTTTGGAGATTTCGTCGAATTAGAACCGCTTATCAGTACTGATATCATTTTTAAGCAATATGTGGTAAAAGTATATAAAGCCGGGACAAAAGAGTTACCCTACACCAGTATGGACCATGTTTTTCTGGATGATCCGGATAACAATTACAGCGAAGGTATAAGGTTCGACAAAGGGGCAAGCAAATTAATTTCGATCTCCACTTATGACAGCGACGGTGGAACAGTAATTGGTTCTGGTTATAGTATTGCTGATTTTTCGGCAACTTTTAAATAATAAACAATTTTTTCAATTCAACTTTTAACTGATCTTACCAATTATATAAAAGAGTAGTAGGTAGACATGTTCGTGAAAGACAAACTCAAACAACAACATTCTTTAGAGGATTTTTCTGAACAGTGTTCGTCCAATAGTAATCCTTATCTACTTATTACCGGGAGCTTTGCTGCACTCGGTGGTTTAATTATATTTTCGCTGATCGCATGGTTGGGGAGTGTTTGCATACAGTAAGAACATTCACTTCCTAACCTGGTTCAGCATTCCCCTCTTCACCTGCTGCATTATTTAAATAGACGCCCGCGTAAAGGCATAAAGCTCCTGGCAGCACAGAAATATCATAAAAATAAATTTTTAAAAAAAAGTAAAAATAAATTTGCGTAACTCAGAAGTTACATATACATTTGGGTAACTTAAAGGTTACGCATTATGGCAAAGATCATTCAACACCAATTTTTTTATCCCAATCCACCTGAGCTGGTTTGGGAGTATCTTACAAAACCTGAGCTAATTGCTCAATGGCTCATGAAGAACGATTTTGAGCCCACCATAGGGCATGAATTTAATTTCCATGCCAGCCCGATGCCCGATATGGATTTCGATGGGATTTTTTATTGCAAAGTATTGGAGATCATTCCTTTCAAAAAGCTCTCCTATTCCTGGGATTTTGGACCAGGCGATGGAACGTTTACCCGCTCGGTGGTGAACTGGACTTTAACAGAGAAAGACAATGGTACCGAACTGCTACTAATACATCGCGGTTTCGAAGGAACAAACAACTTCCTGTCTATGTTCAACTCGATGGAAAAAGGCTGGTTAGAACTTATCCAAAAACTTTTGAAAATAATCAACAATACAGCAAATGGAACAACACAGGCTTGACGCATTCCAGGTAATTGCCGACCCGAGCCGGAGACAAATGTTATACCTGCTCTCGAAAGATAGCTTAACCATTAATGCCCTGGCCGACAATTTTGAAATGAGCCGCCCCGCCGTGTCCAAGCACATTAAAGTGCTGTACAACGCTGGCTTTATTTCAATACAGGATATCGGCAGGGAACGGCATTGCATCCTGAAACAGGAGGGCTTTAATGAATTGCACAAGTGGTTGGAGTATTTTGACCAATTCTGGGGCAGCAAATTGAAAAATTTAGAGACCCTCCTTAATGAAAGAACCAACAAAAAATAAATCGATAGAAATCATGGAAAATCAAAATTTCACAGCTACTATTCTGGTAGATCAAACTCCAACCCAAGCTTTCGATGCCATCAATAATGTACGCGGATGGTGGTCGGAAGAAACTAAAGGTGATACTGATAAATTGGGTGCCGTATTTTATTACCATTACCAGGATGTACATACCTGCACATTCCAGATCACCGAACTGATACTTGGCAAAAAAGTAGTTTGGCATGTACTGCAAAACCATTTTAATTTCATTAAAGACCAGAGCGAATGGGTGGATACAGATGTTGTTTTTGAAATTACCACAAAGGGCGATAAAACAGAGATCCACTTTACACATGTTGGCCTTGTACCGGCATATGAGTGTTACGATATTTGTTTTAACGCCTGGGGTACATACATCACCAAAAGTTTGTACGACCTTATTACCAAAGGCGAGGGCCAGCCCAACCCGATAGAAGAGTCGGTTAAAAAAGCGCAGGAAATGAGGGCTGAGTTATAAAATAAATAGAAAGGGCAAAAAAATGAGAGATCAAAATTATACCATCGTTTTTACGGTTGACCAGTCGCCGGAAGAAGTTTTTGACGCCATCAATAACGTTTGTGGATGGTGGACAGAAAACATGGAAGGCGGTTCACAAAAACTAAATGATGAATTCGAAGTCCGTTTTGGGGACGTGCATTATTCCAAACAAAAATTAATAGAGCTGATACCCGGCAAAAAAGTTGTTTGGTTTGTAACTGATAGTAACCTCAATTTTGTAAAAGATAAAAGTGAGTGGACAGGTACCCAAATTATTTTTGAGATTGCTGAATATGGCAACAAAACGGAACTGCGTTTTACACACGTGGGGTTAACACCTCAATATGAATGCTATGGTGCTTGTTCAAATGCCTGGTGTGGTTATATAAGTAATAGCCTGAGTAGCCTGATCACTACAGGTAAGGGGCAACCAACCGAAAAAGAAGAAGTGAATTCTTAAGATCACCATAGAAATAACACAGTATCCTTACCTTAAAAGGTGCTATAAAGCCCCCGGTTTTCGCTGGAGGCTTTTGGTCTGTGTGGTTGTTTGTGAGTTGCGATACTATTGCCCCTTTTGTTCAGAATTGCCAGTATAATTTCAAGCTGCCTGTTTTATACCACGCAAACGTTTGTTTGCGGTTGGAAGCTTTTAATGAAAAAAAATAAAGATTGTTGGTCAAATGCAAAAAAAATGCTTTTTGATCGACACTATTTTCAGAAAGTAATGATCTTGGAAATCTTCATAAAACAAATGGCAGGTACCCCTGAAAAAACGAAAAGGGCTTTCGGTCATCGCTTTATATTTTAGTTGAACTTTGTCGGGCAGTAGCGGTGCATTAAATTTTTTAATTCTTTCAATAATAGTATCCATGTTGTGCAGCATTTAAAATATAAAAAATAATGCGGGGAGTATGAAAGGCTTTTTAAGGAAGATTACCACTCAAAGGATTGGACAATGGCCTGGTCAAGCAGCCATTCATTAAATAGTTCCAGTTGTTTCCCTTTGCCGGATACCAGCACTTCCAGGATCACTTGCTCGCCTGAGCGCAATAATTTGGAATTGGTAACCTGCAAGTTTAAGGTTTTGATCTGCTGTTGAATAGCGCCCGAAGGATATTTGTCCTTAAATGTGATCTTATAATCGCGGTGTTGAAAGCGGAAATCGATCTGGAATTGGATAAAATCAAGCGCGTAAAGTATAAATAAAGCTAATACCAATGATACTCCCGCCAGTAGATATTCGCCAATACCTATTAACATGCCTATGGCGGCGGCTATCCAGATAGAAGCGGCGGTGGTGATGCCCGAAACGCTCACATTGTTACGAAATATAACGCCCGCCCCTAAAAAACCCACGCCGGTGATGATGTTGGCGGCTATGCGGTCGCGGTTAGAGTCAACACCTAAAAGGTAGGAGCAAATGGTAAATACCGTTGAGCCAAAGCAAATGAGCGCCAGTGTACGGAAGCCTGCCGATTTACCCCTGATCTCCCGTTCAAACCCCAGGATACTGCCGGCTATAACTGATAAAACTATTTTTAATACCTCATCGCCGCTAATAGCATGAGAGGTATTGATAACTGAGCTAAATAACATTTTAGGTTTAACATTTATATTTTTCGAATAGCAGGTTTCGTAAATATAAATAAAATAAAGCGATGAATGATAGCCTGATGTCGACTCACCCTGTCATCGCTGCACTCGACATCCCTCTCTTTTATTTTTGTCATCCTGAGCGATAGCGAAGGATCTTCTTCAGCATGCCTGGCGCATAACAGATGCTTCACTTCGTTCAGCATGACAAATCTGTTTTCTCAACCGGTAAGATCGCTGTGCTAATCTCGCGGAAGGATAAAAAAAATAACCGTTTTAAACGTTTATACCTAAACAAAGTCATATACACGTCTGTTGAAGCTGGGATTAAATATTAATAATATACTATTGTTAAATCATGTGTTATTAAATTCTTCAACCCCGCATTTTTAATACATTTGGTCGGCAAAGTTTGCATTACCAATTTGCAGACAAAACTATTATAGGCCTAACCAAAATGATGATAGCCAAGAGCTTACTAAAAGGGACTGAACGACCTGACTTTATTAAACACGAAACCATTGCCGACATTTTCAGAGCGTCGGCATCCATATATGCCCATAATACCGCCCTCATTTTTGGCGACAGACAACTGAATTACGCCCAGCTTGATTCCTGGAGTAATTACATCGCAGCATTTATCGCTTCAAAAGGGATTGGCAAGGGCCATTCTATAGGGGTATGGCAATCCCGCGGACTCGGGCTGCAGGCAGTTATTTTGGGAATTGTAAAATCGGGTGCGGCCTATGTTCCGCTGGACAGGGAAATGCCCGAAGAGCGCTTGCAGATCGTATTGCAGGAGATTGGTGCCGCAGCCTGTTTCAGTGATGCCTTACCCTCGCTGGATTGTCCTGTGTTTGCTGTTCCGGAATTTAAGGACGAATATGGAGACTATGTGTTGCCTATTGGTCCGGATGCGGACGACCGGGCCTACGTGCTGTACACTTCGGGCAGTACTGGTAAACCCAAAGGCATTCCCATCCTCCATAAACATATCTGCCACCTCATCCGCTCGGAGCAAAGCGTATTGGAGATCACTCCACAGGATAAAGTATACCAGGGTTTTTCGGTATCATTTGATATGTGGTGCGAAGAAACCTGGATAAGTCTTTTTGCCGGCGCCACTTTATGGATAGCCGATGCCACCACGGCAAAATCAATCGATGAACTCAGCGACATATTAAGGCAGCAGCAAATTACTATACTGCACGCCGTACCCAGTTTGTTGGCCGTTATGGATGATGATATCCCAACCCTGCGCCTCATTAACGCGGGTGGCGAAGCTTGTACGCCAGCAGTGTTAAACCGCTGGAGTAAACCCGGCAAAAACATATTTTACAATAGCTACGGCCCTACCGAAACAACGGTAACCACCACCATGGTGCCGCTGACACCCGGCGATGCCATTACTATTGGCGGGCCATTGCCCAACTATGACCTGGCCGTAATTGACGATAAATTTAACCTGCTGCCAACAGGGCAACAGGGCGAATTGATCATCTCGGGCCCGGGTGTGAGCGAAGGCTATGTGAACCGGCCGGAATTGACCCGCGAAAAATTCCTGACCAAGCCGGCAACCCTGATGGGAATGGCCGGCGACCGTATTTACCTGAGCGGGGATGCCGTGGTGATGCAGCCCGATGGCCGCATTGATTTTCATGGCCGGCTGGACGACCAGGTGAAGCTTCGCGGTTACCGGATTGAACTGGGCGAAATTGAATCGAGATTGAATCAGCTCGAAGAGGTAGCCACAGCGGCGGTTGCCTTGAAAAAAGATTCAACAGGTCAGGATCAGCTGGTGGGTTATGTTACGCTGAAACCAGGGCAGGCATTTGATCAACAGCATAGTCGCAGCCGCCTTTCAGAAGTTTTACCGCCTTATATGGTGCCGCTGGTAGTTATCCAGATGGATAAGTTTCCCCGGCTGCCAAGCGGCAAGATCGACCGTAAATCGCTCCCTGTGCCCGAGGCTTTACAAAACGTACCCGAGCAGCAGGAAATTCATATCAGCGCTGATGATCCGCTGGCGGTAAAAGTAATGGCTGGATTGAATCACCTGTTCCCCGGCAGGGATATTACCCCCGAATCGGACTTTTTTACCGACCTGGGCGGGCATTCTTTATTAGCTGCTACGTTTTCGTCATGGTTACGGAAAGAAGCCGGGATCCAGCACGCGTCGTTAAAAGATATTTACACCAATCGCCCGGTAAAAAACCTCATCAATACCTGGGAACTTGCCGAAAAGAAAGCCCGGGAAAAGAAAACGGTAGACAAGGAGATCTTTCACAAAATTCCCTCTTTGCGTTATTTGCTGTGCGGTTTGGCGCAGGGCATCTCCCTGCTATTTATATATGGACTGTTCGCCGTTCAAATATTTGTGCCCTACCTGGGTTACTATTATATAGTGAGCAAAACCGAATCGGGACAGGATAATTCAGGTATCGGTCTGGCAGTAGCCTTGTTGTTGTACTGCCTGATACCTCCATTTTTATCTTTACTGGGTATTGCCGCCAAATGGATATTGCTGGGCAAGGTTAAAGAGGGTGATCATCCTTTGTGGGGCTCCTACTATTTCCGTTACTGGCTGGTAAACCGCTTAACACAGCTGGCCCCTGCTCAATTCATGAATGGTACACCACTTTACCCTTTATACCTGCGCATGCTGGGTACCCGTGTAGCCAAAGACGCGCAAATAAGCGCGGTTACTATTGGCGCCAATGACCTGCTGGAAATTGGCAGCGATGTTAGCCTGAGCTCGGGCGTGGTACTGGATAACGTATCGGTTGAAAACGGACTGATCAAATTCCGCAAGATCAGCATAGGCGCCCATGCTTATATTGGCAGCGGCGCGGTGCTGTCGGGCGATACCGTGGTGGAAGACTGGGGCGAGCTGCAGGACCTGAGCCATTTGCAGAGCGGTCAAACCATCAAAGCTTACGAGGTATGGAAAGGCAGCCCTGCAGAAAAGGTACATCAAATGCAGCCCGAAGAACTGCCGTTACCGCTTAAATCACCTTTCCTCAAGATCAAGACTTACGGTTTTCTGTATACGCTGCTGCTTATTATTTTCCCGGCGGTTGTGTTGGTGCCTTTGCTCCCTGTCATCAGGTTGTTGAATTACCTGGATCTGCAAACCGGCGATTATGATTTTAGCTATTTTATCCATGTACCGGCACTCACGCTTGTATACATATTACTGTACGCGTTTGAAACGGTATTGTTATCCCGTCTGCTTTTATGGGGCATCAAACCCGGCACTTATCCCGTTTTTAGTCGTACCTATGTGCGCAAATGGCTGTCCGACCAATTGATATCCGTAGCATTGATTGTATTGCACCCCATATACGCCACGGTTTTTGTTTCCTTTTTCTTCAGGATGCTGGGGTCAAAAATTGGTAAAAATACCGAGATCTCCACTGCCAGTAACGTTACCCATACTATGCTCGAGATAGGCAACGAATCGTTTATCGCGGATGCCGTTACCCTGGGCGAGGAGGATATTCGTGCCCAACGGCTCATCTTAAAAAAGACCACCATTGGCAACAGCAGCTTTGTGGGTAACAGCGCCTTGATTCCTCAGGGATACGAACTGGGCGATAATATGCTGATAGGTGTACTATCGGTGCCGCCAACCATTGAGCAACAGCAGGGTAACCCCCGTGGCGACTGGTTTGGTTCGCCCGCCATAGCTTTGCCCCGCCGGCAGGATAGCGGCACTTACCCGGCATCGCTTACTACTACGCCTTCCTGGTCTCGGAAACTGGCCCGCGGCCTGATTGAAACCATTCGTATCCTGCTGCCCGAAACCGTGATCATTTGCTGCAGCGTGCTGTTTATCGCTTACTGTCATGATCTGATCAAGGAACGGACCGTTTCACAGATACTGGAACAAATACCCAAAGTGCCATTCTATTACCTTTTCTATATGGGACTCCCTGCCTTCTTCATCTCTCTGGCTTTAAAATGGCTGGTGATAGGCAAGTTTAAAAAAGAGCAGAACCCCATGTGGACACATCGCGTTTGGAGAAGCGAAGCCATCACCACCACCTATGAAGCCCTGGCTGTTCCCTTTATGTTGGAATTTTTAAAAGGGACTCCGTTTTTACCCTGGGCCCTGCGTTTGTTTGGCGTGAAGATTGGTAAACGGGTATGGCTCAACACCACCGATATTACCGAATACGATATGGTTTCTATTGGTGATGATACCGCTTTAAATGAAGACTGCGGCCCGCAGACCCACTTATTTGAGGACCGGGTGATGAAGGTTGGCAGCATCAAAATAGGCGCCCGGTGCAGCATAGGCGCCCGCAGTATTGTTTTGTACGACAGCGAGATAGGCGACGATGTAAAACTTGAACCTTTATCCTTGGTGATGAAAGGCGAAACCCTGGCCTCCGAAACCGAATGGACAGGCAGTCCGATCAAAGCGCTGGGATAAGTCTGAAGTTTAAAGTCTTAAGTTTTAACTCATGACTTTCGGCTTAAGACTTCGGACTCCTGACTTAAATCCGTATATTTACATACATACAACGGCCCGGTTTTCCTGTAAAAAGTATAGGGGGTATAACCAAAACTACAATAGAAAGAAAACGGCAAAATGAAAAAAAACGGCGTTTTTGATAGTGTGAGTGCGGTTTTTGAGGCAAATTTTAATGAGCCTAAAATAAAAACGAAAAATACAAGTACCACAAACTACCAGCTTACTACCATTAACACGCCCCCTACCGGTAGCATACCCGCAGCATAATACCATAAACTTAATAAAAACGGCGTTAAAATACCATTAAACACGGTTTTAAAGCCTGTTTAATGCGCTTAAAAGCCCTGCTTTTACTGCAATTGCTTGCGGTACTGGCAGGGCTTTGTTTTTGGCAAAAATGCCATGTTTTTGAAGTAGGATACCGAGTTGGGTACTCAGTTGGGTACTCAGTGGTGTCCTTTTTGAGACGCGATAAATACCCCTTATGGCAAAAAAAACGGGGTAAAATGGCTATTTTTGGCACTTTAAGACCCCCTTATGGCAGATGTTATTTATATTATAATCGCATGTAACATACTGTAAATCAGCTATTAAATCAAATAAATGATTATTGAGAAGTTATCTGACACTTGTAAAGAGATTATGATTAAAACTCACCTGAATTCTGATTGATCTTTGAGGAAATATCCTTGATCAATGAAATACACATGCTAATCGCTTCCGGATTATGTTTTTCTATATCTGTAGAACCGGGTAATTGCACCGGAAACTTAACACCTGTTTGTAGTTCTGGGCCAAATGGAGTTAGTGATCTTGGATAAGGATATTCAAGCGTAGAGAGAACTATTTTAAAACGATTATCCTTAAATAATAGCTTGGCTACATAAAACAACTCTATACGTACGCCATTGTCATTTTTATCCTTTCCAACAAATGACCGTGCCGTACTTCCCCTAAAATCGAGTTCTGTATAATCATCAGTTCTATAAATAATAGAGCAGCGGTTGCCAATTGAAAAGTTTACTGCATTGCTAAATAACTGTTGTTTGGTCAATTTACTTGATATAACAGTATCTATCAAATTATATGGCCTGGTATACGATGGGTTTGTGGTTGTAGGATCAGGCTTTAATGTTTGGGCTTTAAGATGGGTGGAAATACCCAAAATGAGAAGTAAAGTAATTTTTTTCATCGTGATAAGTGGTTTTTAGGTTCAATTAATTCATTGAGTTAAAGCGGATACTGGCCTTTATAAGTGCCATTGCCGTAATTGATTCGAGCGGAATGTCCTTTGATGAGTGATGTGAATTTTGGCTTACTAACCTAATGTAATCACTGCCCAAATCTGATTTTTGAATATATTTTACCAATGTAAAGTCCTCATCATCTATCAGAAATGATAATACATACATTTCGCCCCATATTATACCATTAGCAATGTCCTTTACCTGCTTGTATGCGATAATATCACCTGATTTAAGAAGTGGGTACATGCTGTCTCCGGTCATATACATTGCACCGTCACATTTTGGCAGGTTTGGTATAGTAATATAGTCTATAACGTTTGGTTTTCCAGCAAAAAGCTTTGTTAAGCCCGCCGCCGCTTTGGCATCATATAAAGGCACCCTTTGAGTGTCCAACCTCCTATCAGACCTTAGTAGATACTCCGCCTTAGGCTCTGCAAATTTTTCAGATTCATGCCCGACGAGGTCATTAAAGTCCATTGATTCACATTTCGTGAATATTATATCATAATCAATAGTATTTCGTTTCCTCCAATTAGCCAAAACTGGCGGGCTTATGTCTAAAAATTCAGCCAAATCCTTATCAGATGCTAAATTATAGAAATATTTTATCTTATTAAGAATCAGTGACTTATCTATATTTGCAATCATTGTGTGAATTTTTATTGTCAAATTGTTTTTTTAATTCACAAATAGTGAATATACTTGTGTAAGTATTTACAAAAGTATAAATAAATGGAAGAATCAAACAAAGAAGTGAAATATCCTCAAAATCTCCCCCTAAAAGGGATGGTTCTTGAATCTGGCAAGTCAATTCAGTTCCTGTCAGATAAGTTAAAAATAAGCAGAGTGGTTTTAAGTAATACTGTAAATGGCCACTACAAGGGAACTAACATAGTTCCAAGACTTCTAAAGTTAATTACTCAATAAAAATACTTTCATGCCTGAACTCTGGAACAATATATTAGTAGTAACAAAGGATGAGCTTGCGCCCTGGTATACCGAGCAGGCCCTAAAAAATTCCATCCAACGTTACAAAAACAAGGACTATGGAATCAAACGTGCCTGCCGGGCGCATAACGGTACGCCTCTGCTGATCATATTTGACAGCCTTTCAAAGGAAATTCAAACGGCTCTCGGTGATCCTCGCAAGTGTGATCATGTGCTCGAGCTTTATTATAAGATCGACGGCGGCGCGGTTAACTATTACAGCACATTCCGTTTCCCCGATAATACTTACCTGGACGACATCTACCAAGAGCAGTACACCGTTAACGCGAGTGTGATGGAAGCTCTTAAAAGGCTTAAGCACGACCGGGAACTCGAACGGCGTACTAAAAAGATCACCCTGCATGGCGTTAACCAAACCTTATGGAACGATGCCATGAGCTTTCAAGCAACATTAAAGGCAAAGCACGGCGTGCAGCATACGCTACCGGAGGCCGAGCGGTCGTTCATCAACAAGTTTCATGAATACTGTGAAGACGGCTACCTAACGCTGATTAGCGGTAAGCACAAAAATCAAAATACCCGCAAGGTTACCGACAAAACGCTCGATCTGCTCAATGCTATGTTCGCTACCGACAAAACCAAGCCTACAGCTACCGAGGTTTACCGCCGTTACGATGCCTTTTTAAATGGATACTGCGAAGTTGTAGTAAACAATACTGCTGAGCTTTACGACCGTAAGGATTTCAAAAAACTGAGCGATGCCACTGTAAAAAACTACATGGCACAGTGGGCTAACAAGATTGGTACCTATCAGCACCGGTCTACCAGTCGTAAAGACTTAATGGCGCTGTTTAAACCTCACCATAGCTACAATAAAACCAAGTTTGCCGGTAGTATCATTTCTATAGATGACAGGCAGCCGCCTTTTAAAGCCCTCGACGGTAAACGGCCATGGTTTTACAATGCTATTGACCTGGGCAGCGAGTGTTTTACCGTTGCAGTTGACGGCGATACTAAAGAGGGTATCATCACCGAGTTTTACCGCCAAATGGTACGCAATTATGCGGAGTGGGGCTTTCACCTGCCACACCAGGTAGAGTGCGAAATGAGCTTAAACAGCTCTTTTACCAATACCTTTTTACGCGAGGGTGCCATGTTCCAAAAAGTGAGCATGTTGCCTAATAATCCCCGTGGTAAACGTATTGAGCGGTATTTCAGAGAGCTGCGTTATGAGTACGAAAAGGATCGGGAGGGATGGTTAGCAAGGCCGCACGCGAGATCAGAAGCCAACCAACCTTTGATTGACACCGAAAAGGTGGCCCGTATCCCTTACGAAGACATCATAGAGGGTTGCTACAACGACATTGAGCAATGGAATAGCCGCAAACACAGCATTCACACGCATTTAACCCGTTGGGAGGTGTTTTGCCAAATGCAGCATCCCGATCTGAAACCTACCAACTATCAGGCTATTCTGCCACACATCGGCCGTAAGGAGCAATCAAGTGTAAATGTAGGTATCATCCGTTTCAGGTCGTCTGAGTTCCTTTTAGGCGAAAGCGGTAAGGTTGCGCTTGGCGACAAGCTTATTAACCTGATGAAACAAGTGGAGGGCAAGGATATCGACATCTATTGGCTTGACGCAAATGATGGCAGCGTATTGAAAGCATTGGTGTATATAGGTACACAGTATATCTGCGATGCGGTTGCCAAACCACGGTACACCCGTGCCGATCTGGAAATGACCGAACAGGACAAAACAGCCAAAGCGATCATGAATGCCTACGATGCCACTATAAACAGCTATGGCCGCAGGAAAAAACAGCAGATAGAAGCTGTTACCATTATCAAAAACACAGCACCGGAGCCGGTAACCTTTAAGATGCCCGGCAGGCCTAATAAAAAGCAGGCTACTAAAGGCGATGGCAGTGTATTGCCTGATATTAACCAAGATGACTACCTGGTTAACCTTAACACCATCCCAACACATAAAAAATCAATGTTTGACCGCTTTTAAACCCTAATTAACATGATAAACATTACAGACGAATTTAGAAAAAAAGTACTTGACGCCCTGCTTGAAGCCAGAAGCCAGTATACCGGCAATGATGGAAACTTTGCACAGATACACGGCATCAACAAGTCGGTATTTAGCACCCTTAAAAGGGGAAAGATACAGCAGCAACTTGGTAACGCCTCATGGATAACGCTTGGCCGCCACCTTGGGGTTACCATGAATGATCATAAATGGAATGTTGCCCGCACCGATGTTTTTAACACCATTGAAGAGGACGTGATCTTCTGTCAGGAAAATTCAAAGGCCCGCATCTACGTGGATGAGTGCGGCATAGGCAAATCGTTCACTGCCAAATACCTTTCACGTACCCGTAAAGATTGTTTTTATGTAGATGCCAGCCAGTGCAAAACCAAACAAACCTTTATACGGGAGATAGCCCGGATCATCGGTGTTGACCATCACGATAAATACAATGAGGTTAAGGAAAACATCAAATACTACCTCAAAATCATGTCACGCCCTATCATCATTGTTGATGAGGCCGGTGATTTGGAGTACACCGCCTTACTTGAACTTAAAGAATTGTGGAACGCCACAGAGGGCGCTTGCGGCTGGTACCTGATGGGTGCCGATGGCCTGCGTCACAGCATCGAAAAAGGTATTAAAAACAAAAAGGTTGGTTACCGCGAACTGTTCAGCCGGTTCAGCGAAAATTACTCGTCGGCCGTGCCAATAGGTCGTGATCAAAAGATGGCCTTTTATCAACGGATGATAACCCAGGTATTGGAGGCCAATATGAAAGATAAAACCGAGTTGAACGCCATTGTAAGGAAATGCCTTACCGCAAATGGTGACAGCAACCAGCTTGGCGGCTTAAGGCGGGCCGAGAGCCTTTATATCCTGCTACAGGAACAACAGCAACGATTACAATTAGCATAACGCCTATGAAGAGGGCTTTAAGTACATCAAACCTCTTCGCAATTGAACACGATGTTTTTGATTTAGCGGGCGACTGGCGCAAGGCCATGGGAAACCCGGAGCGCTACGGAGCGTGGCTTATTTGGGGAAACGAAAAGAACGGCAAAACAACATTTGCCATGCTCATGGCCGATATGCTGAGCCATTTTGACAAGCTGCTTTACATAAGCGGCGAAGAGGGCACCGGAAAAGCCTTTGTACAAACGGTAAAGCGGATAGGCATAGACCCCACAAATAAGCGCCTGCAATGGCAGCGATACATCAGTATCAAAGAATTATACATCGTGCTAAAATCAAGGAGGGCACCAAAGATAGTAGTGATTGATAATGTGACGGTTTACTCACGAGAATTAAACAACGGGCGGTTTGAACAACTGCTCAAAGATTTCCCCGAGGTGCTTTTCATCTTTTTAGCACACGAAGAGGACGGCAAGCCATACACCGCGGCAGCCAAACTGATAAAAAGATTATCGAAGCTCATTTTTTACGTGGAGGGGCTAACGATAGACGTAGGCGGCCGGACAGAGCCTTGTAACCTGTTTATTGACGAAACAAAATCAGCCGTGATATACGGTCAGCAAATATTAAACAACTAATGAAAACCAAAGAGCTAAAAGTATTCAAAACGCACATAGCGCAGGTTCGGGACGAAAACGCCGACCAGCTTAACGAGGTGTGCGAGCTGCTCGGCTGGACGCATGAGCAATACTGTGAACACCAATTTTTAGAGTATCAACTGTTTGTGCAGGAATTAGCTAAGGAATGGCCTGCGGTGTGCCGGCAGATCGAATACTCGGCCGTTTTCCGTGGCTTTTGGAATAACGAGTGGGCTGCCCGTGTTGAGCTTGACTTTTTGCCATTTGCCTATGAGATCAAATTTGACCGCTGGGCCATGACACACGAGTATCACCACATCAACGACTTTATGATCCTGCTGAATGACGATGCCTTTATGCTTCGATTTGAACAAGTGAGGGAGCTGATATAATGACCATAGCGGAGATCATAGAACTGGTAAAGGATGTAACCGGCGTGCAGGTTGATGAGTTGGGCCGTAGGGTACAAACATACCCTACCTATGCCCGCTACGTGGCTATGATGCTTATGATTGAAGAGGGCTACGATCTGAGCGCTATAGCAGCATCGTTGAATATGCACCGCTCATCACCCTGTAAGGCCCTGCCTGTCATCGACGATAAATTACAAAGCGATCAATTAATTAAAAAAATATACATGGCCTGCGGTGAGCGCATGGCCGATTTGGAGGAACAAGCGATATGAAAAATTTACCATCGATCCCCCTCGATATTGAACGCATTATAGCTGCGGTATGTACACACAGAAACCTGCATTATAAAGGCGTTATCGGCCGGGCGGCATCCAGACCTTATGTGATAGGCAGAAACATGGCTGTATGCCTCGTAAAGCATTTTAAACCGCATATCCCTGTGAAAGAATTGGGCGAGATGTTCGGCAGAGGCGAAAAGTTCACCTATCAGGCTAAGGAAGCCATGAAACAATGGTGCAAAGCTGACCGAATGCTCAAACGAGACTTTAACCTCATTCTCTTAAAAATTCAATTTATACATAACAATGACCCTAAAACTATCATACGAACAAGCACACAGGCTCATGCATCTGTTTGAGAAAGTGATCAACCCGGCGCAGCCCGAGGACGTTGCCGAGAGCCTGTTAAAGGATATCATGTTTTCGGTATTTAAGAAGCTCCGAAACAAAACCGAAGCGAGGATAAAAGGCAAAGGATACAGTTTGCCACTAACCGACCCGGAGGCCAAAGCTTATTACCTGTATTTCCAAAACAGGCATTTGGGTAAAGACTGGCACTACGAGCAAATTTTTATAGAGCAACACCTATTACAACTAAACAAAACTTACGCATAAAACGAAACGATATATGAACACACTAACAATCAAAGCACAAGCAGTAAAAGAACCTTTTTGGCTGGACGAAGAGGGTAAAAGGGTAGACATTAAGCGCATTACCCCATACGAGCGCCAAAGCGAACGGGCAGTATATAACATAGCTAAACAGGCTATGGCCATTAACAAGCAACTCGCCGATTTTAAGACAAAGGTTAACAAAGAAGCTACCGAATTATACCAAGCCTTTATTATTGAAAATAACGGGAAGCCTAAAGGCAAAGGAAAAGGCGGTAACACGGTTTACAACTTCGACCGGAGTATAAAGCTCGAGGTATCCATAGGGCAGCCTATAACCTTTGACGATAACCTCATAGACCTGGCTAAACAAAAGCTTGACGAAATCCTCGAGGATGGTTTACAGGGCGCTAAGGACTTTATTAAAGAGTGGATCATGGGGGCTTTTGAAACCAGCCGTGGCAAGATGGATACTAAGCGCGTTTTGGGCCTTTCCAAATATGAAAGCCGGGTTGATGATCCGCGCTACACCGAAGCTATGGCCTTGATCAAAAGAGCCATCCGCAGGCCCGAAAGTAAAGAGTATTTCCGGGTGTGGGTTAAAGGCCAAAACAATCAGTACCAAGACATTCAACTTAATTTCTCAGCAATATAATGGCAACAATTGATGTAAACGGGGTCGTAGTCGACCTGCGGACAAAAGACGAACTGATTGAGATTATCGGCGATATGGTTGAGGACTATAGCAATAAACTCAAAAGCGGCCGGATCAGAACCAACAAAGGCAAACGAGCCGAAAAAGCTACCATCGGTTTTTTCGGCAGCATAAAGCACTATTTGGAAGGGGGTATTGAGGGATGAGCGGTGAGTATGCCAGCATCATTTCTAACATAGATGGCATGTTAGGACTGGTTGAAAAACAAGACCAACTCGAATTACTAAAAGAGCTTAAAGGCGATATAGAAATGCGAATTGAAGGCATTGAGCAGGAATTGGAAGACGAACAATAACCCGTTTGGCATTCACCCCGGGTCGATACCGGGGCGGGTACGATGGTAATACTGCCACAATTAAACAACAACACAATGATTTTTACACAAGAACAAGCAAACCAACTGGTTAGGAATTTGGAATTAGTATTCTCTGATTCCTCCCCAAAAATCATCACTGAAAACTGTGAGATAATTGCTGTTAAGCTTACACGAGATCAAATCAATACCAGAGAGGTAATCGAGCTCGCCTCTCTCGTGGTCGACTTTGATTGCGATATCCAATTAAAGAGGTCAGGCACAGGTTTATGTATTCACTTTAAGTAACCCGGCTTGGAGCATGGCCGGGGTTCGCATCCCCGGCCGGGTTCTTACAATTAAACAAATCAAAATTATGAATGAAGATAACATGGTAACCCCGAAAACGTGGGATGAGTTCAGAGCCACCGGCTTGTTTTTCCTTGCTAACCAATTGCTGCACGTATTCGGCTGGGCATTGGTAATGAATATTGAAGACGGCAAGATAACCAGTGTTTTCCCCGCCCGTGTCAAATACCGGGGTTTTGACGACGAGGCCCAAACTGAACAGCATATCAAAATAGCTACTTACATGGCCGAAAACGGAACGGTACTATTAGAAGAGGCAAAATCCTAATCCAAACCAACAATGAACAAACAAACCAAAATCACCTGCCAGTACATAGCGATAGGGTTAGCCTTTTTCGGTGTATTGTGTGCAACAATAGGGCTAAAATCAGCCTGCTCGGTAGTATTTCACGGGGGCTGCCTGATAGTGCTGACTTTCATTATATCAGCCATTATTCACGCATGTTCTGACTCAACTAAAGGAGGGATCAAGAAATGAAGCAAACACAGTTTTGGCTATTCATCGTATTTATGGCCCTTTTATTCACCTGGTTATACCTGCTCATCTGCATGTATGGCGATCAGGCCCGGTTGCAGAGAATTGAGAACCATTCGGAAATTATAAGCATAGATACAGCGGGATGAAGCAATACTTTTTACATACAGAGGGCGGCGGATTTGCAACGGTTGATGCTGGCGATATACTTTCGATTTTAAGCAGGCTACCGCAGGAGGTTGATTTAGATATCGAGGCATTCGTAGTTGATTTAATGAGTGGCTTTGGTGGCACATCCCACGGATATGAAAACACCATAATTGACGGCAAACAGGTTGTAAAGGTTGTGTTTGTAGTAAACCATGATAAGGTAGCTATTAAAAACCACATCCTGAATCACCCTAATGCTGTTCATGCCATTGAGGATATCAGAACGCTTAATCTGAATGTATTGAGGGCTGTAATTGCTCACTTCCGCAGAATCTATCCAAATGCTAAAGTTAAGCTATGGGCGTCTTTAGAGTGTACTAACTTTTCTAAGGCAAAAGGCGGCCTTTCCCGCGACCCTGATAGTCGTACCCTGGCTAATCACCTGTTCAGGTATATCGAAGCAGTAAACCCCGATTACATCATGATCGAAAATGTAGTCGAGTTCATGGCATGGGGGCCAGTTCGGATTAAAGCCAAAAAACACGTTAAAGAGGATTTATCAAAGGGCGTCTATGCTCATACCGAGTTAAAGATGGGTATTGATAAAAAAACCAAATTGGAGTGCTACTGGTGGCAGCCCATTTCAAAGCTAAATGGTACCAGTTGGATGGCTTGGAAAGAAAAAGTAAAATCATACGGGTATAATGATGATTGGCGGCAGTTGCAGGTTGCCGACTACGGCATCCCGCAAACAAGAGATAGACTGTTTGGCTGCTTTTCTAAACCGGGCCTGCCGGTTGTATGGCCTAAGCCAACCCACGCTAAAAATCCAACGGCTACGCTGTTTGATGACCTGTTACCGTGGAACGGTGTAAAAAACGTGCTTGACCTTTCAAACATTGGTGAAAGCATATTTAACCGCGATTTAAACACCAATTTAAGAAAACAGGATAGGCACCCACTATGTACCAAAACCATGAAACGGTATTATGACGGCTGCATTAAGGTTATTGCCGGTGGTCACAAACAATACGAAGCTTATAAAAAGGAGTTTTATGCGGGCGGTGGCAAATCCTTTGTGTCGCACTATTACGGTGCCGGTAATGTGCGTACCATAGACGAGCCGAGCGGAGCCGTGCCAACTCATGATAGGTTTTCGATAGTGACCACAAGTCAGTTTATTGACGAGGCCTATTCAGGCAGCATAGGTAAATCAGTAAATCAACCATCCGGAGCATTGCTACAAAATCCAAAGCAATATCTTATGTCGGCCAAGCCGGTAATGATCAGCACGAGTTTTAACAACAATGGCCGAGGTATCGAAATGCCGTCATTTACGGTTACGGCCGATAGGCATCATCATTACATCCTTAACCCATCGCACGGCGGTCATGTGACGACCATAGATCGGCCCAGCCCGACAGTAATTGCCCGGCAGGACAAAGCCCCGCTTTATCTGTTAACTGCTGTTGGAGGCGATTATAACATCCCTGTTTACGATACTGATTGCGAGTGGACGGTAAAGTTAAAAGAGTTCATGAGCGTGATGCGATTTTCGGACATATCCATGCGCATGTTTGAGATACCCGAACTACTGGCAATTCAAAGCTTTCCCAAAACATACAAACGGGTCGGGTCTAAAACGGATCAAAAGAAATTCATTGGTAACGCCGTACCTCCGGAGATAGTTACAGCCATGAGCATAACCTATGTGCTGGCATGGAGACAATTAAGAAGCAATTTAAACTAAACAACATGATAAAGAATTTAATAAACGTCTGTGCCCGACTGGTGCAGAATAAACAAAAGCTACCTATAGTGTATATCGCAGGTCAAGTAACCGGCCTTGATTATAACCAGGTATACGCCAAATTCAAATTGAAACAACAGGAGTTGGAGCGCAAAGGCTTTTTTGTGCTTAACCCCTGCGACCTGATACCGCCGCCCGGCGAAATGAATTGGGGAAAGGAAATGTGTATAGCCATTGTGGCACTCGTTTGCGCCCGATATATCTGCCTGCTCCCTGACTGGCATTTGAGCAAAGGAGCTAAGGTTGAAAGGGAGCTGGCTTTAGTATTAGGGATTTCAACCATAGAGGGATAAGGCGATGGTAATAGGATTTCACAAACAATTTGTAGCGCCGATACTGGCGGGTACAAAAATTCACACCCTCAGAGAGGATAAAAACGACCGTTGGAAACCCGGCGTAATGATGCATCAATATACCGGCGGCCGGTTCTCAAAGGAGTACCAGAAGTTTAACGAAACGCCTTGCGTATCTACCCAAAAGATCACGATGGCCATAGAGAAAGACTTGGACGGCGGCTTGTCGGTACTGGTGATGACAGTGGGAAACCGGGAACTTGACGAGGCAACGCAGGAGCTGCTTGCGGTGCGAGATGGTTTCGCCTCCATGATCGACTTTAAAAAGTGGTGGTATCCAATACTTGCCAAACAGCCCGGTTTTAAGATGGTGCGCAAAATTATTCATTGGACAGATTTAAGATACTAAGCTATGACAGACGATCAAATAAAAACGGGTCAGGAAGCCATAAAAGAGCTTGCTGATATACTCGAAGTTATTGGTATAAAGGAACTGAAAATAACGCCTGATGAATTTATGGTGATTTGGGAAAGCCCGGTTAATATAAAAGCACTCGAACGCTTTGCAGATTTAATTAACCAGGTTAAATACGAGGTCGAAAATTGCGATTAGCTATGAAACGAGACTACAGTAAAGTATTTGCAGCCTGCAAAACCATCCGAAGAGAGTATAAGGACGTGGTAGACGAGTTTACCAAAGGCAGGCATTGCAGTCTCCGGCAGCTAACCGATAAGGAATTTGGCGATCTGGAAATGCTGTTAAAAGAAATGACCGGCCGGGTACGGCCCGGCAATAGCCAACGCCAAAAGATGTTTGCCATAGCCACAAAAATGAAATGGGGTAAAGATGCCAGGGAGCGAAACCAAGCTATTGATGATTGGCTCATGAAACAAAAGTACGGTAAGCCACTCATGCAGCTTACCCTCGACGAGCTGAACCGCTCGCTTTACATTTTTGAAACCAAAGTTTATAAAGATTACCTAAAAGGATTAAACAAATGAGAAAACGAATGACCTATAAGGATGTGGAGCAGCTATTCGACAGAGACCCGGAAGCTTATGCCGGAATATTAGGGTTTGATTTAAAGATGTATGGCGGCGACTCGGTTGCCACATCAAGACGCAAGCCGCATACTAAGAAGAAAAGGAGGAAATAAGCAAGATGAAAACGTTTAAACTATTGCTTACGGCTATCAGTGTAGCCTTCGCGCTTGGTTTTGCAGATTTGGCAAATAAGAATCCCGGGCAATGGCAACCCGCGTTTTTTGAAGTGTTATTTTGGATGAGTTCATTATCAATTGGCAAAGATTATTTTAAATCATGAGCAACTACACCTTAACCAGCGACCGCCTAAACGGGCATATTGAATTACAATATAAAGAGGGGCTTTTAACCTGCATTTTAATAGCGGTTAAAGAGCCTTTAAACGAGCGTCAATTCAATTCGATAGTATCATCGGTTACTCAAAAAGAAAGCGACATACAGCAGCTTTTGACGCTTGGTTTGAATATCACCGAAACATTGCCCACAAATAAAAAGATCGACCTGTTTTGCCGGTTGTATGAGTTTTATAAAAAGGTAAAATATATTGTACACCCGGCCGATACAGGCAAGATCAAACTGATCAGGATTGACGAGCCAATGCTGACGGCTTATTTCACTTCTGACAACTTTATATTTAAAAACAAGCATAGCATCAGTAACCTGGTGCGCTATTATAACGAGCTGCGTGCCGAGATAGCGCAAGGCTCATCATCCAAACACCCCAACCATTGGAGCAAAACCCATGAGGTCGGTTTAGACGAAGCCGGTTTACGGGAATACTGGGCGCACCTGCGTGGCCTCGGCCTGACACCCGTACGCGATCGGGTTGGCAATGTTACTGACTGGATACCTAATCAAACTCAAAATAATTAAACCATGAAATTAGAACAAGCGAAAGAATTATTCTTTGCTCAGTATTTGGGGCAAAAGGTATGTGAATATTCTGATCTTATAAAGATGTCGAGAATATGTGTAATTAACCATTTCAATAGTCACAAGTTTACTGATGCAGTTTTACTTCTTAGATCGGTTAGCCAGCTAACTGATGAAGAGGCTGTAAACTTAGCGTATTTAGCTATGTATCATCCATCAATTGAAGATTATAGCATTAGTGAGGTTTGGATAGGTGAAGGTGATATAAGGCCAAACGGTGGTACTTGGCTTGAAATTGGTTGTAGATGTTGGGTTGGAGAACTTGGAATTGAACCTGATGGACACATGTTCCTTGTTGATGAAGATAGCGAAAAAGAAGATGCTATTTACGATCCAGTTAAATGTATTGATTACTTACGATCAATCGGCATCCTATTGCCTTTCACCTATCTAAACGAACAAAACAAACCAATCACCTTACAGCCTGATGAAATAATTGATTTGAATTGGGCCTCAATCAAAAGTCAAAACAATTAATTACCTTTAAATCTTAATTCAATGAAACCAAGCCTTAAAATATTGACCCTGTTACTTGTAGCGATGCTGGCCGTTGCCTGCAATAAATCGCCCGATATACAACCCGTTAAAAACGAATTATACGGCGTATGGCGCAATGAAGCTGCAAACCTGCAATGGACTATAACCAATACCAAAGGACTTAACGATGGTGCCCGCTTTACCGATTACCGGGCAAATGGTCACCGGTACCTGAAAGTGGAGGCGCTCGAAATAAAAGATACTTTCGAGATCAATTCGGTTACTGATCATCAGCTCGACCTCACCGACAGTAAAGGCGTTAACTATCTGTTTATAAAAATGCCTGTTCGGGCTAATCATTAAGGATATGGAAAATCAACAAGATAATATTCAATTGGCTGGAAAGCTGATTAAATACGGCTTTGATGAAGAGCAAGTTCCTGGCATTATAGAGATACTTGAAAATATCTCAAATGGAACAAGTATACCTATTGATGATTTTATTTACCTATACGGAACAATGAAAGTTCAAAACGTAATATTTATTCAAGATATAAGACAGCTACAAGGCCGCGGAATACCAATTCTTATGGAGTTGAGCAAACAGTTTAATGTTTCACAGCACTGTGTACGCACATACATTGATGAAAGAATAATAATGTTCAAACACATTGAGTTGGCTTTTAAATCACTTACTGATGAGTCCGGTATTTTTTATGATCTTATAAGCAAAAGAAGATTTTAATTTATCATGAGAAAGCAATTTGTGGCTGTTCCGATCAGAGAGAGCATGTATTCACGGTTAGACCCGATAAAAAATGCGATATATGTTGCTGAACATATTTGGAGAGTTTTATTCCTTATCAGATAACTATTATGTCAGCCTTGATCCAATCCGCCGTGAACGTATTTTATATATTGACGCCGTGAGTAAAGTAAAGCCAGTTTTTACAGAACAGCTTGAACATTGGATAGAGTCATTGCCCCAATGAGTTGTAACCCATCCCCAACAAAATCCGTAAAAGTTCGAATTGCTTTTACGGATTTTTAATTAAGAGATAAAAAACTTACTAAGTTTGCATCACTAAAGATATTGTACTAACAAAAAACGTTGCTCATCTAAAAGACGAAAAAATGATACGCGCAACGCAATTTGATCAGTACGCCAGTAATGGCGTGGCTGTATTTCATTGCGCGTATAGGGCTTCGTCTCCCTTGATGAGCGTGAGATATTTGCCGCGTCATTCTTTTATGCCCCGGTTTTTAGATTACCTGCTATAACCTAATTAAACCATATTGAACTTATATAATTGATTAAACTGAGGGGGCTGAAATGATTGCTTTTATTGAAGACGAGAGAAAGATAACCATTACTTTGAATGGTGACCGTGAGGACTACTTAACCACGCTAAAAACACTGTTATTTATGCTGGGCAACCAAAACCCCAATTGCCCGTTAAAGCCCGAGGAAACGGCTGCTATGACAAACCTGATTAGTGATATGCTACCAGAACCGTGCGACTTTATGCCTTTTTTACGGGCTGTTTAGTTTCCCTTGCCTCGCGCTCATAGTTGATGATGCGCTCGGCAAACTCCCACAGGGCCTTGTGTGCCTTTTCAAGTGTTAACTTCGGGTCTTTAAACTGGATACGCTCCATTACTTTCTCGTGGCCTGCTATGTACCACTTAAAGGTGGCTATAAACTCGTTAGGGTTGTACCAGCTTCGGTCGGCGGGATCATAAAGCCATACGCCTTGCGCTCTGGCTTCCTCGGCTATCCGGAGGTAACTTTCGCGTATATATTTATCTTCCTCGTGCTTACGCCGGTAAGCTAAGTCCTGCTCACGCTGCTGGGCCTCTATATCATCGTGTTTCCTCTCCCTGCGGTAATTGCCTGCCATAATTTTTACTAAAAGGATTAGCAAAAGTATAAATAGTATTTTAAATTAGCCAACATGAAAACACTACTACAAAAATGCCCTGAATGTGGCGGCAAGCTACTGCCCGAGAATATCAGCCCCTTAATTTATGCGTGCGAGGGTTGCACATCGCTGCACGAAGCGGGTAAGCCCCTGTATACCTATTGCGCCGTGTTTGCGGTAAAAGCGCCAATAAGCCTGTTGAAAATAAATTAAAAAAGGCTCTTTACTTTTGTATCAATGGCGTACAATAGTAATAATCATAAGATGCGGGTAGCTCACGTTTTGGAGGTTTACAACTCCATTAAGGAGCGTGATATACCCGATACCCGCGTTTTGACTATACTAAAGCGCGATCATAATATCCTGATCAGTTACCGAACCCTGATGAACTACAAGGGTAAAAAGCCGTCTGAACTCAATACCAACCAATTAAGCATTTTTGACATTGCAAGCTAATTGGCTTATTGGCCTCTCTCCAATTTCTCTATCCTTGTTTGAAGTTCGTTGATTTTTTTTCTTGATTGCTCAATAAATTCTCCGCTTATATCCACGGTCCTGCCTGTTAATTTGATATGCCTATTCTGGGCATCTGACAAAGACTCCACTGTCTTTGATATCCCTAAAATAAGGTCCTTATGCATTCGCTTCCTTTCCCAACGAATCACCTCTAAAAATATATTGGAGAGTAATATAGCGGTATAAATTACGACCTCAAATACAAAAACCTTGTCAATTGGCCTGTTGAGAAAGAATAAACTTATCAGAACTATTATAGGGAAAATATAGGAAAAAATTATGCCAACAGTTAAGCCAACATATCTTTTTATATCATCCTTAGGGGGCATATAAGCATCTATAAGGGGTTTTAAAAAGGCACCCAAGAAAGCACCAATTACAATTTTTACTATATCATTCGTGGTCATAAACATTTTTATTGATTATATAAATGTATGAGTTTAGACGGTTATAATCAATTTCCTGTTACCTGAATAAACGAAGTACGGTACACATAGCGCATCACCATTTTGTTATCTCTTCTATCTTCCAATACCTGGCTTTCGCGGCTAAACCTGTCAATCTCTTCTGTAGAAAAGCCTTGCAGCTTATTGTGTATGGCTTCCGTTATATCATAATAATCAAGGCTCCGCGTGCGCATATCATCAGGTGCTATGTTGGATGTATCTAAACGCTGTTTATCAATCCAATAACGAACAATAACATTGGCGGTACACATTTGCCTGCTGCCGTCCTCGTCAATATCAACTGATTTCAATATCGCTACTTTGATCAATATACTGCCTTGCGGAAATGGTGGCTGATCTGAGAAGTCCAGGTCACCGTAATCCTGATCGATGTAAGGAATTGATGTTAATTCGTTAAGCCTGCTTTGTGTGGCTAAAAATGCTGTTCTCATATCGTTAATATTTTAATGCTTTTTGTAATTCGGCACGTATCACTCTTTTCATAGCTGCAATAAAAAGCGGCGTGCCCTTTAAAAACGTTCTTTGCGGCATATTAAAGCTGTAGGCTTTAAAACTAAGGCCCTGCCCGGAGGTAGTACCCCGTTTAAACTTGCCTTTTTTGTCGCCCCGGCTAAACCGGTTACGTACAAATGTTTCCGACCGTGCAGCCCGGCTGATCTTGCCGCCCTCGTTATGTACTTTCATGTACGGTATATCAGAGCCAACCACTACCAAGCCAGGCGCGGTTCTGATGATACGTATACTCCTTTTACCCCGGCCCGACTTTACCAGCAGGCTGCGGCCTGTATCCTTTTTGCTTTTGCGCTTATCCCACTGTTTGCCCTCCCATGCTTGTTTTGCAAAGGCATCCAAACTATAATTAACAGCCGCATTGCCCACTATCAACGGCAGCTCGTCGAGCGTTCTGGTTAGTTTGGCCCTGATGGTAGCGAAAATGTTCGTTATCTGCCCGGCGCTCATAGTTGTTTGATAATTAATTTATTAATTGTACATTTGTAATGGCGGGGCCGAGTACCCCGCCGCAGTGAGGGCTAAGCAAGCGATTGTTTAGCCCTCACTCATTTTATCCCTCAGATATTCTATATACTCCGCATCAACCGTTACAAAGCCTATATCATTGATCTCCGGGAAAGCCTTAAACCTGTCTATAGCAGCCTGTCTCAGTAATGCCGTGTCGTACTCTTCTGTCAGTTCCACTATAATGCGGTCGGCCTGTTTACTGGCATTGGCAATGTTGCTTAACAGCTTTTTGTAAGTAACCGGTTCACCTGGTGTTTTCAGTTCGGTGTAGTCAGTTTCATTCAACAGCATGTCCGGATTTTTACCAGCCTTAACGTCCGGAAGCAGCGCTTTGCGGAGGTCGGTTTCAGCGGCGTGGATCTCCGGCAAAATATCTACCTTGATACCTTTATCTGCAAGTGCCTTACCAACCTTGATCAGGTTAGGTAAATCATCCTTATCAGCCTCAACGGTTTTGCGATTGATAGCCAGCTCTGTGCCGTCCCCGGCTTTGTATGCCGTGATGTACTGATCCTTAATCGGCATGTACAGCGTGGCGTTGCTGATGACGTGTGGCGGCGCATCTACATAATAAGGATGGTCGGGCGGGAATACCTGTCCGCTTATGCCTACGTTGTTCTCAAACATGGCGCCTATCTTTTCCGGATACACGATATCTTTATCCGGCGTAACCTCACCACTGCGCAACTGGCGCACGGTACTGCGGCAATTGAAATGGTTAGGCGGGTAATACTTTTTCCAAAACGGGTGATCGACCGGCAGGATGATCTTATTTAACGGCGGACAAATATTTGAGCTGTGATCATCAATAACAGCGTCAAACTCCAAAAGCGGAAACGTTTCCTTTTGTGCCTGAATGCTCACCCACTTACCGGCCATTTGACCGCTGGCTATGGCTGTATCATACTCGGTGCCTAACCAGGTTAAATGCTGGCCCGCAATCTTCCCGGCCTCGATCTTAAAGTCGTTTTTACTGCGGATGTTACCCTGACCATCGACCAGAGCGGCGCTCATGTCCTTTAGCTGGGTGTACGTTTTGGCCGCGCTGAAATGCCAAATGTTACTTTGCAGTGCAGTGATGGTGTGATAATCGGGCGTGTCCCAATCTACATCTGCCAGTTTTTTACCATAGCCCTTTAATACACCCTGCTCGAGCTTGGTGCCGTATGCCCTGATCAGGTTCGGGTCCGCCTCCGGAGCTGCCTGCGCCTTGAATATCTTGTCGATCAGGCCGTCGATGTACTTTTGGTACTCCTCGGGCGCGTCATCAATGCTCAGGTTAAGGGTGTTGTGTTCGCAGCAGCTTTCATACAGGCTACCCAACCGGCTTTGTAATTCAGTAAAGTTTAATCCGGTACGCCCGTTTACGCAGCTGATCGCCGCCGGGCCTGTCCAAAAAAATCATCGTCTCCTAACAGGTCGGCTTTGAGTTTTTGATTTTGAGCGTTGTTGGATTTTGACGGCAAGGGCGTTTCCCGTGCTTTGGTGATCTTGATGCCCGTTTTCTCGGCTATCCATTCCGGATCAATTTCGTAATACTCCAAAAGTTTCACTATCCACTCGAGCAGCTGGGCAATGTTCTCGGTCGGCACAAACTCAAATGTCAGATCGCCCTTAACAAAACCATGCTTTACCAGAGCTGGCAAAATAACCGTATTCCAGTCCTCGGCCACGGTAGCCATATCACTAAGCGTAAGCAGCTTTGCCATATCCTGCGCCACCTCTTCTTTTGATCGGTTACCGTTTTTGGTGTCCTGCCCCAGTATCACACCCATGATGGCCATGCAAATACGGTTGCTGCAAAGGCTTATCAAGCCATTATAAACGTCACCATTGGAGTTAGTTGCCTCGGCAAACTCAAAGCTTTCCTCTTCGTCAATAATGAACCAGCTGGCAGCGCCCATGTCTTTCATCATCTTTTGCGCCCTTTCCATCATCTTTTTATCCTGCGTGTTGGTTTTGAGCACACGCGGCGGGATGCCGAAAATCTCGCATAGCTCCGACCAGCAACTTTGTGCAAAGCGCATAAACAATACATCCGGCACTACCTTATTAAGCAGCGGCATTTCCTTATTCCAAAATTCCAGTACCCAGGTGCCAAATTCCGGCATATCGCGGTAATCAATCTTATTGGCCTCGTTGGTATAGTCTGGGTAAAACTCGCCGGTGATGGGGACAATGTTGGTGCGCGGTATCTCGTCTGCAACCATGTACCGGCGACCGTCAACCGTTTGGGCCATGCTCAATTCAACTACACTATACTCATACAGAATTTTCTCGAACGATTTGCGTGTCAGGTACCTGGTTAAGGGCATAGCCTTTAAGGCTTTTGTTTGTTCTGTATCAACCTCGCCGTCCGGTTTTAAAAGCCGGAAATCAAGCGACAAAAGGCGCTGTAGCCTGTTTTCGACCTGCGAACTCAATAACGCGTCTTTCATGGTGTTATTAAATATGAGTTGCAGCGGCCAGGTTTTGGGATACTGGTTATAATAGATCGCCTCGGCCCGTTTCCAGTCCTTGATATCAACACGCGTTTGCGCTACTGATTTAAGGTCATGCGGCAGGTAGGTGCCTTGTTTTTGAACGCCCGAGTATTTATCGGCGGCTAATTGAATATAGCCCGAGACGGCTTTGTATGCGGTTTGAATGATGCTCATTTTAATAGGGGTATTTATTAATTATCGTGACAAAATTTGCGGCGGCTGCCCATTGCAAAGGGCTGGTCATCTATTGGGGGCTCTGCGGTGATACGTGGTAAGGTGCGGCTGTTAGCACCGTCACCGGCTGCTAATTTTTCGAGGTATTCTACTGCGCGGTCATAACGGCTCTCCGCTTTCTCATAATCAAGTCCGGTATTGCACAAGTCAATCAAATGCCACATGACAATAGACTTTGTGTTTGCCAGCATCAATCCGTTACGATCTGTGCCCGATGCATTGAATATGGCCTCTACATCATAGTGTGGCCTGCCGTCATCCCATTCTTTTTTGTCATTACGGGTTAGCAGGCTACTGGCCTCTTCAATGCCAGCCTCAATAGCCATTTCGACAATGGTGTCGTCATTATCAGTAATGGAGTTCAACTGATACTCCCTGATCTTGCTTCTTAAATCTGATTTCTCTAAAAATGCCATAATTACCAATGTCTATCTGTTGTGGTTTCTGACGCATAAGCGGCGTCCTCTTTCGCTGTACGTTTCTGTATTTTCCATACGGCACCCTCCAATCCGTCCGGGCCGTCCATCTTCTTACACTCTTCGGATACGGCTAACATCTGCTCTTCCATCCTGTCCATGTGCGGGTTTCCTTGCAGGGCGTTATCAAATATTAAATCACCATCGCGGTTAAGCGGCTCGAGGGTGCCGTCGATCCGGGAGAACTTACCCGGTTTTTTGCGGGTGTCGGGTGTGATAGGCGGCCGGGATGTTTTACGCCTTTCAATAGTCCGTTTCTTAATGAGTGGCCTTAGTACCTGCTGGAAAAATGGGTCTTGCAGGCTGTTGTTTTCGATATATATCTTTTTGGGATCAACACCGTTAGCATCCAAAAACTCCTCGGCATCAAACAGCCAGTCAACAAAACCGCTGTTATTGATCTGATCAAGGCGTATCCAATAGATATAATATTTAAAGTCCTTAAAGCCTACAACAACAACGCACTTATCACTCGCGTCACTTTCGGCGCTGGCATCCTTATTGGATGTTGATGGATCGGCATAGGTGACCACGGCCTCACACCTTGATATTTTGGGAGCGCGTCCGTAAATGATCTGCTTAAATGTTGTACCCTCAATAATCGGGTTGTTCATGTACTCCTTTTGGAACGCGCTCGAGCTGATCATCTTCCGGATACGGGCGATCATTTCGGCCGTGTTCTTTTGCGGCCATGTGCTGTTACCGTGTTTATCCACGATATTGATGATATCGTGATGGTCGGCCTTTTTGCCAAGTTCCTTTACACAGCAGTATTTTGCGATGATGTTACCGCACATGATGATGAGCAACGGCGATGAGATAGACCTGGTAGGCAGTAACGCCTCTTCGATCCATTGCAGCTTTTGCTTGATCCGTTTTTTATTGCGGCATTCTTCGTCCGTGTCGATATCATCAATCAGGATAATGTCTGGCCTGATAGCATCGTTACGTGTACCACGTGGTGACTGGCCCGCACCTAACGCACGGAAAGCAACGCCCTTTTTAGTCTTGAACTCACCGGCCTCCCAGGTACCAATACTTTGTTGAGCACCGTAATCATTAATGATGCGGTTGTTAGCCTCCAAAATAGTTTTGTAAGGCAATAGCAACCTAACGGCAGCATCGTAAGTACTGGACACCAAAAGCACATTGAACTTTTTGCCGGTCAGGATCAGGTAAAGCACTTCCATCATGGTACGGCCTGATTTGGAAAGCTCCCTGCTCCATGAACGTACCTCGTAAAACTCGGGGTTATTGAGTACCCGCAGGGTTGCCTTGATATGAAAGGGCGCAGGTTCATGCGTGTAGAACGAGGGGAAATAGTACTTAAACCATTTCTCCGGGTTCTTTTCAAGGTCTTTAATACGTTTCTTTTTGGCGGTAGGGTCTTCGTTCAGGTCAACCGGCGTCGACTTCCTGATGTTATCGCGGAACTCTTCCCACTCTTTCCAATATTGTTTATCTGCCGAAGTCATTAGCTCATCTTGGTTTGAATGTATGTATCAAAATACCCGGTGATGTTTTTAGCCAATTCGAGGTCTAAACCGCGTAAAAACTCAATAAATGACCGGGCAACCTCCACAGTCTCGCCGAGAGATGTTTCTATTTCGAGTTTTTGAATAGCTGACGTTAGCTTGATGATCACATCGGCTTCCTTGACTGACGCTACTTTGATATCACGTATGGATATTTCAAGGTTGAGCCAGTCGAGCTGATCGTACAATAGATTGAGTTGATTTTGCCGTGTGGTAAGCATGGAGCGCTTTAGCTTTCGCCAGCCGCCTTGCTCTATCCAGTTGCCCATTGTCTTTTCAGTAACGCCAACACGCTCCGCTAAATCCCGCTGACTGATGTTCTCAGACAGGAAAATTACCCTTGCGTATTCACGCTCCTGCGCCTTTCTTAATGCCATAAAACTTGTTTTATGGTAGCAAAAATGACCTTTAAAACACTGTTTTATAAATAGTTGTGCAACCCTTGCGCCCTTATTAAAATAGATGGCAGCCCTTGCCCACTTTTGTCTCAACAAACAGCAAAAACGTTAAGAGATGCCCAAGCCAACCTTTATTCTGAATGATGAAAATGTGATCAATAGTTACGGGTTCAGAGTCCGTAATGCCGGGCTAATCTTCGACCGTTTCGACGATAACCCCGTGATGCTGGATAGTCATTATAACGAAACTGAGTATGTGGCTGGCCGATGGGATAACAGGCGGATTGACGGCACTCTCTTAAAAATGGACGCTGATTTTGATACGGAATTGGATTGCGGCAAACGCTTAGCCGGTCAGGTAGATCGCAAATTTGTTAAGGGCGCCTCGCTCGGCTTATCTATCAGCTTTGATGAGTGGGAAGATAGTTTCCAGCGTCAACCGGACGGTAACTGGGATTTGATCAAAGCTGAGGTAATGGAGGGCTCCGTTTGCGGCGTACCGAGCAACGCAGGATCATTATGCCTGTACGACAAAGCAACCGGCAAGAAGATCACCGAGGCTGAAATCAAGTTATCCCTGCAAAAACTATCAGCAACTACAGTACAAGAATTAACCCCAAATACAAACGAAATGAAAGAATTTAAATTGAGCGCACCCGCAATGGCGGTACTCGTGAATTTCGGCCTTGCCAATCAGGAAAGCGAAAATGAGATCAATGAGGCTATAATTAAGCTTAACGCTGAATTAAAAACCCAAAAGGATACCAATGCTACTCTAAAAACAGAGGTAGAAAAACAACTGAAATTACAGGCCGAGAAAATGGTAGATGCTGCTATCCTTGACGAAAGGATCGTTGCGGATGATCGTGAAACCTATGTACAACTTGCGGTTACAAATTTCGATTTGGCTTCAAAGCTTTTGGCCGCAAAGCCGGTTAAAAAGTCGCTGAGTAATACAGTGGTTACACCTGAAAACCCTGACGGTGCAAAACTCCCTAAAACGATAGATGAGTTTGAAAAGCTGAGTGCTGACGAAAAGGCTTCATTTAAGCTGAATCATGGCGATGCTTTCAAATTGCTTTTTGCTCCCAAACGCTAATTAACCCGATTTAATACCCCTATCAATTAACATTTAAAAGACATAATATTATGCCTGGAATATATCCCGAATTATGGTTAAACAGGGTCGAGACCAGACTCGTAACCAACGACACAGCCCCATGGCTAAGCGGCATTCCTGAGATCGCCTCGCAAATTAACGAGGTAAATGCAGGCTCCGGCGACAGTGAACAAAACCAGGTGCATATACCTGCAACTGATTTTGAGGTTGATATCCTGATCAACAATACAACCTATCCAATTCCGCTGCAATCGTACACCGACACTACGATCACTATTCAGCTGGATAAATACCAGACCAAAAGGGTTACCCTTACTGATGATCAGACAATCGGCTCGGCATACAATCAGATCGATGCTGTAACCAATAACATGGTGATCAGTATGGCCGAGGATAAGTACGCGAAAGCAATTCACTCACTCGCTCCTGCATCTAATGCAGCTGATACACCGGTATTACAAGCAACCGGCCGAAGTGGCATTCTCGGCGTTGACGGCGAAGAGCAAATCTTAAAAGACGGAACCCGTCTGCGTTTGACCTACAAGGATTTGGTAGACTTTAAAGCAGCCATTGGCAAGCTTACTTTTAGATGGCCTAAACAAGGTCGCCGGTTAGTGCTTTGTGAAAACCACTGGAACGACTTATTGCTCGACCGTAAAAACTTTGGCGATAAGCTGGTGAATTACAACGAAGGTGATGTTGCGCCGAGAATACTTGGTTTTGATATCTACAGCCACGGTATCATGCCGCATTACAACGGTACAACCAAACTTGCATGGGGTGCCCTTCCTACTGGCACTCAGTACGAGGCATCCGTTGCGTTTCATGTTCAGAACGTAGGCATGAAGACAGGTTTGACAAAACAGTATTTCTTACCATCAAACCTTGATCCCGCAAACCAGGCTAACACGCTTTCATACCGTCACTACTTTATCGTAGTGCCTAAGAGAGCCAGGTACATTGCCGCCATTGTGTCGCCTGACGTACCATAACCACCGATAACCACACCAGACAAACGATAGAATGCCCACACCGCCCGGCGAAATGCCGGGCGGTAAATTGAGAACCAATGAATCACATAACCCGGCTTTTGAAAACTTTTGATTACCACGCCTTAACAGACCTTAAGGAAAGTCTTGCGCCGAGCCTGCGTTACGGGATCACCGTTAAGGTTGCTTTTGTTACCGTTAGTTGGGTTTTGGTTGATAAGATATTCGGGCTTGATCAGGCGGCTTTCATTGCCTTACTGGCCATATTCGTTACCGAGCTGATCACCGGCATTTGGGCCGCAAGGGTACGTGGCGAAAAGATCAGCAGCGTAAAGCTGTCAAGGTTCAGTTTAAAGGTTGCCTGTTACCTGGTGATGATAGGTGTGAGTTATTGCCTGTATCAATCATTCAAAAGTCATGATGAGGGCGTGGCCGGATGGTCATTTAACTGGCTGCATAACTTACTGGTTGCGCAGGTAGTATTTGAAAACACCATCAGCATACTGGAAAACATTGCCAGCATCAACGGCAGGGAGAAAGACGCCATAGTAACCAAAATCACGGACAAGTTTAACTCATTTTTTAATTAAGCCATGATCAGCGCAGCTATTGATTTAGTAAAGCAGTTACGCAACGATGCCGCAAAAGCATGGATTGTTGACGGTAATGACGCCAATCTGATCGAGGGTTTTGAGGGCTTGCGCCTTAAAGCGTATTTAGATAGCGCCGGTGTGCCCACTATAGGCTGGGGTAATACCTACTATGCCGATGGCAAAAAGGTAAAGCTGGGCGATACGATAACCCGCCAAACTGCCGACTTACTACTTAGCTACAAGATGCACGAGTTTGCTGCAGCAATCAAAAGCCTCGTAAAAGTTCCGCTTAACGACAACCAGGGCGCTGCTCTGCTCAGCTTCCAGTACAACACCGGTGCGCTGGCAGTAAGTACCCTACTAAAGAAACTTAACGCCGGTGATTATGCCGGTGCGGCCGCTCAGTTCCCTGTATGGAATAAGAGCCGCTATAACGGAGTACTAAAAGTTAACCCGGTGCTTACCAAACGCCGGGCCATTGAACAAGCATTATTTAACAAACCAGCATAATGAAACCATCGGAGATAGCTTCATTACTACTGAAAAACAAGTTATAAAAATGAAAAACATTTTAAAAATGGCCTGGGCAGCTATATGCGCAGCTATAAGGCTTAAGCCAAAAGCAAAGCCGGTTGACCCGGACACTGTTTTGCCTTTCGATATCGACGTGGCCGACATTGATCATGCAATCATCATCGTGAACAACGTGCGTAACGCAATGGCTTCGCCGCTGGCTGCGCTCATCACCAACCTGATACCTGGTACCATTGACGATAAGATCAGGCAGGCACTTATAGACAACCTGCCAAAGGTAGCCGCCGCACTGGTATACAGTAAGGACTTGCTAAATCACTGGGACGGACAAACGGTTTTAAACGCCGTGCTCGGTACGGTTAAAACTGCCGATAAGCCAGAACAGGACGCCTTTGCCCACAACTTGGCTGCCCGCATCCTGATGATTGTAAGTGATGGAAAAGTGAATTGGAGCTTAGCCGTACAGGTAGTTGAATATTACTTTAAAAACATTTTTAAACCAGTTTAAACAGCATTTAAAGCAGCGGGCAAGTCAACACCCGGAAGAGCCGATGATGCGGCCGCTAATACCCCTATTAAATGGACTACAGCACCGCTGCTTTTAACCTTAAAATTTAACAAAAATGACGGATAAAGAAAAAAACGAGGCCAGGGCAAAAGAGATTTTTGAAGCCTATGCCGGAAAAGACACCGTGTACTTTACGAGTGACGGTCTGGCTTTCCTGAATGAAAGCGATGCAAAGAACCACGGGAAATCCCAAAAGGATGCTACGGTTCGTAAGGTTGAACGCGAAGACGTGTATCCCTCCGCTGACGAAACGGATTTTGAAGATGATGAGGACGACGATTTTTTGAGCGATGAAACTAAAGAGGAAATCACGCTTACCAAAATTAAACCGGAGACCCCACTTGCCAAGGCTAAGTCCAAAGCAGAGCCAAAGCCCAAGGCCGAACCAAAAGCTAAAGTAGTTGACGAGCCAGCAGGTCCAGCGGATGATAAAACAGCCGCCCCGGCTGACGAACCAGCTGACGAAGCGGCCGATCCAGAGGGTGATAAATCTGACGAACCAGCTGACGACAAAGGCGATCAAACACAGGCTTAAACACCTAAACATAAATCAACGCCCCGTGCCGGGCAATCCGGCCGGGGTTATTTAAGATACCCCTATTAAAATTACTCTTATGAGCACATTCGCATATCGCTTAAAATCAATGAAAATTGGTGACATCCCCGACGATGGTACCATGGCAACCGTGTTGAACCAGTTGTTTCACACCTACAAAGGAACCGTCTCTTTAATTGGTGACGCCCCCACAAGTTTCGATGTAATGAGTGAAGAGCTGGACGATCCGGAGGCCTCGTTCGCTAAAAAAGGTAAATACGTTTTGAAATTCAGCTTGTTTGTTAAAGACAACGAAACGAAGCTGATATTTCTGGGCGGCCAGATCGTCAACGGATGGTGGGAAGCTCCGAACACCGCGCCAATTATTGAAAAATCAGTACAGCTGATCACCCAAAGTAATTATATCATTCAAATGCCCCGCGTTTCATTTGTCGCCGTTGAAAGCGATGAATTTAAAGAGGACGGTGTTGGTTTGATAGAAGTTACCGGCACGATATTGCCGCCAGCGGGTGCTGGTGTAAAATCAAGGCGTTCCCGTCAGTACCAAAACCCAACTGTAAGCGCTGGCAATGCCCAAAACATTACTGTAGCCAATGCAGCCCTTGCCGGTACTGCTACCGCCTTTGTGGGTACGATTGTTAGTCAGCAGTGGTCTTGCATTAGCAAACCAGTAGCCGCAGCCGATCCGACGATCGCCACGCCAGCGGCTTTAAACACCAACGTTACCGGCCTGGTAAACGGTGTGTACCGTTTTCAATTGGCTGCGAAAGACGAGAACGATTTCGAGTCGAAAGCAACTGTAATGGTTACCGTAGCACTGCCATAACATGAATATCGAAAGCCAAGCGGCCGCAACGCTGCTCGATAAAGGAATAAAGGTGCGGGTAACCGCACCTTTATTGTTTCGCCTGTTCGGCAGGCAGGACATTAACCTGGTTATCAGGGCAGCAACAGGCGGCACGATAAACCGCTGTAATGATCTGTTCTTATCAACAGGCATGACCCGCGAGCAGCTCCCTGATCTTGAAGACATGGAAGCCCACACATTGTATAAACAGTTTACACCAACGCTTTGCAAAATTATAGCTACCGCCTGGCTAAATAGTTTCTTTTTTGGCTGGCTGCTCGCACGCATCGTAGGGCACTGGCTTTACTGGCACATGAGTATGCCGCAAATAGTGACTTCAATGAAGGTGATCCTGATGCTAATGGTAAAAGAGGGTTTTTTGAATACTATCAGATCGGCGGCGACGATGCAGATGACAGCGCCGAATCTGAGCCAGATAAATCAGGGGAGTTAAAATGCTACGGCATGAATAGCCCCTGGGGCCTCTACTACAGCATTATTGAGAAAACCGGCTGGACCTGGCATTACATGCTATGGAAAGTAAGCTGGATAAATATTCAAATGATGCTTGCCGATGCACCAAGATACAAAAGCAAACCAAAGGACGAAGTAACACGGGAAGCCCCGCTGAAAACGCTAAAGGCATTCCTTGACGAATAACCAACATGGACGGATTAGGCCCAATTGATATAGAGATTTTAATAAACAACCCGGCGTTGTTGCGTTCCCTGTTACAGGGCGAGCGTGACACCACGCAGGTTTTTAACCGTATCCAAAAGCAGGCCAAAAGCAATAGCGACCAGCTGGACGCATGGGCTAAAAAAGCGGCTACGGCTGCGGCTTCTTATTTCTCCATTAGTGCCGCTAAAAACTTCGTGGCCGAACTGGTTAACGTACGTGGTGAATTTGAACAGCTTCAAATAGCCTACGAAACCATTTTAAAGAGCAAACAAAAAGGTGATGCCCTGTTTGCCGAAACCGCCAACTTTGCGGCTACCACTCCATTTAATTTTACTGATGTTGCGCAAGGCACAAAGCAGCTGCTTGCGTATGGCTTTCAGGCTAAAGACATCACCAGTACGCTAACTACGCTGGGTAATGTGGCCTCGGGTGTATCCGCGCCGTTGGGCGATATCGTTTATCTGTATGGTACGCTTAAAACACAGGGTCGTGCCTATGCTCAGGATATACGCCAGTTTACAGGTCGCGGGATCCCGATTATTGCCGAATTGGCCAAGCAATTCAAGGTTAGCGAAGATCAGATAAATAAACTGGTTGAGGCTGGCCGTGTTGGCTTCCCAGAGGTTGAAAAAGCATTCAACAGCTTAACCGGCGCGGGCGGTATCTTCTATAACCTGATGGAAAAGCAAAGCCACACCTTAACCGGACAGCTGAGCAACCTACAGGATAAATTTCAAATGATGCTCAATACCATCGGCGAAAGCAATGAGGGTATTTTAGTAGGCGGTATTGAAATGGCTTCTAAACTGATCGAAAACTATCAGCACGTTATTGATATCGTTGAAAGTTTGATCATTACTTACGGAGCTTACCGTGCAGCCTTATTGCTGTCTACCGCCGCCAGTGCTGCCAATGCTGTAGCTATCGGTTTGGAAACGGTGGCTTACCGCATCCTGCGTGATGGACTCGACCTGTTGAACGCAAAACAGATATTGGCCGTGGCATCAACCGCCGCCTATACCGCTGTTATTGCCGCGCTTGTTATCGCCCTTAAATCATGGCACGATGCCAGCGCCCTGCAAAATTCAATATTGGAGGAAAGCGGCAAAATTACTACCGATGCCAACGCGCAGGTTGATCAGCAAAAAAACAAGATCAATGAACTTACCAAGATCATCAACGATCATAACAATACACAGGATCAGCGTTTAGGCGCACTTAAAAAGTTAAACGAGATTTCGCCAGAATACCTGGGTAATATCACGCTCGAGACGGCTAACACCAAAGCCGCATCAAAAGCTATAAAAGATTATCTGGCCGATTTGGATAACAAGTTGGTTGGCGAAGCTGCGTATTCGCAAAAGCTCGAGAACCTTAAAAAGATCAATGAGCTAAAGGTTAAGGGTACTGATGCGCTTTCCAAATTTGAGTACACCGGTCTGAGCTTAAAAAACTCGTTTGGCGGCGGTAGCTGGAAAGCCCTGGTAGACGCCGATCAGAACGACAAGGAGATAGTTGATGCATTAATAGCAAAATACGAAGCCGCTAATAAGGTAATTGATAAGAATTTCGGTGAACAGATCAAAAAAACGCTTACCGGTGATGAGACTGCCAAGTCATTTGCCAGTAAGTTTCAAACCGATCTGAAAGCCGCGCTTTCTGCCGATGGTGTTAAAAAGATACTGGACGATTTTAACATGATATTTAAAGAGGCCGGGAGCGAAACCGACCTCGAAAGTCTGCGTGATGGTATATCCAATAAGCTTAAAGCTCTTGCGCCGAACGACTCGCAAAAGGCTGACCTTAAAAAACGGCTGCTTGAAGTAAAAAAGCTTATAGCAACGTATGATCCGGGTAATGATCAGAAATTGGCTACCACTGCTTTCGATGCCGCCCAGCGTTACGGAGACATTATTCAGAAAATTTACCAGCTTAACGAAAAGTATAATAACAATGCCCTTACTGATGATGAGCAAAAGTTAGCGGCCATACGTGCCGACTTTGCCAAGATAAGCGCGGACATTGATAAGTATAACGCCAATCCGAAAAACACCCGGAAGATCAATAAAGGTGCTTTACAGGCCAATGAGCAGTCGTTCACCGATAACCAGGCTGAGAATAACGAAACCAAAGCTATTGCCGATGGCCTTGACAAACAAAAGGCGCTATACCAGGAATACTACGATTACCGTGATAAGCTGGGTGAGGATGCTGCCAATAAACAGTATGCCGAATTACTGGCCGGTGGTAAGGATTTTGAAAGCTATTTAAAGCTCATTCAAAACACGTTCTTATCATCCGATCTGACCCCGCAGGCCTATGAGGATCGTAAGAACTTGTTTGAGAAATACAGCCTCGAGGTAACAAAGGACAATGCAAGCAAAAACCTCGACCTGTTATCGAATACCCTGGATTATTACGGGCAACTTGCGGTAGCCGATGATAAATACCAGCGTGACCGTGCGGCATTGGTAAAAAAAGGTGATTTCAGTGCGGTTGATGAATTGGATTGGCTGCACAGAACTGAGCTTGAACAACTGGAAGATGCGCAGGCTGATAAAATAGCGGTCTTACAGCATTATAATTCCAATGTGTTACTGTTGACGAGACAGCAAGCTCTTGCGCAAATTCAGGCATTAAAAGATATAAAGGGTAGTTCGAATCTCACCCCAGATCAAACTGCGGGCATTGATGCGGCGGTTGTCAAATTGCAAAAAGGGTTAAATAGCATTGGCGGCTTAGGTAAAAAATATAGCGATGATTTAAAAACTCAAAAAGCCCAATTACTTGAACAGTTAAAGGTACTCACACCTTATACTGAAAAATGGACTCAGCTAACTAAAGAATTGGCTGATATAAACGAAAAGCTTAAAACACAAACTGGCTTAGTTAAAACACTAAACGACATAGCAAGCTATGCGGGTGATGCGAGTACGGCTTTTGATACTATCGCAAGCAGCTTACAGGATATTAATCCCGGCTTAGCTGATACTTTAAGTACGTTAGGCCAAATATCCAAAACGGCATCAGATGTCGCCGGTTTGGGTTCTGCCATTACCACCGGTGATGTACCCGGCATTATAAAAGGCATAGGCAACGTAGTCTCCGGGGTGGTTGGTTTGTTTACTGGTGGTAAAAAGAGCCGTATAGCGGCTGAGAAAGAGCTGAAAGCCTATCAGGACAGTTTGATCATTGGTGAAACAACCTACAATCAATTACTGCGTGATCGTGCCCGTACACAGGCTGATATTTCCAACGCTACCGCAAAGGAGCTGGAAGATCGTAAGGCGCTGCTTGCTGTTCAACAACAACAGGCGCAGCTTGATTATGACCGGCTAATGTCGCAGATAATAAGCAGCGGCCAGCAGATCACCGGCGAACACTCCGAAAAGTACGGAGGCTTTTTAGGTGTCGGCAGGAAAACTAAGGTCGTACAGGATTTGTCGAGCCTCGGCGGGTTTAATTATGACCAGCTTGAAGAGCTTTACACCGAAAACAAGTTAACCGACCAAACTAAAGCATGGTTTGAGCAGCTGCAAAAGGTGCATGATGAAATGGGTGATATCACCACGACTACCCAGCAGATCAATGATCAGATTGACCAGATATTCACCGGCACTACTGCGGATAACCTGTCAAAAGCCATTTTAGACGGCCTAAAATCAGGCAAACGCGGGATCAGTGATTTTGCGGATGATTTTGGAACTGCGGTAAGCGATGCCCTAAATAGCACGTTTGAGGATACCTACCTGAAAGACAAGGCAGCTGATTTTTACAAACAGTTTGCCCAGCTGAGTGAGAGCGGCGGCGGTTTGGACTCTTCGGAGATCACCAAACTTAAAGAGTTATACGGCCAATTGGTTAACGGTGCCTCATCTGCTTACGATGATATTCAAAAGATCATCGGCGATAGCGGCGCACTTACACCAAATCAATCATCATTAAGCAAGGCGATCGAGGGTATCACAGCAGATCAGGCCGGAGTGTTGGAGGGAACAACTCGCGGGATCCAGTTAGGCGTAATTCAGCTGGTTCAACTATCCCAAACAAACAGTAAATCCATCGGCGATATGAATGCGCAGATTAAGCAGCAAACGCTTTACTCTATGCAGATAGCCGCTAATACGAAGCGTATGGCCGACACCGGCGACAGCATGGATAAGACGCTTAAATCCATCGACACCAAAATGAATAACCCGGCTAACGCCCTTAACGCTATAGGGAGGAATATATGAGCGCATTAGGAATGTACGCCAGCGATGGCAACGACTGGTACGGAACATACGGGGTTATTGTGGGTAAAAACGGCAGTGATGACTTTTTAAAGTTTTGGGATAGAAAACCCCCTATGCAGCATGATTGGGCTGATCAGAACGGAGTAGACACCGATACGCAGAACGTGTTTTTTAAGGCAAAGGATATATCTATACCTATTGCCATTATAGGGAATGATGAGGCTGATTTTTGGGCTAAGCATAAAGCCTTTTTCAATCACCTATCGCAACCTGGCACACGCCGCATTTACGTGAACGAGCTGAGCCGATCATTTTACTGCTATTACGATAGCTGTACAGATTTTAGTCGCTTAACACGCATAAAAACAGACGAGGGCAACCGGGTGGCCTGTAAATACACCTTGAAATTTATTGAACCCGCGCCGAGCTTTTTTACGCAGTTCGCTTTCCTGACCGATAAGGACGGGAATTATTTAGTAACACAAACAGGTAACAAATTAATAGTATCATAAAATGGCAACAAGCGAAGACAAACCAATAACCGGCCAGCCGGTAGCATCGCATATAAACGCGGCCAGTAAAACTTTAGGGATTGACGAAAACGACAACGTTGTTTTGTTCCCTCTCTCATTATTGACTTATAATAGGATTGGGGCCTTTAAAACCACTGATCCTGCGCCAGCTCCAGCATTGCTCAATCAACACTATGACTTGATAGGAACTGGTGCGAATGGGGCAAACCCCAGCGGCACATACACAAATTTGTTGAAAGCAGCAGGCACGCCTATTGTTATCCCGGCCCCCGCGGCAGGGAATGGTATTTTTGATGCTATTGCTGTTTTTGATGGTACATTCTATCAACCATTTTATCAAGAAAAGCCATTGCCTGCGGCCGTTAATAAAATACCTTCATGGGTAGCTCAGGTGTATTCTGTTGCCGACCAGGTTAATTACCTGGGTAAGGATTGGACTGCCAATGCCGCTACTTTATCAACTGATATCCCCGGTACTTCATCTAAATGGACATTGCGTTTGTCAGGGTATGATACGGATATCAGCACTGTTTCGGCAGTGGCCAATAAATCAACCATATCCGATTATGCAACACCACCTGTTTTTTCTCAACAGATTGTAAACGATGTAACACAAATCACAACCAACCAAAACTTTACGGGTGCGCTTGCAATCGCGCCTACTAATGTTAGGGTATCAACAACGGGCTATGTTTATCGGTTCCGGGTTAAACTAACCAATGCAGAAATAGGACGGAAAGTAAAATTTTATCTGCTGAGAGAAGTTACCACCAATAATTTTTTAGTGGTATATGACAGTGGCCAAATTACCGCTGAAGCAGCCGGTATAAATACATATAATCCACCATTAGGGTCAGTAAAAGCCCTTGCAAACGATGTGGTTTGTTGCCTTGTGCAATTTGTAAGTTCGGCTAATGGTATGGCTTGGTTTTCAGGCAGTGGAAATTTAGCTACAACCGTATATTTTTCTACGGCCTTAGTTCAAGGCTCAACTTATGCCATTACGGGCAATCAATCAAATGCCGCAAAGTTTGCCGTTGATATGACCATTTACACAGGTGACTTATTGGTATCAAGGCATTGGAGCAATAAGCCGAATGGTTATCTAATGTTGGAGGGTGATCCGCAAATACCTCAAAGCGCTCGCATACCACAAAAGCTATTACCCTCTCAAATATCCGCTACATCATCAGTTGCTGTAGAATCTACAAAATACTTAGCCGATCAAAGCTCAAACGCTATTGTAAAAACATTTGGATCGGTAGATAATTATAATTTCAAGCCTGCATATACTTCTGGTCGACAATATAATGTGGGTTTGGCTAATAAAATCATCATTGGCAGATTAACCGCTACACCGGGTTTTCTTAATTCAGGCATATTAACCGAATTGCGCATCGGACCAAACGCTACTGTGGTCAGCACCGGTAAGCTTCAGGCGTGGATTGTTAATATTAATACTACTACAAACATGTTTGATTTAGTTGCAAAGGTTGGTGAGATTACCGCCAATGTGGCTGAAATATGGCAGGTATTTCGCGGGCTATCAATTTTTGTTAACGCAGGCGATTTAATTGCTTTTCGAGGTATAGATATAGCCCCCTCATTTCATGGCGGTGACTCAGGAACTACGCCATACAGCTACGTAAATATTACGTCTACAGACCTTACATTATCTGCCTTTGACAACTCAATCGCAGTTCCTGCCTGGACAAATGGGGCTATATGGAAAATTGAGGCTGATATCTATAATATACCATTGGGTGCTAAGGGTATAGTTGGAGGCAATGTTGCTATTGACGCTAATGGAAATATACCGGCTAACATAGGCCGTAAGGCAGAAATGTATTGGCAACAGCAGAAAATAATATGGGTGGGTACTTCTATACCGGCCGGTAACAGTTCATCCGGTGGCGGGGCTGGATCAGGTGTTTCTTATCCTGTATTGGTTGGGCAGGGATTGGATGCGCAAATGGATAATCAAGCTGTAGGTAGTAGCAATATAGTTTGGAATGGAACGAGTAATTTATCACTTTCTGCAACGGCTGCTGAACTAACTGCTGCCTTTGGTGCCGCATACGCTCAGTACAGTTATGAGAATAAAATCATCGGTAAAGGTAATCAGTTGTTAGTTCTTGACCACGGACACAATGACCGCGCTACCCTCGGCAACCTGGGTACACTGCCATTTACTTCAAGGCCCGGTACCATCACTTCTACCACATCCTCGGCGACTGTCACAGGTGTGGGCACAAATTTTACCACGCAATTAAAGGTGGGTGATAAGTTGTATAACCAATATTTTCAATACATCGGTAAGATTTTAAGTATTGAATCAGCAACCTCATTGACTTTAGCAGCAAATGCGTTAGTGGCTGTTACAGGCACCGCTTATAACGCCACAAGTATGGATAGAGCTACATTTTACGGTGCGTTCAATTATATCATTGATAAAGCCAGGGCGGATAATAACTTAATTTCCATTGTGTTTGTTACGCCTCCTTGTTTATATAGCGCGAGCGGAACAGATGTGTCTGGGTTTACCGCCTTAAGAACAGCATTATTTGCATTGGCAAATGCTTATGGTGTACCTATTTGCGACTTGATGAAGTTAGCAGATTACAACCCTGCTAACATTTCATTAAGAACCGTGGATGGTACGCATCCAACCCCGGCAGAGCGTGTAAGGCTCGCTAATATTTTGTACAATTTTATAAAAGGAGTTGTGTAAATGCAATACCAAATTAAAAGAGGTACGGATGTTATTGCTACGGTAACGCCAACTGGCAAACTAAGCAAAAAGGTCATGGGCGAGGATATCGCACCCATGACCTTTAGCTTGCCATATAATATCGACTTTTTACAAGGTGATTATTGCATGGCGTTTGGCTATAAATACAAGCTCAAAAGCCTGAGTGACCTTAAAAAAAGCTCATCTATTGAATTCGATTATACATTGAACCTGAAAGGGCCAATGTACGATTTACAGGAGGTGCTTTATAAGTTTCCGGATGCCAATAATGAGTACACCCTGACCGGGCAAAGCCTGATGGGGGACATTAACACCTTTATTGATCTGCTGATCACCAACGCTAACGCCGAACAAAGCGGCTGGGTAAAAGGCGTTATTGACGAGGCTGATTTTCAGAACCTCACTTTTAACCCGGATGATAACTGTTTGTCGGTATTGGCTACCATAGCGGATGCTTTTAAAACGGAGTGGTGGGTTGATGGACAAACCATCCACATGACCAAAAAGGGAGTTGTAGAAGATATTAATTTAAAGGTTGGTCAATCAAACGGCCTTTATTCCTTAAATCGTACCACGTCTACAGAAAAGAGCCTGGTAACGCGGTTGTTTTGCTACGGCTCAGAAAGGAATATACCAGCTAACTACAAAGGGTTCTCCAATCGCTTAAAACTGCCAGGCACCACGCCATATCTGGAAAGTAACGTCTATGTTAATAATGATCCTTTACAAGGAAAAAAATATGGCGTTATAGAGGGGACACAGGTTTTTGAGGATATATACCCTCGCCGTTTAGGATTGGTTACTGAGGTTGCTGATAAGATCACTTTTACAGACAGTGAGATCGATTTTAATGTTAATACTCAATTGCTGGGCGTATCGGCAAAAGTTCAGTTTCAAACCGGAAACCTCGCCGGTTACACTTTTGACATCAATGGTTTTAATAACACTACCAAGCAGTTTACCTTAAAGTATAATCAGGATGACAAGGATTTCGTATTGCCGTCTGATGATATAAAACCGGCTGTAGGCGATCAGTATATTTTGCTTGATATTGCCATGCCTGATACCTATATCACGGCCGCTGAAAATGAGGTTTTAGCGCGAGGGCTGGAATATTTAAGCCAATACAGCAACCCTGTGCTGCAATATTCTGTAGAATGCGATCAGATAGACTTTGAGCGTAAAAACATAACACCCTCGCTTGGTAATTTCGTCACCATTCAAGACGATGATTTTAAACTTAATCAGCCGATACGTATAACGGCACTTACCCGTGATTTTCAGTTTCCGTATCAATATACATTGGAGCTTGCAGATACCGTTACGATCAACCCTATCCAGCGCGACAGGCTTGCAGATGAAAGTATGAAAAAGAATGTGGAGCGTATTGGTAAAACATCAAACCGAGCCTATAATGACGCTTTGCAAGCCAAATCGACTGCTGAGGGTGTTAAGCAGATTACGGACTTTTGGGGAGTAACCCTTGACTCAGAGCATGGCATAGTAGCATCAGGAACATTACTGGTTGGCTCAGGCCCGGTTAACAATGCCGGTATTACAGGTGTAATTGATGCCGGTGTAAACTCGGTGAGGTTTTGGGCAGGCGCACCTTATGAGGACAAAGCAGATGCGCCTTTCCGGGTTTTAGATAACGGCCATGTTGTAATGACTCAGGCTGATATAAGTGGTATAATAACTGCTACCAGTGGTAAGATTGGCAATTTTACCATAGACGGTATGGGGTTGTCTAATGTCGACGGCTCAGAGGCTTATATTAAGCAGGTAACTACGTTTGGTGATGGGCATACTGCGCAGTTTTATGTAGGATTGCAATTAAGCGATGCGGGCGATGGATATGCGCTCGCCAAGTTTCTGAATGATAAGGTTGGCGATGTCAGCAACCGCGCACTTGTAGTAAGGGCCTCGGGTGCCACGGTTAATAACCATGCAATAGAGGCTACAGGCGACATTGTGCAGGTATCGGGCAAGTTTGTGACTAACGGCAGGACTGGCGAGGGCACAACGAGCACACCCATTGTATTTGTTTATAAAGGCTCTGACGGCGATAATTACTATTTCAAGGTTTGTAACGGAATTATTTACGAACACGGCACGGGCACTGGCTCATAATTAAATTCATATGATTTTATCCATAAAAGATAGGGTGCTACTACCTGGAATATTCAAAGCAAATCAGGATAGCATGACCGAGGCTTCGGTGCAACGCGGTATCCGTCAATTGGTGGCCATTAGTGAGGCTGAGGCAAAGGAGATGGAGCTACAACAAACCCCCGATGGGCGCGTGATCTGGAACGCATTAAAAGCTGATGATAAAGAGATGTCGTTCGACGGCACTCAGCTTCATTACCTGCGTGAAAGTGTCTACAATCTCAGCAAATCGCGTGGAGTGACACAAGACTTATTGCCGTTGTGTGAGAAGATACAGGGAGTTGCATTATGAAAGTAGCTGGTGTCATCATTATAGCCTTGTGCCTGATAGGTTGCAAGGCATCCTCATATAAGCGATATGAGCGTAAGGCGTTGGATAGCGTCAAGCATTTAAATGCACAAGGAAGAGTAACTGATAGCCTGTACACAAAAGGTTATAAAGAAATTAAATAACGTTTAATGGTTATTTAAACAACACACAAAGCCGCTTTGATACACGATTAAAGCGGCTTTGTATGTTGAAATATTAAGGACTAACTATATATAAAATTTGCAAAACGATCATTTTTGGTTTTGCGAAAATGTATTTTTGGTTTTTTCGATTATAAAAGGAGAACCGGGCCGTTTGCATAAGGGATAAAAGGCTCCAAAAATCAACCGTTTGGTAAGTAGTTATTTGATATTCAGCTATTTAATACTTTTTAAAGCTTTCAAAACAACCCCAAAATTTGTTAAAAAGTGTTAAAATGGCGTTAAAGTTTAGTTAAAACGGGAATAATCGAGCCTTTTTATGCTGTTTTTGACTAAAAAAGTGTTAAAATTTAAGGTTTAAAAAGTTTTATTCCTAACTCTGCCGGATGTCCGGGTTCCAAACCAATGCAAACGTTTGTGTTATTTTAAGCTTTAAGGTGCCCGGGTTTTATAATTATCTTGTTGGACTAAAAACATCACCTATACACCTATTGAATTACGTCAGTATGATGAAAAACAGGACCCTACTGAAAACTATAAACACTATTTTACTATTGTTGAGCGTGGCCTCCGCGGGCTATGCACAGCAAAGACCTAACGTGATATACATCTACGCCGATGACTTGGGCTACGGCGATCTGAGTTGCTACGGCGCTACCAAATTGCATACACCCAATCTGGATAAACTGGCCAAAGGCGGTATCCGTTTTACCAATGCGCATGCTACTTCGGCTACCTGTACGCCATCGCGGTTCGCGCTTATGACCGGGAAATACCCCTGGCGCAAAACCGGCACGGGTATATTGCCGGGTAATGCCGCGCTTATTATCCCAACCAATAAAACTACTCTGCCCCAGGTATTTAAACGGGCGGGCTACGCTACAGCTATTGTGGGTAAATGGCATTTGGGCCTGGGTGATAGCGTCAACAAAAACTGGAACGGCGAAATAAAACCGGGCCCTAATGAGGTTGGCTTTGATTATTCGTTCATTTTTCCGGCTACGGCCGATAGAGTGCCTACCGTTTTCCTGGAAAATCACCGGGTAGTAGCCAGTGATGCCAATGACCCCATAGTGGTTGATTACAGTAAGAAAATAGGTAATGATCCCACGGGAAAAGAGCATCCGGAGCTGCTGAAACTCAAATCATCGCCAGGGCAGGGACATGATAATACCATTGTGAACGGTATTGGCCGTATTGGTTATATGAGCGGCGGTTACCAGGCCCGCTGGGTTGATGAGGAGGTGTCATCTACCTTCTTATTCAAGGTGGAGCAATTTATAAGTGATCATCGCCAGAAGCCTTTCTTTTTATACTATGCTTTGACCGAGCCCCATGTACCGCGTATGCCGGCTACCCGGTTTAAAGGTACCAGCGGACTGGGCTATCGTGGGGATGATATCCTGCAGCTCGACTGGACGATCGGACAATTGATGAAAACATTGGAGCTGAACGGTATGGCCAAAAATACGCTCATTATATTTTCGAGCGATAATGGTCCCGTGCTTGATGATGGTTACCAGGATGGTGCCGTTACGCTATTGAGCGGGCATACACCATGGGGCCCGATGCGGGGCGGTAAATACAGCGCGCTGGAGGCCGGTACCCGTGTCCCTTTTATTGTGAACTGGCCGGCACAGGTAAAACCGGGTGTTTCTGACGCATTATTTAGTCAAATGGATATTTTGGCATCAATGGCTCATTTGCTGAATCAAAAGATTCCCAACGGGGATGCTGAAGATAGTCAGGACCTCCTGGACGCACTTTTAGGTAAAAGTAAACAGGGACGATCAACCTTGATAGAACAGGGCAGCGCCGATCCCACGGCTATCATCAAAGGCGACTGGAAGTATATTCAACCTCATTCCGGTGTGGTCTACATGAAAGATGTAGGTATAGAATCAGGCAACTCGCCATCGCCGCAGCTGTATAACCTGAGGGATGATATCGGCGAAAAAAAGAACCTGGCCGATACCTATCCGGATAAAGTAAAAGAGCTCGATCAGCTATTAAAGAATGAGGTAAGCAAAAACACGGAGAAAAAGTAAGCAGGAATTATGATCGCAAAATATTGGTTAAGGGTATCGGTTGTTTTTTTAGCTATCGGTTTTAATACGCTGACTGTAAAGGCACAGCAAAAGCCAAACATCATTTTTATACTGACCGATGACCTGGGCTATGGCGACATCGGCGTGTTTTTTCAAAATCAGCGGAAAGGATCCGGCGACCATAGCAAACCCTATGAATTGACACCCAACCTGGATAAAATGGCACTGAGCGGAGCACGTTTTACCCAGCAATATGCCAATGCACCGGTTTGCGCGCCATCAAGGGCTTCGCTCCTCACCGGGCTTAACCAGGGTAATGCCTCGGTGAGGGATAACCAGTTTGATAAAATGCTGGAGAATAATTACACCGTAGCTTCTATGCTAAAAACAGCGGGCTACAGCACCACCGCCATTGGTAAATGGGGGTTGCAGGGTGTTAAAGAGGAAGGCCCCAACTGGCCCGGCCATCCTTTGAAACGTGGTTTTGATAATTATTATGGCTATATGCGGCATGCTGATGGTCATGAGCATTATCCGTTTGAGGGTTTATATCGTGGCAAAAAACAGGTATGGGATAATTACAAGGAAGTATCAGCCGGTCTAAGCAAATGCTATACCGCCGACTTATGGACCGCGGCCGCCAAAAAATGGATCGTCGACCACAAAAATGGAAAAGATGCAGCTAAACCATTTTTTATGTACCTGGCTTATGATACGCCTCATGCGGTTATCGAATTGCCTACGCAGGCTTATCCCGCTGGCAAAGGGTTAAAAGGCGGCTTGCAATGGTTAGGCGATGCGGGGCACATGATCAATACGGCTTCAGGAGCGATTGACTCTTATATGTACCCCGAATATGCCAACGCTACTTACGACGATGATCATAACCCAACCACGCCCGAAGTGCTCTGGCCCGATACTTATAAAAGATATGCCACAGCAGTGCGCAGGATAGATGACGCGGTAGGCGATATCAGGCAATTACTCACTGATCTGAACATGGCCGATAATACGCTGGTGATCTTTACCTCTGATAATGGTCCATCTATTGAATCCTATTTACCGGCCGCTTTTGTGCCTAATCATCCTACATTTTTTGGGAGTTATGGTCCGTTTGATGGTATCAAAAGGGATTGCTGGGAAGGCGGACTAAGAATGCCAACGATAGCTGCATGGCCAAGCCGTATTAAGGCCGGGAAAGTGGTCAATACACCCTCCATGCTGTCGGACTGGATGCCCACCTTTGCCGATGTTGCGCACATTCCGGCTCCGGCACGTACAGATGGTGTTTCTTTGCTACCCTCCTTAACCGGCATAGGCAAGCAAAAACAAGGTTTGGTATATGTGGAGTATTTTGAAGGCGGTAAAACACCCGATTTCAAAGAATTTGAAGCCAGCAAACGCGGAAGAAAGCGCGACCAGATGCAAGCCATCCGCCTAGGTGACCTGGTGGGTGTGCGCTATGCTATTAAAACCGCGGATGACGACTTTGAAATTTACAATGCCATAAGTGATCTTAAAGAAATAACCAACCTGGCCACCAGGCCTGGCTACGCGAAAATTCAGGAAGCAATGAAAGCAAAGATATTGCAGTTGCGGCACCCGGATGCAGAAGCTCCACGTCCCTATGATAACGAGCCTATACCGGCAGATAAAGTTGCAGCCAAACTATTACCGGGCCTTTCTTGGAAGTATTATGCCGGAAAATTCCCCTGGGTAGCTAAAATGGATGGGCTTGTGTCGACTATCAAAGGAACAAGCCAAATGGTAAACGGTACAGAAGCAGGCAGTAAACAAGGCATGGTATGTTACCAGGGCTTTATAAAAATCCCTGTGGATGGTCATTATACCTTCTCATTACAGGCATCCGGAAAAGCCTATCTGCGTTTGCATGAGGCCACTTTGATCGATGCCGATTTTGGATATCAACAGGGTACGGTGCTTACCCAGGAAGTCAATTTAAAAGCCGGCGCTCATGCCATAACCCTGTACTATCTGTTGCCAGAAGGCGGTACACCACAGGTAACGCTTAAATGTATAGGGCAAGATGGGATAGATATTGGCGGGAAGGACAAAGTGTTCGGTCGTTGAGTCTTGAGTTTAAAGTTATAAGTCATAAAAATTAATTTGAGACTTTCGGCTAAAGACTTATGACTTAACCGTAGTATATTTGAATTTTATAAATTCTTTGTGCCATGGATGTTACTACGCTGAATGATTTTTACGAACACGCTGCTTCTGTAAGTGGCGAAAGTGTGAACTCGTTATTGCCCGAAGGTATCAACAAAGAGATTGGCCATTTTAATGTGTTTGATGTGGCTGAACTTTTTACCCGTATCAAAAAATCGCCCGGATTGATGCCCTATAACCGCCGGGCTTACTACAAAATAAGCCTGATTAGTGGTCATAGTATGGCTGAGTATGCCGACAAAACCATCGAGATCGAAAAGAATGCCCTGCTTTTCGCCACTCCCAAAATACCCTATAACTGGGTGCCACAGACCGATCAGCAATTAGGTTTCTTTTGCATTTTTACAGCCGATTTCCTGTTGCCCAGTAAAAGCGGTGTAGTACTGGATGAGCTACCGATATTTAAGCCGGGTGGTTACCCTGTGTTTCAGCTGAGTGATCAAGAGGCGGCCGATATTCGTTACATTTTCAGAAAAATGAGTGAAGAGATAGGTTCGAACTATGCTTACAAGTATGATCTGCTGCGCAACTATGTATTGGAGCTGATCCATTACGGGCAAAAGCTGCAGCCGCTCACCACGCTGTATGCGGGGCATAATGCCTCGGCGCGAGTATCATCCCTGTTTATTGAATTGTTGGAACGGCAGTTCCCTATCGATTCGCCGCACCAGAAGATCAGCTTACGCACTGCCAAAGATTATGCCGACAGGCTGTCCGTCCATATTAACCACCTCAATAAGGTGCTCAAAGAAAATACGGGTAAAACCACTACCGAGCATATCAGCAACCGGATTATACAGGAAGCCAAGATCCTGCTGAAACAAACCGCCTGGAACATTTCGGAGATCGCGTATTGCCTGGGTTTTGAGGAAGTGGCACATTTTTCTACCTTTTTTAAAAAGCAAACCAAAATCGCTCCGCTAAAATTTCGTGTTTAAGCGATATTTGAATTTTGCAAAAAATGGATTGATATTCACAAACGGCTGGGCCATCATTTACCTGAACTTTGTTTTATCAAAATCAAGATAAAACAACAATGTCAACAAAGCATAAAATTGCCCTGGTGACCGGCGGCAGCCGCGGTTTAGGGAAAGATATGGCGCTTAAACTTGCTCAAAAAGGCTTGGACGTCATTATAACATACAACAGCAGAAAAGAAGATGCCCTGGCCGTAGTAGCTCAGGTTGAGCAAGCCGGCAGTAAGGCGGCAGCTCTGCAACTCAATGTAGGAGATATAAAAAGCTTCAGTACCTTTTTTGAAGAGCTAACCGGCATGCTGAAAAATACATTTAATACAGACCACTTCGACTTTTTGATCAACAACGGCGGCGTCGGTGGTCACGCGCCTTTTGGTCAGGTTACCGAACAAATGTTTGACGAACTGTTGAACATCCATTTTAAAGGGGTTTACTTTTTAACACAGGGAGCACTCAACCTGCTGAATGATGGCGGCGGCATCGTCAATATATCATCAGGCCTGGCCCGTTTTAGTATGCCAGGCCCTTCGGCTTATGCCTCCATGAAAGGCGCGGTTGAAGTGTTTACCCGGTACCTGGCTGTTGAACTGGGGCCACGCCGCATCAGGGCGAATATTGTTGCCCCGGGCGCCATTGCTACAGATTTTTCGGGCGGCCGGGTTCGGGACGATGCAAACTTAAATCAGATGGTAAGCAATGCAACTGCATTAGGTCGCGTAGGCCAACCAGAAGATATTGGTGGTGTGGTAGCCTTTTTATGTACCGAGGATGCCCGCTGGATAAATGCCCAGCGTATCGAAGTATCAGGTGGTATGCACATCTGATCATTCATCTGAAAAAATACTATACTTTTCAACGGCAAAACCCGCTTTATTTATAAAGCGGGTTTTGCCGTTACAGGGAAATCGTTTATCACAACTTGAATATATCTCGCAAAACCTCGTAATCTTGCTGTAAGGTTTATCCGCTTTGACCGACTAAGCCTCAAAACAGTGATCGGTTGTCTGAAGCAGATTGTCAGCCTATCATCACATTCAGCTAAATAAAATATATTTAATTAACCGGGGGCAAACTTATTACGTTAGTAGTAATAGAACCCGATCAAGTATAAAACGTAAAATCTAAATTTCAATGAAAAAGAATATCGCTCTTTTAATATTGTTCATCGCCAATTGCACTGCCGCCTTTGCACTGGCGGGCAATACGCATATTGACCAACCGCCGACCGGCAGCCCGCACATCGCAAAAGGACTGGATACAGCTACCTTCGCTACAGGCTGTTTCTGGTGTACCGAAGCCAAGTTTCAACAGCTAAAGGGGGTAAAAAAAGTGATCTCGGGTTTTAGCGGCGGCCATGTGGCCCATCCTACCTATGAACAGGTTTGTACCGGCACTACCGGGCATGCCGAAGCTTGTAATATTATTTATGATCCGGCTCAGATCTCTTTTGACGAGCTCCTGGAAGCCTTTTTTGTGGCCCATGATCCTACCCAGCTTAACCGCCAGGGCAATGATGTGGGTACGCAATACCGTTCGGCCATATTTTATCACAATGCTGCTCAAAAACAAAAAGCCGATTACTACATTGGCAAGCTCAACGCAGAGAAAGCTTACAAAAGCAATATCGTAACCCAGGTGGTGCCATATAAGGTATTTTACAAGGCCGAAGATTACCATCAGAACTATTTTAACCAGAATGGCAGTCAGCCTTATTGCAAATATGTGATCCAGCCCGAACTGGAAAAATTCAAAAAGGTATTTAAAGATAAATTGAAGTCATAACAAATTAGTTTGAACGTTTAAATGACCCAAGAGAAAAAAGTCACTAATTCACTAAATCAATAATTCACTAATTATACTGATGAGAGCAATAATTTTAGCAGGCATACTGGTGCTTTTTTTTGGAGCTGCCAATGCCCAGCACCTGAAAAGCGACAAAGGGCACGAAAAGAACCCCTATTACTCCAATACCGATACCAAAAAATTGAACGTGACCGATGCGGAGTGGAAAAAGATATTACCACCTGCCTTATATGCCACTGCAAGGGAGCAGGCCACGGAAGCTCCGTTCACAGGCCAGTATTGGGATAAAAACGCCAAAGGAACCTACTATTGCGCCGTATGTGGTAACGAACTATTCCGGTCTGATGCTAAGTTTGCCAGCAATTGTGGTTGGCCAAGTTTTTACCAGGCCGTAAGGAAAAACAGTGTGATCTACCGGGAGGATAACTCGGTTGGCATGCAGCGTACGGAAGTGCTTTGCGCACGATGTGGCTCGCACCTGGGGCACATATTTGATGATGGCCCGGCCCCAACCTATAAAAGGTATTGCATGAACTCCATCTCACTTGATTTTGCCCCTGATGCATTGAGCGGGAAATAGAGTCGGAATAGAATCAAGAGATAAGAGTCAAGAATCAAGAGCTTCACTCTACCTCTCCAAAGAGTAATAGCCCATGAAGAGGCATAAGGCTAAAATTAGGCACCTATCGACTCACCCCGACGTCGCTGCGCTCGTCACCCCTCTCTCCGCTTCGCGCATAGAGGGGTTTTTTAATTCTTTTTTCTTTACCCTCTTTGCGGCAAAGCCACAGAGAGGGTGGTCCAGCGAAGCGTAGACCGGGTGAGTCGGCTATGCGACTTGTTTTTAGCCTTGTAAGTTTAAACTCTGCCTCTTCATGGGCTATTACTCTCCAATGGTGAGCGCTTTAAAGTCTTTTTAAAGTCTTTCCCTTTGGGGAAGATTATTACATAAGGGCTTCGCCGTTTAGAGGGCTCTTGATTCCTGACTCTTATTTCCTGCTTCTCAAAAGCTACTTAATCAGTATGCCTGCTTCTTTAAACCCGCTCAGGTCTGCGTTGGATGGATCCTTTTCGGTAACAATAACATCAATAGCATTCGCCGCGCAAACATAATAAGGGTCGGATGCGCCTATTTTATCATAAGTGGATAAAGCGATCACATATTTCGATGTTTCGATCATGGCTCTGTCTACCAGGCTTTCCTGGTAAGTAAAGCCGGTGATGCCCAATTTCAGATCGATACTGCAAATGCCCAGCAGGCATACATCAGCCCTAAAATTGCGGATAGCTTCGATAGTTTCATGGCCGGTAGTTGAAAAGGCGTGTTTATTGAGCTCGCCGCCAATAAAAAAAACGGTAACATGAGGATAATCTTCTAAGATAGACACCACCGGAAAACTGTTGGTTATAACGGTTAAGTTGATATCCCTTGGTAAAGCGGCAATAACCGCGGTAGTGGTGGTGCCCCCGTTAAGAATGATAACCTGCCCGGGTTTTATAAATTCTAAAGCTTTTTGAGCTATTACTTTTTTATGATGGGTATCAATATGCTGACGTTCCTTAAAATGCGGATGTACGGGTGAGCCCATAATAGCGCCACCCCGAACGGCTTTCAGCAGGCCTTTGTCTGATAATTCTTTAATATCTCTTCTAACCGTATCTGTAGACACATTGAGCAAGCGGCTCAGATCGTCCAAAACTACTTTATTGTCCTGTGCAATCTGTTCAATTATTTTTTGAAGACGTTCTTCTTTCAGCATAAAAACAAATATAAGCATAAATTACTTATTGCAAATTGTTGCATAAAATTAACATTTATTTGCAATTAATTGAATTATATTGCATAATATTGCAATATGAAAAGCCTGTTTAACCAAACTGACGCGTCGGAAATCCTCGATCGTGTTGAGTATCTACCACAAACTGCAAGGCGGCTTTGGGGTAAAATGGAGGTTGCGCAAATGCTGGCGCATTGTTCGGCTGTGTTGCAAATGGCCAATGGCGAAAAGATTTTACCAAGAACTTTTTTAGGCTGGATCTTCGGTCGGATGGCCAAAAAGGAATATTTCAACGAAAAACCTTTTGCAGAGAATGTTCCATCAGACAAGCATTTGAAAATTACCGATAACAGAAATTTCGTGACAGAAAAACAAAGACTAATAACGTACATCAAGAAATTTCAGGCCGCTGGCGAAAATGGGGCAACCGAACACCCGCATCCCTTTTTCGGGGAATTGACACCAGCTACCTGGGGTATTGGCATGTATAAACACCTTGACCATCATTTACGACAGTTTGGAGCTTAAACAACAATAATATGAAAAAACTAAAAAGAATTGCAGTTGACATGGACGGCGTTTTGGCCGATACTGATGCGCATTATTTAACCTGGTATTATAATGCCTACGGCGTCCGGATCCCTTATGAGCAAATGCTGGGCAAACCAGAAGGAGAAGGTTTCCCGGAAGAAGGCGCTATCCGCAGGTTTATACTATCGCCCGGGTTTTTCCGTACCCTGCCGGTGGTTCCCGGTGCGGTGGAAGCGATAAAGGAATTGATGGAAGATTTTGAAGTTTTTATAGTATCGGCAGCCATGGAATTTCCATTATCACTGCCCGAAAAATACGAATGGCTGCAGGAGCATTTTCCATTTATACCCTGGACCCACATTGTTTTTTGCGGCGATAAAAGTTTGATCAATACCGATTACATGATTGATGATCATCCTAAAAATCTGGATAAATTTAAAGGAACAACCATTATGTTTAACGCTGCTCATAATGCCAATATTGATCATCACCAACGCGTAAGGTCGTGGACAGAAGTATTGGCTTTATTAAAAAAGGAAAAGGATCTGATACCTGAAATTGAATAAGCAAACCAAAACCTATGAAATTATGAGAAAGCTAATTTTAATGGTACAGCTATCTATAGATGGATATATGTCTGAAAAGGATGGCAATACCGATTGGATGGTTTATAACTGGGGCAGTGAATGGACCTGGGATGATGAGCTAAGAAAATATTTTACTAACCTCACTGCATCTACCGATTGCATCCTGCTTAGCCGTAAAATGGCGGTAGAAGGTTACTTTGATTATTGGGCAAGTGTGGCGGCAAATAGCAGCTTGCCGCAATCTGGATTTGCAAAGAATATTGTTGCCGCGCATAAAGTTATTTTTACCAAAACCCTGGAGCGGTCGGTATGGGATAATGCTGAGCTGGCGAAAGGCGATATTAAAAAAGAGGTAAAGAAGCTGAAAAAACAGGAAGGCAAAAATATGATGGTTTATGGCGGGGCCACTTTTGTATCTGCATTGATAGAAGCCGGACTTATTGACGAATACCAGCTATTTATTAATCCAACCGCCTTGGGCAGTGGAACAAGCATATTTAAAAAGCGAACAAACCTGCATTTAGTTAATGAGCGGCCGTTTGCCTGCGGAGTAACCGTATTAAAATATGAGAGGTCCCTGAGTTAAACCATGTAAGCCCTGTTTTAGGGTCAATCCAACCCAGGACTATACATTGTATAAGTAGCTGAATAAATCAAAAAGAGGCTGATCATGATTGATGATACAGCCTTTTTCTTTTTATGGTTTCAGCAGAAAATCCTATTCGGCGTCGTATATCACTACTTTTTCGAAGTAAACGCGGAACTCATCCAAAAAAGCTAAGTGTAATGGATGAGTCTGGTAAACATCGTGCCCGGCCAGATCATCAAAAAATACGGTTAAACTGAAGGTATAGGTGGTATCTACCACTGCACGCTCAATAGGGGCAGGTGTGCCAATATGCAATGTTTTAACGCTTTCAACGCCTTCTAATGTTTCCAGGCTTTTACGAAAGGCAATTTTTTGATCGGCGGTAGTGTCGGCTTTTAGCCAGAATAAAACGTGGTGTACTATCATTGTTTAAATTTTTCCAAAGGTAATTGAATAGGCGTTTCTGCAGAATTGGATCTTATAGTTTTTTGAAACAGATTATTTAACCCAGGCTTAAGCTAAAATCCAAACAGATAAAGCACCTTTGCATCTACAGAATATAGAACTATGCAAAGAAGATCGGCCCTGAAAAATATCGGAGGACTACTTTTGGTCCCTTCCCTAACGTTTGGCAGCAATTCTGCAAAAAAGAAACCTGTTTTAAGAGTGGCTCATTTAACAGATATCCATCTCAAAAATAAATTTGATGCACCGGCCCGGTTTGCAAAATGCCTGCACCACGTACAGCAGCAGAGCCCCAAAGTTGCCCTTATATTAAACGGTGGCGATGTGGTGTTTGACATGAACAAGGAAAACCTTAGCACCATAAACGATCAATGGCAGCTGAGTAAATCGATCATGAAGGCTGACTGTAGTGTACCTGTACGTTATTGCCTGGGTAACCATGACATCTGGTGGAACGAGAACGATAAGGGACAGGCAATTTACGGCAAAAAATATTCTATGGATCAGTTGGGCCTGGTTAAGCCCTATTATAGTTTTATACAAAGCGGATGGAAATTCATTATCCTGGACAGCGTTCACCTGGATATTGACAATACCTGGTATATTGGCAAATTAGGCGACGAGCAATTTAACTGGTTGGAGCAGGAATTGAAAAATACCGATCCCGCTATGCCGGTACTGGTCATGACGCATATCCCTATCCTGACTGCCACTAACCTGATCGAAGATAACACCGTGAACAGATGGACAATGTATGGCGGCGATATGCATACCGATAACGCTAAGATCATTAAGCTATTTTATCAGCACCCCAATGTTAAGCTATGCTTGAGCGGGCACATCCACCTGCGCGAAAAACTGGTGTATAACCATGTTACCTACCTGTGCAATGGCGCGGTTAGTGGTGCCTGGTGGGAAGGTAACAGAAGAGAAACCGCCCCGGGCTATGGCCTTATAGACCTGTATGCCGATGGTAGTTTTACCGAAGATTATATTAATTATTAAAGCAATTTTTTAACCGCTGCTGTTAATATACCGGTAGCGGTTTCTAACTCATTTGGGGTTAAAGCGGCAAATCCTAACCGTACCGACGAAGGGGCATAAGCCGCATCATTAAAATAACCCGTACCATTACCTACAGATAGCCCCATAGCCGAAGCTTTTTCGGACACTTCATGGGCTTTAATGCCATTGAGATAATTTACCCAAACAGCAAAACCACCATCCGGTATCTTATAGCTGATATATCCATTAAGGTTTTCTTTAAGCAGGCGGCACAGTACATCGCGCCGCTCATGATAGGTTTTGTTGGCTTTTTTCAGGTGCCTGTTGATATCACCGTTCTTTAACAGGTTGGCCATAGCTTCTTCTAACAGCAGCTCGCCTTGTCGGTCTATCAGTTTGCGCAGGCGGGCCGCCTGTACAATTAAGTTAGGAGGAGCCACCATAAAGCCGATACGGATACCAGGCGCTATAGTTTTACAAAACGACCCGATATAAATGATGCTGCCATAATAGTCGGCACTGGCCAGCGGTAAAATGGGGCCGCTTGAATAGTGGAAATCATAATCATAATCGTCCTCGATGATCGCGAAGCGGTATTTATGGGCAAGTTCCAGCAGCTGCATACGGCGTTCAGAGCTTAACGTAACCGTGGTTGGGCGGTGATGGTGCGGAATGACGTATACAATTTTTACTTTTTTCTTTTTGCAGAGGGCTTCTACGGCGTTAAGATCTATTCCATGATCGTCAACCGGTACCAGAGCCATTTGTGCACCGGCTTGCTGAAACGTATGGTTTGCTTCCGGATATCCCGGATCGGCAGCAATTACGGTGTCGTTTTTGGAGAGTAATATCTGGGCGGTAAGGTATATAGCCATTTGCGAACCCTTGGTAATAATGATATGCTCGGGGTTAACCTGCAGCCCGCGGGTTTCGCCCAAAAAGCGGGTAAGTTCTGTTCGCAGGTTTTCGGAGCCGTACTCCGACCCATACATCCAGTATTTTGAAGTAAAATGGTAATTGCCAAAGCGCCGGTATTCGCGTACCAACAGCTCGATAGGCGCCAAACGCGTATCCGGAAAACCATCATTGAATACAAGATGGGTACTATTAACGGGCTGAAATAACTGCGGAAAAGGAATCCTGTTATCATCTACCTCAAAATGTGTTTTTGTACTGTAACAGCTTGGTCCGGGAGATTCGGATAATTGCCGGGGTTTAATATCCGGGAGGTTTGTAGCTACAAAAATGCCCCTGCGCGGATAAACTTCAACCCAACTTTGCGCATACAGCTCATCATAGGCAGCCACTACTGTTTGGCGGTGTATAGCCAGTGTTTGTGCCAATGCCCGACTGCCGGGCAATGCCGAGCCTGGTTTTAACTTACCCTGACGTATCTGGGTGATAATACCGTTGGCAATTTGGAGATAAACCGGCGTTTGCGCAGTTTTGTCAATATGTATTAAAATTTCGGCTAAATGCATACTGGACCAGTTGATTGGTGGTTTATGAATGATAAATATAGGCCAATGCTTTTTTAATTGAACACAATAAAAACAAAATTTGTACATTAATCGGTATAATGACGGCAGAACTTAAAGCTTTTTTAAAACAATACGCGGATCTTGATCAGGATAAACTGGATGCTGTTACTCAAAAGTTTAAGCAGCGCAGCCTCAAAAAAAATGATTTCCTACTGGAGGAAGGTCTGATATGCGCCGATCTTGTTTTTGTGCAGGAAGGCTGCCTGAGGTTATATTATTTGCAGGATGAAGTAGAAATATCGGTATGGTTTGCCTTTGAACATTCATCGGCTATTGAGATCTATAGTTTTATTAGCGAAAAGCCCTCCAAATATTTTTTACAGGCTATTGAGGATACCGTAATATGGTATCTGCCCAAAAGCGAGCTGACCAATTTATATAAACAATACCCTGAAATGCAGGAAATGATGCGCAATTTTTGGGAGGATGTGATCCTTAACCTGTTGGAACGCTTTACAGCCCTGCAACGGGATTCGGCCGAACAGCGTTATCTTGATCTGCTGACCAAGCCTGCATTTTTACAAAAGATCCCTCAAAAATATCTCGCCTCGTTCATCGGCGTTACCCCAACCTCCCTGAGTAGAATAAGAAAGAACATCCGCTAATTAAAGTGGACTACCTTTGTTATTCTTAGTGGACTATCTAAATGGTCCACAAGTGGCGTAACTTTAAGTGTTATTTAAAAACACAAAGATTATGCAGCTGATTCAAAACTTCAAACTTCCATCCCTGTACCTGCGCTTAGCCATTGGTTCGGCTTATTTGTGGGAAGTTGCCGATCGTTTGGGTATGTTGGGTGCCAACGGCAAGCCGCATGTAGGTTGGGGCGACTGGCAGCATTTCATCGCCTATGCCCGTCAGGTAATGAGTTTTTTACCCGCATCGGTGATCCCGGCTTTTGGTACCATTGCTACTATAGGCGAAGCCGTTTTTGGCTTCCTGATCCTGATAGGTTTATTTACCCGCCTGGCAGCAATTGGCTCGGGAGTGTTAGGCTTTTGTTTTGCCATAGCTATGGCTATCTCATTTGGTATCGAATCGCCGCTGGGTTATTCGGTGTTTACGCTGAGTGCTGCGAGCATTTTGCTGGCTACATTACCATCCTATGCCTGGAGTATAGATAGCGTGTTATCGCATCAAAAAATTAATAAACAATTGAGTATTTACCAGGATAAAAACGGCGTGAAAACCGTTTGATCCTATCAATTTTATAAAAATGAAAGCATTATTTATTGTCATACTGGCTCTGTTACCACCATGTTTCGGCAAGTTAAATGCACCTAAACATGCACATCAAAAAATGCAGGGCAACATTACCGAAACCTACCTGATTAAAACATTGCTTAACCAGCCCGGCATCAGCAATAAGGAAGTGCAGATGCTGGTAGTTACCTTTCCGCCGGCAAGTGTATCTGCCGCGCACAGACATCCTTGTCCAACCTTTGGCTATTTGCTGGAAGGTGAGCTGGAATCAACCTTTGAGGGCAAAACCTATCATTACAAACCCGGCGATTCATTTTATGAAAAACCCAATGGACTACATGCGGTAACCCGCAACAGCAGCAAGAGCAAACCGGCCAAACTGCTGGTGTTTTTTATCGCCGAAAAGAATAAACCTACTACTGTACCTGTAAAAACTAAATAACATGAAAACTGCAACATCAAATAAACCATCAACCCTTTTAGTGGTAATAGCCTTTGCCATTGTTTACGTGGTATGGGGTTCCACCTACTTTTTTATACAAATGGCGGTACACGGTTTTCCACCCATGCTGATGGGGGCCGTACGCTTCTTTACAGCCGGGGTATTATTATTAGCCTGGTGCCGGTTGAAAGGCGACAAGCTTTGGATTAAAAGAGACATCATCACCTCGGCCATCAGCGGTTTGCTGATGCTTTTTGTGGGTACCGGTATCGTGTTCTGGGCTGAACGTACTCTGCCAAGCGCTATGGTTGCCATCCTGGTATCAGCCAACCCCATCTGGTTTGTGATCCTGGACAAGGTAAACTGGAAGGTGAATTTCAAAAGCCGTACCACTATAGCCGGGCTTGTGCTGGGCTTTGCCGGAGTAATCCTGCTATTTGGCGAAGCCATCAGCAAGTCGCTGTCCGGCGCGATAAGCAAGGAACAATTAACCGGACTGATCCTGTTACTGGCCGGCCCGATCGCCTGGTCAGCAGGCTCGCTTGTTTCCAAAAAACGGGGTAGTGATGCTTCGGCGAGGGTAAACACTTCATGGCAAATGATCATATCGGGCCTGGCATTTATACCTGCAAGTTTGTTTAACCATGAGTTTAGTGCCTTTCATTTGGCCAGTGTGCCATTACAATCATGGCTGGCTATAGTGTACCTGATCTTCTTTGGTTCTATTGCCGCATTCAGCGCTTACGTATGGTTGTTAAAAGTTCGCCCGGCAACAGAAGTAAGTACACATTCCTATGTAAACCCGGTTATAGCGGTATTATTAGGCACCTTGTTTGCCCACGAAAACATTTCAGGTTTGCAAATATTTGGCCTGATAGTGATACTGATCAGCGTGTTGCTGGTGAACATGGCTAAATATGGCAAGATCACCTTTATGAATTCCTGGTTCCGATCAGGTACACGTGATCAACAATTAGCTGAGCATTTGAGCTCCGGCCAGCGTACTAAAGTTTGTCTTGACTAATTTTGTTTGATGCTTTGCTTTGAGGGCATGTACAACTTAGTACATGCTCTCATAACTAATGAGCCATTGATTGCCGAACCTATCAGTAAGGTCACCAAATATAGAGCCCCAGAAAGTGTTCTCCAGGGGATGGGTAGCCTCGCCGCCGTCGGATAGCCTGTTGTAATACTCCCTCGCTTCTTCTTCGCTGTTACAATTTAACAATAAGGATACCGAATTACCTTTGATCAACCCATTTTCGGGTACCATATCTGATGCGGCAAGTATCAACGCGTCATTAACCAACAGGGCATGTACAATACAGTTTTCCATGCAGGGTGGCATAGGCTCATTGTGTGGCAAGGGTAATTCACCCAAGGTTTGAAAAGTAAGCTCACCGCCCAGGCATTCTTTATAAAAGGTCATTGCCTCCAGACAATTACCATTAAAAGTGAGGTATGAATTGATATTTGCCATGCCGATATGCCTTTAATTTGTACAGATTATTTGACTATACAAAAATGCGTGTTGCAACGCAATTTAATGAGGGCCTAATACGACAATTGAGCGGGGAGATAACGACAAAGTGAGGAGAGAATCAAGAGGTAAGAGAGCCTCCTCTAAATCAAACGCGTGCTATCGACTCACCCCGACGTCGCTGCGCTCGTCACCCCTCTCTCCGCTTCGCGCATAGAGGGGATTTTTAATTCTTTTTTTCTTTACCCTCTTTGCGGCAAAGCCGCAGAGAGGGTGGTCCAGCGAAGCGTAGATCGGGTCGGCTATGCGATTTGTTTTTAACCTTGTAAGTTTAAACTCCGCCTTTTTTGGGCTATTACTCTCCAAAGGAGAGGGCTTTAAAGTGCTTTTTCTGAAGTCTCTCCTTTTTCTGAGATTATTACATGAAGGCTTCGCCGTTTAGAGGGGGCTCTCTTAATTCTTGACTCTTATCTCCTGACTCTAATTAATAACAGCTCCCTGTTTCAGCTCATCGCCCGGATGGTTAATGACCTGGTCGCCGGCTTTTAGATTGCCAAATACTTCGGTGGAATCATTCCGGGCTAAACCTTCTTTGATATCAACCAATACGGCTTTGCCCTGTTTAACGGTAACCACGTATTCGCGCTCTGTGGACCGTACGATGGCATTGTTAGGAACCAGTAATGATTTGGCGCCCGAAAGCATAGGGATCCTTACTTCGGCATACATACCCGGCTTTAGTTGTCCGTTTTTATTTTGCACATCAATCTCAATCGCTTCTGAACGCATACTACCCAATGAATTGGCCGAACGACTTATTTTGGCGGTTTGCTCGCTACCGGGCATGGCATTAAATACAAAGGTAACGGGCTGCTGCAGATCGACCTTATCTACATAATCTTCCGGAATAAATACCTCCAGACGCATTTTGCTGATATCCTGCAGAATCAGCATCGGCTGATCGGTGCCTTTTCCCGGCGATACCAATGCTCCAGGCGATACGTTACGTTGTACGATCATGCCATCAAATGGTGCGCGGATATTCAGATAATCTTGTATGGTGCGTACCGAAGCCACGTTGGATTGCTCTGACCGGGCCATGGCGTCATCGGCTTTCATTTTGGCTGAGGCATTATCCAGATCGAGCGGGGATACTGAGCCGGGTTCTTTGGCAGCCTCTTTCAATCGCTGATATTTTTCTTTACTGGCGATGGCGTTTTCCTGGGCCTGCAAAAAGCGCGAATTGGCCGCTTGTAATTGCGATTCCATTTCCGGAGCCTCCAGCGTCATCAACAACTGTCCTTTTTTGACGATGGTACCCCGGTCAACATATAGTTGTTTTACAAAGCCGTTCACTTTCGGAAAAATGTTTACCTCGTTAAAAGGCTTTAACTGTCCAGGTAAGCGGGCTGTGCTCGAGAGTGCTTTTTCGGTTATAATACCTATTTCATAAGCCGATTTTTTGCTGGTAGCGGCGGCGGCCATATTTACCGGCGTTTGGTTACTGGAGCAGGCTGCCAGCACACTGGCGGCAGCTGTTAATAATATGATTGATTTAAATTTCATGATCTTATACTGTTAAGGTTTCTATCTCTGTTATTTCGGCTGCGTGTTCGGCAGGTTCATCGGGCATTAATGATGGCGAATCGTAGGTGGTTTTGTTTTGTACCCAGGCAAATACCTGCGGTAAAATAAACAGGGCGGCCAGCGTTGAGGCAAACAAACCGCCTATTACTGCCCTACCCAATGGTGCCGACTGCTCGCCAGCCTCACCCATGCCTGAAGCCATGGGAATCATACCCGCAATCATAGCTAAGCTGGTCATCAGGATGGGGCGCAAACGGATGGATGCGCTGGTGATGGCCGCTTTGGTAGCATCGCGATAATCTAACCGCAGCTTTTCGGCATTGGTCACGATCAGGATGGCGTTGGCCACGGATACTCCGGTCGACATGATCATACCCATGTATGACTGCAGGTTAAGCGTTGAGCCCGTAGCCAGCAGCATCAATAAGGAGCCCAATATTACCGCGGGTACGGTGGATAATACTGTTAAGGATACCTTGAACGACTGATAATTGGCCGCCAATAACAGGAATATCACCAGGATAGCCAAGCCTAAGCCATTTTGCAAACTGCTCAGTGTTTCGGTAAGCAGATTGGCCATGCCGTTTTGGGATGCCACCAGGCCTTTAGGTGCTGTACCCAGGGAGTTGATAGCCTTTTGCACATCGTTAGTAGCGGTACCCAAATCCTTTTTATAAATATTGGCGCTGATGGTGACAAAGCGGCGTGGCCCGGCGCGGTCATACTCACCTGGCACGTAGCTGGTAGTAAAAGTGGCGATATCGCTCAACACCGGGCTGCTTTGGCCTTTTACCAGCGGTATTTCTTTGAGCTGGTCCATGGTGTTCATCACATACTCCGGAATTTGTACCTGTACCTGGTAAGTGTAGGCCCCTTTTTCATCCAGCCAAAGGTTTTTATCGGTAAAGCGACTTGAAGACGTACTGGCCGTAACCGAGCGGGCAATATCCTTGATATTGAGTCCAAGCTGCGCGGCCTTCAGCCTGTCGAGCGTAATCCTGATCACCGGAAATTTCAAGGGTTGGGCAATCTGCACATCGCGCAGGTAACTGATGCCTTTGAGCTTATCTACCACTTTATTAGCATAGCCCTCAATCTGGGCCATATCCTTACCGGCCACCTGTACCTCAATGGGTGATGACGCACCCTGGCTCATGATCTTCTCGGTCATGTCAATGGGTTCAAAGCTTATCCGGAGCTCCGGCAGTTTATAATGGATGTTTTTGCGCAGGGCATCTTTCAGCTCATCCATGTTCACCTTATATTTTTCGTCAAGGTTTACCTGTAATACGGCTTCCTGGGTACCGGTGTTAAACACATACAGGTTACTGGTTCCATAAGCGGTAGGCACCAGGCCGATGTAGCCCGATGTAATCTCCACGTGGTTATTCACCGTTTGGTTAATGATCTGCAACACCTGTTTAAAGGCATCCTCGGTACGCTCTAACCGGGTACCATCAGGTTCTTTGATACGGATCTGGAACTGGCCATTATTGATCTTCGGCATCATGTCCTTACCAATAAACACAAAGCAAAAACCAGCCAGGATGATCACACTAAAAAGATACACCAATACAATACCTTTTTTATGGGGCATGCTTCTGTTAAGCACCCGGATAAGCCATAGTTTGATGTGCTCAAACAGATCGTTCTTTTCAGGGTGATGCTGTTCATTATTCAGGTGTTTTTGCACCTGTTTTTCTTCCTGTTCATTCAGCGCTTCGCCCGCGTGAGCATGGATATCTTCATGATGATAATGCTGATAACGTTCGGCTTTAATAAGCCAGTTACTCAGGATGGGTACCACGGTTTGCGCCAGGATGTATGACACGATCATGGTTAGCCCGATGGATAAGGAAAGCGGTAAAAACATGGCCTTAGGCACGCCGCTCATCATAAACGATGGCGCAAATACAGCCAGAATACAAAGCAATATCAGCAAAAGCGGGAACGAGATCTCTTCGCAGGCATCATAAATGGCCAGGCGTTTGGATTTGCCCATTTCCAGGTGCTGGTGGATATTTTCGATGGTTACAGTGGCCTGATCGACGAGAATCCCTATGGCTAATGCCAGCCCGCTCAGTGTCATGATATTGATGGTTTGCCCGAACATGCTCAGCAGCAATACCCCTATCAGGATAGATACCGGGATGGTGATCACCACGATGAGACTGCTACGCCAGTCGCGCAGAAACAAGAGTACCATTAAACCGGTCAACAGGGCGCCCAATCCGCCTTCGGTCATTAAACTTTTCACGGCGTTTACCACAAAAACCGACTGGTCAAACTCGTAACTCAGTTTAACATCATCGGGCAGCAGGTTCTGCATTTCGGGTAGTTTGCTTTTGAGGTTTTGCACCACGGCCCAGGTAGAGGCATCGGCGGTTTTAACTACGGGAATGTATACCGAGCGTTTGCCGTTGATGAGCGCATAATCTACCGTGATATCGGCAGCATCGGCCACGCGGGCTACGTCCTTTACAAAAATGGGTACGCCATTCTGGGTTTTTACGGGGATATCGCCAAAGTTATCCGGGTTTTTAATGAGCGTGTTCATGGTGGTCAGGAACATGGTATTATCCAGCCGGAGGTTACCCGAGGGCGATGTTACATTGAACTTAGCCAGCGCGTCGACCACCTCATCGGGTGTTAAATTGTAACTGCGCAGTTTATCCGGATCAAGATTTATCGTGATGGAACGCGCGTTGGCCCCAAACGGAGGCGATGGCGACAAACCCGGAACGGTAGCAAACATGGGGCGGATCTTGGTGGCCGCCATATCATAAATATCTTTTAAACTACGTGTAGGACTCGAGAACACCAGTTGGCCAACGGGCAGCGATGAGGCATCAAACCTAACTACCTGCGGCGGTAATGCACCGGGAGGAAAAAAGCTGGATGCCCGGTTTACCTGCAGCGCTACCTGCGCCGAAGCTTCGGCCATGTTGGTGCTTTCATAAAACGACAATTTAATGAGGGTTAGGCCCTGTATGTTTTTACTGGTGATGCTTTTGATACCATTGATGTACAGGAACTGATCCTGAAACTTAGTAGAGAAAAAGCCTTCCATTTGCTGCGGCGACATACCGCCGTAGGCTTCGATTACATATATGGTGGGCAAGTTGAGCTGCGGGAATATATCTATCGGTATTTTTACTGCGCTGAGCACTGAAAATATCAGCAGGCTCATGGTGATCACTATTGTAGTGATGGGCCTTTTGAGCGCGGAGGTGACCATTGACATAGCTAAATTATTTTAAAAGGTTTAAAACGGTATTGACCTGGTTTTCGGTAACGGCTTTCTGGAACAGCGCACCGGAGTAGGCGAACTTGGCCTGTGCCAGGTCTGTTTCGGCACGGTAAAGAATATTGAGCGCGGCGTTGAGCTCAATAATATCGGTTAAGCCGCTTTTATATAGCGACAGTTTCTGTCGATAACCATCGTTGGCCGCCTTTAACTGGCGCGGAATTTCCTGCAGGCGCTGCCTGGCTGTTTCCAGCTCTACATCGGCCTGGTTGGCGCTAATGGATAGCCGTTGTTTTTGCTCAGACAGCTTTTGCAAACTGTACTCTGTAGTAGCTTTTTGGGTACGCAGCTTGAGCTGGCGCCGGCGGATGTCAAACAAATTATAGGATACACCAATACCCACCAGGTAATTGCTGCGATCGACACCTAAGCCGCTCGACAGGCTGTTGAAATGGTCGTTAGCGTCGATGCTCGATCCCCGCCCCCAGGCTGCGGCTTCCAGCATGATCTTGGGGTTATAGCTTTTTTTCACCATAGTCTCGCGCTGTAAACTGTTTTGATATACCGATTTGTAATAGTTGATCAGGGGGTGATTAACCGTATCGGGATTTAAGGATTGTACCACTGCTAATTGGCCTATCAGTGTCATCTCGGCGGTAGTATCAGGGATGATGGACTGATACGGCAAACCACTAACGGACGACAGTTGTAATTGTACCTGCTTTTGCTGGTTCACCAGCTCGATATAATTTAGTCTGGCTTTTGACAGCTCAGCTTCCGAAATACTGGTATCCACCCCTGCCCGTACGCCACTTTTAGCCAATGATTGTATGGAACGAAGAATCTCGGTATTGCGCTGTATATTGAGCGACTGTATAGCCAGCAGATCATGCAGGCGCAGCAGTTGCAAATAATTGCTGATGGTATAGGCCCGTAACTGGTAGCGGGAACTTGCAAATTGATTTTGCTCTACCTGGATATCAGAATTGGCTACTTTGTTTTGGGCGCCATAGGAGCCAAAATTGTAGATCTCCCAGTCGAGCGCGGCTACGCCCACGGTTGCCGATACGGCAGAGTTATTACTTTCTGCGCGTACTTTGGAATCGGCCGGGATAATGCCAAACCCAAAATACGGGCCGGCCACGTTATTGTTGGTACCTATATCGGCCTGGTAGTTAAGCCGCAGGTTGGGCAGCCAGTTGCTATGTGTTTCGGCAGCCTGTGTACGACGGATCTTAATAGCCGCGGAGTCGGTGAGCAGTGTAGGTGCATTTTGATCAACCCGGTTGAGCAGCGTTTTTAAGCTGACCGCCGGATCATTGTTTTGCTGTGCATAGGTATTTACCGCTATGAGCAGGCCCGCAGCAATCAATACGGTTATTTTTAAACTTTGCATGAGTTTCTAAATGAACTTATACCGGCGGCTGTTTAATTTCAGCAGATAAGGACGCATTAAAGCATAACCCTAAAGGCAAAGTATACAGTAAATACCGGTAAATGATAGATAAACTAATTTGAATACGTGATAGAGCATAAGCCCCAGGCCTGAGCAGGCCGCATCAACTCAAATTTTAAAAGTGCAGAAGGACAAGTAGGAGTATTGTGAATCGGTAACTGACCAATTAATGGTAAGCAAACGCTGTGGATTGAGTTTCCAGAGGCGTTGTGCAAACAACAACAGGATAAAGCTGCCAACAACCATATTTAACAGATCAATAGCCGATTTTTTATCATTCATGATAAACTTATCGGTACGCTGGAAAAAATTGGTATGGGAAAGACTGGCCACTGTGGTTTCGGTCTTCCTTTTAAAGATAGAATTGTGGCTTACAGCTGCCTCAGCCACCGGCCCGGTTAAACGGGGTAAAAAAAAGATGTGCGATACAGCAATAAAAATATAGCAGGCAGCTATAAATAGCACTTGCAGTTTTTTAAAGATATCTGTACGGCTTTGTTTCACGCAGGTAACCATTTATACAACAAAGGTCAAAAAAATCAAATTGTATTTATGCAAAAATATTGTTGCAATATGAAGTATAGATGAACGTAATGCAAAATAGTTGCGATAGGCAGATATAAAAGTTGCCCGTGGGGACACGGGCAACGGCGTGAATATGAAAGTTGCCCGTGAGGACATGGGCAACGGGAAATAGTTTGTGTATTATTGTTTGGCAGCCCAGGCGTCCATTTTGGCTTCAAATACAGCAAGCGGCATGGCGCCGTCTTTCAGTACCTGGTTATGGAATTCGGCCAGGTTAAATTTGCTGCCCATCTGTTTTTCGTATTTATTACGAAGCTCGCGTATTTTAAGCGCCCCTATTTTATAACCCAATGCCTGACCCGGAATGGCCATATAGCGTTCAATTTCGGCGGTAGCGCCTTGTTCGCTGATAGCTTCATTATCCATCATGTATTTGATGGCTTGCTCACGGCTCATGTTTTTGGTATGTATGGCCACATCAACCACTAAGCGGATGGCGCGGTGTATCTCATCGCCAAGGGCGCCCATATATTGATAAGGATCGGTATACAGCCCCAACTCCTTACCTAAGGATTCGCAGTATAGTGCCCATCCTTCTACATAAGCATTTTCGCCGCCATCAAACCTGCGGAATTTGGGTAGTGAGGTGTTTTCTTGCGTTAAGGAGATCTGGTAATGATGACCCGGAATAGCCTCATGCAGAAATAAGGATTCCATACCCGAAGTAATGTTAAATTTGGTAGCATCCAATATCGGCACATAAAATATACCTGGTCTGCTGCCGTCTGCCGAACCCTGGTTGTATTCGGCGCTGGCCGATGCTGCCCGGAAAGCCTCCGTTTGCCTGATCTCGAAAGGCGTTTTAGGCACATGGTTAAACATTTTTTTTAGGTTGGGCTCCATCCGCTTGTGGATGTTTTCAAACGCGGCCAAAACCTCTTTTGGGGTTTTGTAAGGGGTAAACTTAGGGTCGGTTTTCATGTATTCAAAAAACGCTTGCAAGTCGCCTTTAAAACCCACGCTGGTTTTGATGCTATCCATAATACCGCGGATCCGGCTTACCTCTTTCAGGCCGGTCTGGTAAATTTCTTCTGGTGTTTTATCGGTAGTGGTTTGTTGTTTTACCAGGTAAGCATATTTGGCCGTACCATCCGGCAATGCCGAAAAGCCCGATGTTGCACGGGCATGCGGCAGATATTCCGTTTTTAAATAATCGGCCAGTTTTTTATAAGTAGGCGAAATAACGGTGGTGATGGCTTTTTTATAAGCTTCGGTGAGTTGTTTTTTATCCGCGTCTGAAAAATTTTTAGGCAGATTAGTGATCGGCCCATAAAATAGGCTTTTTGTAGGGTCGGCAACTACCAGATCCTGTAGTTCAGGGATAGCTTTTACCACCAGCGCCCGGGGTAAAACCACACCCGCTTTAATGCCCTTGTTAAAATTGCCGATAGCGGTATCAGCCCATACGGAAAACGCAGATACACGTTTTAGCCAATCATTATAATCCTTAACTGTCTTAAAGGGTTGTGCACCGGAGCCCGAACCCAGTTGACCCATGGTAAGCGGCAGGGCATAAAACTGGTTAAAGGGCATGTATTCAAAATGCTGCTTAAAGCCATCAAGGGCAAGCTGCGCCTCATAGGTAAAAATATCGTACGAAAGCCGATCGGCTTCACTCAGGTCTTCGCGGTTAAAGTGTTTTACCTGGGCCAGGTAATTGGTATAAAAGGCCTGCGCTTTGGCCAAAAACGCTGCGGAACCATCATTAGGCAACTGATCATTATAGCGGTTATCGCCAATATAGGTGGCATTAAGCGGATACAGCTTTAATGATTCTTCAAAGTAATTATCAAATACTTTGGCCAGCTCCGGATTGTCGGTTTTGGATAAGCTGGTTGTTTTAGATTGGTTGCAGGCAGCTAATAGAGCTACGGCGAAAATGTATAGAATGGTTTTTTTCATTTCAGTTAGTAGTTAATGAGTAAAGCTAACAAAATGAAAATAAAGGAGACTGTGCGCGAATCACCTTTTGTAGAAAGACTTATTTGAACTACGTTGTTTAATAATGATAACGGCACTGAAGTATAAAAATAGATTCATACTCTACCTTATACACCAGGCGGTGTTCCAAATTAATTCTGCGGGACCACCAACCAGACAAATTATGTTTTAGTGGCTCTGGTTTTCCACTGCCATCATAAGGAATACGTTCTATTTCTTTAATTAAGGTATTGATTTTTTTTAAAATAGATTTATCTGTGCTTTGCCAATATAAATAATCATCCCATGCGGGGCTCAGAAAAACGATCTTCACTAATCAATAAGCTTTTTTTCCTGACCTAAACCCTTTTCATATTCTTCAATGCCTTTTAGAAGCCGTGTAGCATTGTTGGGACTTTTGAGCAGATAAAAAGTTTCTTCCATGCTTTCATAATCGGCTTTTGAAATTACAACTACATCATCGCCGGTGGTACTGGTTACCAACAATGGTCTATGATCATTACGTACCTTATCCAAAAAGGATTTTAGCTGCTGTCTGAAGGCAGTATATGTGGTAATTTCCATTTGTATCTTTATATCAATGTATCTTGATATAAAGATATAAAAACAAAACAACATGTACAATATATTGTACATGTTGTTTTGAAGAACATTAAATTCAAATTCTATTTTATCCCCATCTCCTTTTTCAAAAACTGACCGGTAAAGCTGTTTTTCACCTTGCACAAACCTTCGGGCGTGCCGGAGAACAGGATATTACCCCCGCCTGATCCACCTTCGGGGCCAAGATCAATCACATGGTCGACTACTTTGATCACATCCAGATTATGCTCGATCACCAGTACGGTATTGCCTTTATCTACCAGTTGGTACAGTACGCCCAACAGTACATTGATATCCTCAAAATGTAAACCTGTTGTAGGCTCATCCAGTATATAAAAAGTATTGCCGGTATCTTTCTTAGATAGTTCGGTAGCCAGTTTAACACGCTGTGCTTCACCGCCTGATAAGGTGGTTGACGCCTGGCCAAGCGTAATGTATCCCAAACCAACATCATACAAAGTTTTAACCTTACGGTAGATAGATGGAATGTGCTCAAAAAACGGTGTAGCATCCTCAATGCTCATGTCCAATACATCGCTGATGGATTTACCACGATAGCGTACTTCCAGTGTTTCGCGGTTATAACGACGGCCTCCGCATTCTTCACAAGGCACCTGTACATCGGGTAAAAAGTTCATTTCGATCACCTTCATACCGGCACCCTGGCAGGTTTCGCAACGACCGCCTTTTACGTTGAACGAGAAACGACCGGGCTTGTATCCCCTGATCCTTGATTCGGGCAGGGCCACGTACAGGTTGCGGATATCCGAAAATACGCCGGTATAGGTAGCTGGATTAGAGCGTGGTGTACGACCAATAGGTGTTTGATCGATCTCGATCACCTTATCGATATTTTCAAGCCCCTCAATTTTTTCATAAGGCAAAGGTTGTTTCTTGGCCCTGAAAAAGTGATGGTTGAGTATTGGATATAAAGTTTCGGTAATTAAGCTTGATTTACCACTGCCCGATACCCCGGTAATGCCAATAAGCTTACCCAGCGGAAAATCAACCGATACCTTTTTCAGGTTATGGCCGGTGGCTTTTTTCAGGCTCAGTGTTTTGCCGTTACCCTCCCTGCGTTTTGCTGGGATGGCAATGGAGCGTTCGCCGTTGATGTAGGATGTGGTGAGGGTATGTTTGGCCATTAGCTCGGCCGGTGTGCCTTCGGCTACTACCTGTCCGCCATGTACACCCGCTGCCGGTCCCATATCAATTACGTGGTCGGCTTCCAGTATCATATCCTTATCATGCTCTACCACCAAAACGGTGTTACCCAGGTCGCGCAGGTTTTTGAGCGCGTTAATGAGGCGTTCGTTATCACGCTGATGCAAGCCAATGCTGGGTTCATCCAGAATGTACATCACATTCATGAGTTGTGACCCTATCTGGGTAGCCAAACGGATCCGCTGTGCCTCGCCCCCTGATAAGGTTTTGGCTGTACGGTCGAGCGTTAAATAGCTCAGACCCACATCCAGCAAAAACACGATACGCGCCCGGATCTCTTTCAGGATCTCCTTGGCTATCACATTCTGGCGCTCGGTTAGCCGGTCTTCCAGGTTGGTGAACCATTCCTGCAGGGTACGGATATCCATACAAGCCAGTTCAAATATGTTTTTATTGTCGACTTTAAAATGCAGCGACTCTTTTTTCAATCTTGCGCCTTCACAAACCGGGCAGGTTTTCAGCACGCGATAGTTTTCCATATCGTCCATGCCTTCGTCGCCTCGGCGTTCCTGCTGCTCTTCCAGCATGCGTACAATACCGTCAAAGGTGATCTGGTAGCTTTGTACGTTCCATTTGTTGTACTCTACGGCAACGGTGATCATATCCGGCGATCCGTTCAAGATGATATCCTTTTGCTCGGGCGTCAGCTTTTCGATCGGGGTCGAGAGTGAAAACTCATATTTCTTGGCCAACGACTTTAACACCTGGAAGATCCAGGTTTCACGGTACTCGCCGATAGGTGCCAATCCGCCATTCATGATGCTTAGTTTGGGGTTGGGGATAACTGAAGCTTCATCAACCTCAAAAATATAACCCAAACCATTACATTTTTCGCAGGCGCCATAAGGCGAGTTAAAGGAGAAAGTATTGGGCTGAGGTTCATCATAAGAGATGCCCGATACCGGGTCCATCAGATACTTGCTGTAGTATGCAACGTTATTATCCTTATCGCCAACGCGGATGATGCCCTTGGCAATTTTAAGGGCGGTTTGTACCGAAGTGTATAAACGCTTGCTGTCTTTTTCGGATACCACCAAACGGTCAACCACAATATCAATATCATGGATCTTGTAGCGATCCACCTGCATTTTTGGTTCCACATCGGCCATGGCGCCGTCTATCCATACTTTCAGGTAACCCTGTTTGCGTATCGATTCAAAAAGCTCGCGGTAATGACCTTTACGGGCCTTTACCACCGGGGCCAGAATGTTTACCGGCTGCCCATCAAACTTTTCGGTAATGGTTTTCAGGATCTGGTCTTCGCTCATGCGCTCCATCTTCTCGCCGGTGGTGTATGAGTAAGCCTCGCCGGTACGGGCAAAAAGCAAACGCATAAAATCGTAGATCTCGGTAATGGTACCCACGGTGGAGCGCGGATTTTTACTGGTGGTTTTTTGCTCAATGGCAATAACCGGGCTCAAGCCAGACACCTTATCCACATCTGGGCGTTCCATACCACCCATGAACTGGCGCGAGTAGGCCGAAAATGTTTCCATATAACGGCGCTGCCCTTCGGCATAAATGGTATCAAAAGCCAGGGATGATTTGCCGCTGCCGCTCAAACCAGTGATCACCACCAACTTATTGCGCGGAAAAGAAACATCAATATTTTTTAAATTATGTACCCTGGCGCCATAAACTTCAACTTCGCTTTGTTCGCCCAGGTCAACGGTTATTTCGTTCATATATGTTATTGGTACCAAATTTATTAAACCCAGGTAAACGGGTTTACTTTAAAAGTGTATGTAAGATAATACCTTTAAAAGAAATTGCTAAAAAATTAAGCAAAGATACAGAAAATTGGTGTGGATTTTATGCTAAGCGTGTCAGCATAAGGTTAATATTTACAGGCTTACTTAGTGTTTATAATAAGCGCGTCATTGCTTCGTACCTCGCAATGACGCGAGTTTTGTTGCTTTTTCCTGCGCTGTCCGAAGTCTCTGACTTCGGACTTATATGTAGGTAGTCTTCAGACTACCGGCGCTGTAGTTGCAAACTACAGGCATAGTGATCCGAAGTCAGAGACTTCGGATAGCGCAGTTAGCGGTTGCGACTAAGTGATTGATAATTCGCCACAATAAGCAACGCTTCATCCAGTCTTTTCAAACCCAAATTATGCTGAAGCTGTTCCCGGTGAATCTGGGCATATTGCAGGCGGTTGTCCATATTAGCCAAACTGAGCTTGCCGGTCCAAATGAGGTCATGAAATTCTCTGAAGCCGGGCATGGCCATATTAGAGTCAACAGGCTTATTTGGTGTTTTGCCTGCCATCGTAAAAACAACAAAATAAAACAGATGAAGGATCTGCCGCATCAAAAAAAAGCGGGCATGTTGATATTCGGCAGCTTCCTGGCCAAAGTAAGCTTCCAGATAAATCTTTTTATCTTCCTCGTTCTTTACTAAAAAATTCGCCATAATAGCCAGGTCCAGGTAGCGGTCGTTCAAAAAGGCGGCTTCCCAGTCAACCAGCCAAACCCGTTCTCCGTCAAACAAGGTGTTTTCGGGTTTAAGGTCATTATGGCATCCAACCAGATCTTCGGCATTGCGGGGATAGATGTTTTTAACCCGGGTATAAAAGTTGAACAGCCCGGCAGTTAACTCATCAGGTATGAGGTTGCCGGCCCGGAATTTTTCAATAAACTCAGCAATTTTATCCAGGTAGTTGATCCGGAAAGGAAAAGGTGGTAAGGCGTGCAATCGTTTAAGCAGATACGGCAGCTTTGTTTTGGCCTCTTCCATCGGGAAAGGTTTGGCATCTATAAAATCAATAATGGCTATCCTGTCCTCCACATTAGCATACCAAACTTTCGGTGCTATCCCAGCTTCGGCGGCAGCTTTCATGCAATTATACTCCAGGGTAGGGTCGGCCATGGCATCTGTACGGGTGATAATCCGGAGCAGGTAAGGCTTTCCGCGAACGATGATCCGGAAAACGAGAGCCGATGATAGTCCGGCGGTGAGTTCACGGGTCTCTTCCAGATCGGTGGTGCCAAAAGTTACTTGCAGGGCATGATTAATAGCGGGCTTTTTGGTTTCAGGAATCATAATACAGGCTTTAAAGTGCTGATGATGAGTCAAATATATTTATGGCTTTTTACTTTCAGCCGCTTTTGAAAGTATATTTTTTGCGCCGTACTTTTTGAGTAATATTTGCGTTAACCCTGTATATGAGCCCCATGATAAGGGTAATAGCATGAAAAGGCATAAAGCGAAAATTAGGCATCTATCGATCGACTCACCCCGACATCGCTGCGCTCGTCACCCCTCTCTCCGCTTCGCGCATAGAGGGGATTTTTAATTCTTTTTTTCTTTACCCTCTTTGCGGCAAAGCCGCAGAGAGGGTGGTCCAGCGAAGCGTAGACCAGGTGAGTCGGCTCTGCGGCTTGTAGGTTTCAACACTGCCTTTTTCACGGGCTATTACTATGATAAGGACCTGGAATTCAAATTTTCTTTATTTGTAAAGCCAGGATAGTAAGTCGTTAGCTGATGCTATAATTCTTGCCATCTTTAGGCTGCTCTGTTTTTTGAGGCAAGGCAATATTAGCCAATGACACAATATTTTTACTCAATTGCCATGGGCTTCTACCGCCCGCCACGCCTGTTTTAATACGCCTCATATATTAACTATGCAGCGAAAACAGCTGTGGGATTATAACCGAATTGCTTTTTAAACGCAAAGGAAAAGTGCGACAAGTTTTCAAAACCTACGTCGAAATAAACATCAGATGGTTTTCTTTTTTGTTCGGATATCAGGTAATGCGCCAATTCCAGGCGCTTTTTGGTCAACCATTTCTCAGGGGTATTGTTAAATATTTTTTTAAAATCGCGCTTAAATGTGGTAAGACTTCTACCTGTGAGGTAGCCGAATTTGGCAGCGGTGAGGTTAAACATATAATTCCGTTCCATAAAATCCATCAGATCTATCTTTCCAGGTTTATCAAGCTGCCCCAGCAGCTGATCTACGTTTTTATCAATGGTGCGCAACACCCTTATCGCTTCCTCTATTTTAAAAGCGGCCAGATCGGCCGGTAAAGCATCCGCCAATTTAAAATAAGGCGTGAGCGAATTAAACAAACTTTCAAGCAAAGGGTGATCGGCCAGTTGTATTAAGCCGATGGTTTGATGTGGCTGCGGATCGATAGGATTAGCCGCATAATATTGACTTAATATCTCGTGTCTGAAAACAATAGATACCGCAATACAAGGTTCACCGTTCAAGGGTAATTTGCTCATCCGGCCCAGTTGATTGCGCGGGAACAGCACCGTATCACCTGCAAAAAAACTGTAATGCCTATCGGCGGCGGCAATCCTTACCTCACCGGATATTACCCTTACAAGCGCGGGCTGCGGCAACACCAATTCGCGGCTATAATGAACTTCCTTTTTGCATGATATAAATATTTCCGGTACACTGGCGGGCGTTAATGGTTCCATAAAAATAAAATTAATGAAAGTTACCCTGATAATAACTAATGGCCAATGCGGCCATTAGTCTCTCATCATTATTGTTGGTTAACTGTTTCACAGCCGATCAATTTTTCATCCTCAAGGGGCAGTACTACTTCACGATGCCTAAACGGATGAGGCTTTCGGCAGTAGCCACTATAGCCTCTTCGGTAGAGCGGGGCGACCAACCTAATAAATTTACTGCCTTTTCATTGGTAGTATTCATTATCAAACCCAAAAACGGAATAATGGCCTTCGCTGCCGGGTTTTTCAATGCCGCGATGCGCACCAGGGTATTCGGTAATTCCTTAACATTTACCTTTTCTGCCAATGCGCCCATATTTTGTTTGAGCATTCTGGCCACTTCCACCATCCAGATACTTTCGCCTGCGGTAGCGATAAATCGTTGCCCTTTAGCTGCAGGATCGGTCATCGCCCGTAAATGCAGATTGGCTACATCGCGCACATCCACATAGGAAGAATTGACTTTTGGGCAGCCAGCCATTTTTCCCTCCATCAAATTCTGCAGAAAGTGGATGGAGTGGGAATAATCGGCGCCTAATACAGGGCCTAAAACAGCAACAGGGTTAACCACCGAAAGTTCCAGCTGATCACCTTCCCTTTCGATAAAATCCCAGGCAGCCCGCTCTGCCAGTGTTTTTGATTTTTGGTAAGCAGGTGTGTTATCGGAGATCACTGTCCAGTCTTTTTCTGTAAACGGGGCGGTTTGAGGTTTGTGCCCGTAAACCACAGCACCAATAGCAGAGGTAAGCACAACCCGCTTTACTCCGGCATCACGCGCGGCCCGCAATACGCGCAATACACCATCACGCGCTGGGATGATCATTTCATCCTCATGTTTATAAACATTTAAAGGCGTTGGGGATGCAACGTGTATAACATAGGTGCAGCCGCTCACAGCTTCGTTCCAATTGACATCGGAGCTTAACTCTGCGGTTATAAATGATAAGCGGTTACCGGCTTCTACGCCGCCTTCTTTCAGCATGGCCCGTACCTCGGGTTCGCGCGTCAGCGATCTTACGGTTGCTCTTACCCGGAAACCCGCGTTCAGCAATTGTAATATACAATGTACCGCAATAAAACCCGAACCACCGGTTACAAGCACTGTTTTTTCATTATTTGAATTTGTTGTCATTTGATAAATAATTTGATACAACAAAGATCGATCTAATGATAAAGCAGCGGTTTGTTTAAAAGGTCGAAGTTGCTTTGTTTAAAGGGCCAGGCAAATCTTCGCCTGCAAACTGTTTGTAAAAAGAAAAACCGGGTTGTTGTGTTAAAGAGGTAAAAAGATCATTTTTAATCCATCAACCATTGAATACTTTTTAAACTTTTCAAAACCCATCTAAAATTTGTTAAAAAGTGTTAAAACCGATGTTTTTGAATTCGTTTTCGGCAGTTTTTGACACAATTTCGCCCTCTTTTTGACTAAAAAAGTGTTAAAATTTAAGATTTAAAAAGTTTTTAAGCTATCAAATTCATAAGTGCCAATAACAATGTATTTTTGTACATGAGAAGACTGATCCGCAGTTTTGGTTTTGCCTTTAAAGGCCTGCAATATGCCACCGCTACCCAGCCCAACTTCCGGATACACTTGGTGACCGCCATTATTGCCATTGGGCTGGGGATTGTGCTGCATCTTTCCGCTGCCGAATGGCAATGGATAGCCATAAGCATTGCCCTGGTACTGGTAACCGAGCTCATCAACACCGCCATTGAAACCCTGACCGACCTGGTTTCGCCTACCTACAATATCAAAGCCGGTCATGTTAAGGATGTTAGCGCCGGTGCGGTGGTAATTGCCGCGGTATTTGCCCTGGTTATGGGCTGTATCATTTTTATACCTAAACTTATTTCACTGGTATAATATGCTGCATAAAACCCGTGGTATTGTATTTAAAGCGACCGATTATGGAGATAGCAGTGTTATTGTGCAGCTTTTCACCGAAAAGTTCGGTCTGCAATCATACATCATCAACGGTGCAAAAAAGCCCAAAGCAAAAATAGGGCGCAATATGCTGCAGCCCTTGCATCTGCTCGATCTGGTGGTTTATCATAAAAATACAGGCAGCGTGCAGCGAATTGCCGAACTTAAAAATTCGCCGGTACTGCAAAGCATCCCATATGATGTGATCAAAAGTTGTATCGCTATCTTTCTGAACGAAGTGTTGTACAAAGCCGTAAGGCAACAATCGGCCGATGAGCGTTTGTTTGATTTTGTATTTAGCGCCATAGAATGGCTCGATCATCAAACCGGGAACGTGGCTAACTTTCATCTGTTGTTTTTGGTTCAGCTAACCCGTTATCTGGGTTTTTACCCGGATAGGTACCAGGCTGGCCAGGCCGATTATTTCGATATGAAGAACGGTACCTTCAGCAACTACAAACCTGATAGCTTGCTGTACCTGTCGCCGCCTCACACGCAAAACTTTCATCTGCTTTTGCAGTGCAGTTTTGAAAATATGCAGCAATTAAAATGGAGTAATGACGAACGCAGGTACCTGATTCAAAAACTATTGGAATATTACGCGCTGCACATAGAAGGATTTGGCAATATACGCTCTGTGGATGTGCTGGAGGAGGTATTATCCTGAAATAGGGAGGTGTTATTCTATAACGCTAAAGGGCCGGAAATAAAAAAAGAGAAAGCCAAAGGCTGCCTCTTTTTGTTGACTGACCTCATTATTTACCATAAAGAACTAATTGGTTAGATCGATAATAACAATTATTACAAATATATGCACTATAGAATAAGTAGACTAATTTTTTAATAAAAATTTAACATGCATTGGGCTTATAATGTGCATTATAGCTATTTGGCTTATTTTATAAAGCACCTTGTCAACATAAGCATCGAATAAACCGCTGCTATTATTTATCGTAAAGATATTTACCTTTGCCGTTTTGTAATATAAGTGGATAGTTATTCAAAACTTAAAAGTTTGTTAATGTTGCTAAGGGTAAATTTGTAATAAGGTTTATACTGACCATTTCAAAACTTTACCCGGACGGTTGCTAAATATGGATCAAAACTATGAGTAGTTCAGAAAAAATGAAAGCAGGGATTCAAAAGCTTTGGGCGGTGTGTGTTAATCCTGGCTATTTTTTCAAATCTCTTTTCAGTAAAGAACGAGGCAAACAGTTTATAAAAACCCATTTATTTAATCCTGATCAATCGACACAGATTAAAGCGTTTTCCATTGGTTTTGGTGTATTCATGGGCATAATACCTATATGGGGCTTTCAACTGATCATAGCGTTTTCACTGGCTATATTATTAAAGTTGAATAAGGCGCTCGTTCTTTTAGCCACACACATCAGTTTTGCCCCGCTGATACCGGCAGTAATTTTTTTAAGCTACAAAGCCGGTGGCTACTGGATGGGCGAAAAAAATATCGACATTCCCTTTAACGGAAACATTTCCTTAAAATCAATCAGCCTTCACCTGGAACAATATCTTTACGGCAGTATCTCACTCGCCATAGTAGCGGGCGTAATAACGGGTTTGATAGCCTTTGCCTTGCTGAAACTTGTCGGCCGGAAAATCGCTATGGCTACTTAGCCGATAATATGAGAGTGGATTAATGATTCTATTTACTTATATATCATTAGCAAAATATACTCATAAAGCTATCTTAAATAGTAAAACCTTTTAACAAAGAGGATTCAAAAAGAACTTTTTATAAAAAAAATAGGCTAACTATTTCTTTATCTGTGCATTTCACACTTATTTAATAACATACGAGTAATCGTTTTTAACGAAAACGTTATCGTAAATAAAAACAGTTAAAGTTTATGAAAACCTGATCTCCCGGGATATTTTTGGTAAATACAGTTTAGTATTTTGCCAATTACAAATAATAAGAAGCGCTTTAATTACTTATATAAACAGCTTAATTATTAACCATAAAGCTGCTTTATATCCGCAAATTTCATTGTCCCTGCGTGAACGTGAATACTGTTTGGAATTACCATACAAGCGGAATAAATGCAGTATTGATTACCCTAAAAAACCTTAGATCATGAAAAAATAAAACCAGGCCTTACCTGACAAAAAGAAATCGGCAGTGGGTTCAGCACTACCGAAATCAATACTATCCCTTTTAGCCAAACAACAACATTGAATGTTGCGGGGATTTTTTTGCCTAATTCAACCGAAATTTTTACTAAGCAATACAAATATGAAGAAAAAATCCTCACATTTTGCTATTTAACGGGCATTCATGCCTGATAGTATCTGCATTATAACAATAATAAAACAGGCGTAATCCAACATCCGGGGATTGACTATTCCTGTATTGCATCAATAAATTTTTTGGCCAGGCAACACAGATCTGATGGGACAGATCTGTGTGCCTTTTTGTATAGCGATAGGTATCGGCTCCGCTACAATTAACGCAAACCACTTAAACCAATTAATACTATTAAAATTATGAGAAAACAAATTACTCTCCTTATTTTATTTTTGCTGGCCAGCAGCACCCTTGCCCTGGCCCAGGAGTTATCTGTTACGGGTACTGTTAAGGATGATAGAGGCCCGGTACCTGGGGTAACTGTTAAAGTAAAAGGAACAGGAAAAGGCGTTGCCACGGATTTAAAGGGCCATTATGTCCTCAATGCGCCATCAACTGCCACGCTGGTGTTTAGCATAGTCGGTTATGCCAGTCAGGAACAACCGGTGAACGGACGTAATCAAATCAATATTACCCTTACAGAAGATAATAAGCAGCTGAATGAGGTCGTGGTGGTAGGTTACGGTACCCGTCAGAAAAAGGATGTTACGGGGGCCGTAACCAGCGTAAAAGCTACCCAGCTTGAAAACGAAAATCCTACGAGTATTGGCGACGTGCTTAAAGGCAACATTCCCGGACTTACCGTTAGCATGAATACTTCGGCCAAGGGTGGTGGAGACTTGTTACTTCGCGGAAAATCTACGCTAACCGGTAACACCTCACCACTAATTGTGTTAGATGGTGTGATTTATAACGGGCAACTCGCTGATATTAACCCTAACGATGTGGAGTCGGTAGACGTATTAAAAGATGCGAGCGCCCTTGCCGTTTATGGATCACGGTCGGCAGCTGGTGTAGTTGCTATCACCACCAAAAAGGGGAAAACAGGTCCGCCTATTATCACCCTTAATTCAAACTTTGGTATTGCTCAATTAGAAAAAGAGCAGAAAGTGTATGGCCCGCAAGGTTTTTTAGATTGGCGCGCCGATGTAATGCGAAGCATCAATGTTAATAATCCTGATTATGAATATACTGACCCCAGAAAACTGCCATCAGGCATAACTGTTGATCAATGGATGGCATTAACAAAGGCCACGGGCGATCCGGTTGACCAATGGTTAAGCCGGCTGGGTTTGGTAGCTAATGAAAGAGCCAATTATATGGCAGGCAAAACCGTTGACTGGTTTGATAAGGTTTTCCGCAATGGTTTCCGGCAGGATCACACCATTAGCATGGCAGGCAAACGCGAGGATGTTAACTATTATATGTCTTTAAACTATACCAAAAATCAAAACCTGATTGCCGGCGGTGATTATAGTAACATACGCGCCCGGTTAAACCTTGAAGGACGAGCTACCAGCTTTTTAACCGTTGGTATTAATGCCCAATATGCTGTAAGGGATGAAAGTAATTTGCCGGCAAGAAACAGCGATGGCAGTACAGACAGGCCCCATACCTTAGAAGCGGATTGGAATCAAATTACCAATAACTCCCCTTACGGCGACTTTTATAACGCTGATGGCACTTTAAGAAGGATACCTACAGACGATGCCGGATTAAATGCCCGGAATCCATTTTTAAATATGCAGTATGATGAAAGCATGAACGTTCAAAACACGTTATTTGCAAATATTTACGGTAGGGTAACCTTACCCCTGGGTATTACCTTTCAAACCAACTTTACGCCGAGTTACGATTCATACCGAACTTTTTATCATAACTCATCGCACAACCCCAATGTAACTGTACCCGGCGGGCAGGCGCAGCGTTCCATGGAAAACCGTTACAATTACCAGATAGATAACTTATTGAAATGGAACCACACCTTTAACAACATCCATAACATTGATGTTACCTTTCTGGCTAATACCGAAAAATATCAATCGTGGTATACTTATGAATACAACGAAGGCTTTAGCCCGAATGACGACCTGAGTTTTCATAACATTGGTGCAGGTAACAAACCCACGGTAAGCAGCGACGACCGTTACTCAACTGCTAACGCTTATCTTGGACGTATCAATTATACCTTAATGCAACGCTATTTACTCACCGTATCTGTTCGACGTGACGGATATTCTTTATTTGGGCAAAAACACCCGAGCGACAATTTTCCATCTGTAGCCGGCGGCTGGATATTTACCGACGAAGATTTTATGAAATCAAACAAATGGTTGAGCTATGGTAAACTACGTTTATCATACGGCGTTAATGGCAACCGTGATATCAGGGATGGTAATGGTACGGTTGATCCCAACAGGGCTCTTGCCGTAATTACAGCCGAAAAGTATCCAACTGTTACTCCTGGTGGCACAGCTACAGCAAACTCTGCTCTTTACATCAGCAGAATGGCTAACGCTGATCTGAGATGGGAACGTACCACATCTCTAAATGCAGGTATTGATTTTGCATTGTTCAACAGTCGCTTAAACGGCTCCATTGACGTTTACAGCAAGAAAACCACCAATTTGCTTGTTCAAAGAACCTTACCACAAGTTTCGGGCTTTACCAGCGTAATCTCCAATATAGGCCAGGTAAACAACAAAGGTTTCGAATTTAATCTTACCAGTAAAAACATAGTTAGCAGTAATTTTAACTGGAACAGTTCATTCAACTTTTTCTTAAATCGAAATAAGATTGTGCATTTATATGGCGCTGCTGATGTTATCAATGCCGATGGAACAGTAAGCCATGTTGAAAACAGCGACAAGGCCAACGGCTGGTTTATAGGTAAGGATATTGATGTGGTGTGGGATTATAAAGTATTAGGCGTTTGGCAAACCAATGAAAAAGATGAGGCTGCCAAATACGGTGCGGTTCCCGGCGATTTTAAATTGCAGAAACGGGTAAACAGCGGCCCCAATCAATATAAATATACCGACGATGATAAGCAATTTATTGGTTACGAATCGCCCAGATTTACCTGGTCATTACGCAACGACTTTAACATCTATAAAAACTTTGATTTCGGATTTTTGCTCATCTCCAACTGGGGGCAGCTTAGAAAATATAACCAGGCTATTAATAACCAGGGAGGTGTGAGTATTTCCAGAACTTCATCATACGTACAACCTTACTGGACACCCAATAACCCGATTAACGATTATGCCCGCTTAAATTCAGGCTCCAGCGGTACAACTGTTAACGTATGGCGCAAGGCTTCATTCATCAGGCTAAATACTGTTTCGTTGGGATACAATTTCCCAAAATCATGGCTTACTCCCTTAAAAATACAAAGCGCGAAACTATATGCTAACGTAAGCAATGCCGCCGTATATGCTCCGAATTGGGATTTCTGGGATCCGCAAAACGATGGCCCAACTCCAAGATATATATCAGTAGGTGTAAACGTAGTATTTTAAAAAATTGAACTGATCAACATGAAAACAATAAATAAAAAAATAATAGCAACCATTACTTTAGCTACAGTGCTGATTTCGGGTAGCTGTAAAAAGGATTTCCTTAAACCTAAGGATCTTTCTGATTTTACGCCAGACCTTACGCTAACCTCGGTACCTGCTATGCAGGCTGCACTTAACTACCTGAATAAAAATTTAAGAGCAGAATTTTTTGGAGATTCGGCACCGATGCTTACCGAATCTATATTTTCGGATGTGGCGGTTGAAGGTACTACCGATAAAACCACACCCGCACAGGATCTGAACGTGCGTATTACTCCAACTGCCAATTTAAACAGTGATGACTACAACAAAATTGGCTGGTATTGGAAACAATGGTACCAAGGGGTACGCTACGCCAATACCATCATTACGCGCATAGATAATGTTAAATATACTTCTGACGCTCAAAGAAACGACATTTTAGGCAGGGCATATTTTCACAGGGCTTATTGCTATTACCGGCTTGTACATGAGTTTGGTGATGTACCTTGCCCTTTTAAGGAGGAAAGCGTGACGAATGTTGCCTACACTACGGTTAAACGCGAAGTAATATTACAGCAAATGAAAACCGACCTGGAATTTGCACAAAAATGGGTAACTGACGGCGGCAATAAGGGAGATGTTACTAAAGGTGCGGTCAGTCATTTGCTAACCAAGGTAGACCTTTCGCTTGGTAAGTTTGATGACGCCCTTGCTGCAGCCAACTCAGTGATCAATGGCGGCCCTTATCATTTAATGACCGCGCGCTTTGGAAGCACCGGGGCTGATGCCACCAAAAATGTGATCTGGGATCTGCACCGCCCCGACAATAAAGCTCTTGCCTCAAATACAGAGGCTTTATACCTGGTAATTGACCGGGATAACCTGGAAGGCAATACGGCAAACGGTTCACAATTAATGCGTAACACTACGCCTTTTTATTCACAGGCTAATACCATACTTACCCCCGGTAAAAACAAAGCCGGTATTATTGATGCGGTGACTGCCGAGATTCCGCTTACGCTTTATTATGGCAGGGGAATAGGCCGTTATCGCGGAACGCCATATAGTACCAAATACATCTGGACAGACAGTACCGATTTAAGACATGCTCCGGGAAATTGGATGAATATGACCGACCTGGTGTATAATAATCCGGCTTTAAAAACATCTGATCCTGATTGGTATGGAAAACACCTGGAGCAATGGACCGCTGCCAATGTAGCTACCCGTTTTTTAAATGGCCCGAGAGATACCATCCGCTGCTGGTTTGGCTGGCCACATTACAAGGTATTTATCAGCTCCACCAATATCGCTGTTGATAAATTCTGGAGCCCTCCACGCGGTACGGATAGCGACTGGTATGTGTTCCGTTTAGCCGAAACCTATTTGTTAAGAGCCGAAGCCTACGTATGGAAAGGCGACTTAAACAGCGCGATGGCCGATATAAATGTGGTAAGAGCAAGAGCTCAGGCCGCGCCTTTAACTGATGCCAGCAAAGTTAATATAGGTACCGTTCTTGATGAGCGCGCCCGGGAGCTTTACTGGGAAGAACCCCGTAAAACCGAACTTACCCGTATTGCTTACATTTTTGCATTGACTGGCAAGCCTTCTTACACCGGCAAAACCTATAATGTGAATAATTTCTCCGAATCAAATTTCTTTTTTGACCGCATCATTGAAAAGAATGATTTTTATAATAAAGGTGTAGTAACCAATTCCGGTAACACTTTTACCATATCACCATATCATGTGTTGTGGCCTATACCCAATAGCGATATTCTGTTAAATATTAACGGACACATTAATCAAAATAAAGGGTATGCCGGCTCGGCAAGCAATGTTCCGGCACTTGACAAGATCCCGTAACATTTGCCTTTAATAAAAAAGGGATAAAGCAGTGCTTTATCCCTTTTTTATTAAAACACTATCAGTAAGTTATTTTGACTGATAGCTGCCAAATAGCTGTACCAATTTATCAGGGTAGTTGCTGATAATTCCGTCAACCCCCATATCGGCCAGTGCGGTCATGTCTTTTTCCTGATCAACTGTCCATGGCAGTATCAGCATTTTGTTGTCGTGCGCTTTTTGTACAATTTCTTTGGTGACAAAGGTGTAGTAAGGGCTGTAAATATCAGGTGTAAAGCCTAAAGTTTTCAGATCTTCATCTACGTTGATTTTACCAACCAGCAATGAAAGTTTGATTCTTGGATAAGTTTTGTGCAGTACTTGTAAGGTCCGAATATCAAATGATTGTACAATTATCCTTTTGGCGATCTTTTTTTGGTTGATCACCGCCATTACGGTTTCTACAAATACATCTGGCTTTGGATTATAAATACCATCGCCGGCTGGAGTGCTTTTGGTTTCGATGTTGTAATAAACAGGTTTTAGCTTGTTCTTTTTTACATAAGTTTCTACACTGTCAATCAGATCGGCCAGCAGTGGCTTATAGGTTTTAAACTTAGGCTGATTCGGAAACTGTGGATTAGGTTTGCTGCCGGCATCGTATTTGCGGATACTGTCATAAGGCATTTTGTACATGGCCAGGCTTTTTTCTTCTGATACATCAATATCAGAGCCATCGGGTTTGCGCATGATACGGGCAGACATATATGGGTCATGAGATACTACCACCTTGCCATCGGCAGATATAACCATATCAAGCTCTAAGGTTCTTACCCCCAGCTTAACGCCATTGAGCATCGAAGCTATGGTATTTTCAGGCATCAGCCCCATGCCACCACGATGACCTTCCACATCAAGCTTTTGCTGGGCAAAAACAGTGCTTAATCCACAAATAATAGTAGTAAGTGTTAATCCTATTTTTTTCATTGTTGTCAATTTAGTTCTTTTTTCATAGTTCCCAATATTTAGGATCATGGAATTATTTCAGTATCCACATCACTCCATTAACGTCATCAACATTGCCATACTGGGCAATAGCGGCATTATAATTGGCAGTATTAGCTGATTGCTCGGCAGCAGGGTATTTGTAGCGCAAGGCAATTTTACCATTGTTGCCTGTGCCCACGCCCGTTTTAAATACCGGATAGCCGGTACGCCGCCAGTTAAAATAAGGCTCGAGCCCGCTGTTCAGGAAAAAAGCAATGTACTTTTGCTCATTGATCTGCCTGATGCCGGTTTCATTATTGCCTGCGTATTTAATTGCCGGCTGCGCGTAATAAGTGCTGTAATCTACGTTAACGATATTGCTTACATAAGGACCGGCAACCGGTACACCCAATGGTAACGAGTAAACAGTCATCGCACCTTTATCCGGCACGCCATAAAAGGCCATTGAAGCTTTGATGCCCGCGTTATAGTAAGCCTCGGCATCGCCCAGAGGCCCGCCATTTATCCATCCACGGTTAATGGCTTCCGCAATGTTAAAGCACATTTCGGTATAACCAACAAGGGCGGTAGTTTCGCCGGTGTAACCCGAATAATAGCGATACCTATTAATGTAACTTATTTTACCACCACCATTCTGGCTGGCCAATACACCCATATCCAAACCAATATTACCACCCTGAAAAGCGGCAAAATCGGTGGGACTTAAGCCTGAGCTTACCAAACCAGGTGCAGGATCGGTAGTGATAAATACCCGCGGATCTTTATCAGCAGTAAGCAGACCTACATAGGTATCGGCACTATTATTCAACGCGCCGTTGGCAAATGTTTCTTTATTTAAAGGATAACGGTTAGTTGGATTTAACCAGGTATATTTTAAATCATCGCCGGTACTACGCATCAGCGGATATTTTACCGGATCGGCAATAATCTGTGCAAACTGCTGGGCTACTTTCAGGTCAGGATCGGCGGTTTTCTTGCTCAGGTGTATCAGCAAACGTAAACGGTAAGTGTTTACCACCTTTTGCCAGGCTTGCAAGCTATTGTTAAAATAAATATCGCCGGTAAAGGTGGCTGTACCTTTTAGCAGGGTGGTCATATCTGCATTGGCTTGTTCCAGCAAGTCCAGGCTGTTCATGAAAACCGTTTTTTGCGCATCATAAACCGGGCTTGTCTGAGCCGCACCCTGTAAGGCCTGCGACATAGGTATATCGCCCATTTGCAAACTCATTTTGGTAAAAAAGTATGCCCTGAAAAATTTGCCCAAAGCAGTATAAGGGTTCAAAGTGCCCGCAGTTGTGGTGATACTTTGTTTTTCCATATTGGTAACATCGGTAAGTACGGGGTACAGGTTACTGCCCGGACCAAAATTGTATTGATTGTTACCAAAATAGGAGTTGTTTTGCAGTTGGTATTGATTGGTACGGTCAAGCTGGCCGCCTGGTGCCTCCAGCATATTGTTCAATATGCCGTTTAGCAATAAAGATGCTTGTACACTGGTAGGTTTATTAGGATTTTGATATAAATCCTGAAAACTTTTTTTACAGCTGGATAGTATAACTGCCATTATCAACAACAGCAGTACTTTTTGAATATATATCTTCATGGTTATGAATATTAAAAAACAACATTTAGGTTTACACCATAGCGGCGGGTTGTTGGCGTTTGCAGTGTTGACGTAGGCGTGGCCGTGTTGAACTGCTCTATATCAATACCCTTGTACTTATTATCTTTGTAGAAATAAAGCAGGTTACGACCAACCAGTGATATGGATGCTTTTTTGATAAGCATGCCACTCAACCACTCTTTCGGAAAATCGTACCCTATTTGCACTTCCCTTAGCTTAGCATAGGTTTTACTTACTAACGATCCTTCAGCTACCTGGCCATAATACTGCGTGGCCCAGCTTTGCACCGTACTGGTTGAAGTATTTTTGGTAAACTGCAGTTGGTTATAGTTGGTGATATGGCCAAAGTTATCATACTTGATAGCCGTGCCGTTAGTTACCTGTACACCATCGCCCACATAAGTACCTTTGTAAGCTGCCACCCCTGCATTCGTATCATCATCAAGCCTTGATTTGCCAAGGGCGCCTTCAACTGTAGCGATGTTAGCCCCACCCTGCATGGTTAAGGAGTACAAGCGGTCTGAAATTTTGCCGCCTACGCTGCCATCAAATTGAAAACTGAAGGAGAAGTTTTTATACCTGAACCTGTTACTTACAGACCATATAAAATCGGGATTCATGAAACCCAGGTTTTGGTTAATAGGGTTTTTTAATGGTTTACCACCTGCATCGTATACAATTTGCCCGTCGGGTGCCCTTACAAAGGCCGATCCATACAGCACATCTGTTCTGTCGCCTTTTTTATAGAAGGTGTTGTAATAGGTTTGGCCCGGGGGCAGTTCCAGGTAAACATCCTTAAAGGTTGACCAATTGGCCATTGCATCCCATGAAAAATCATGCAGCTTTATTGGTGTGGCAGTAAGTGTAAGTTCCAAACCTGTTTTACGGGTTTTTAAGGCATTGATGTAATAAGTGTTATAACCTGATGTTGGCGAAATGGCGTTAGCCAAAATCTGCGGCCCGTCAATGTATTGGAAAAAGGTGGTGCTTAAGCCCAATCTGTTTTTCAGTACTTTTATATCAAACCCTTCTTCATAACTTGTACGGGTAAAGGTTTTGATATTCGGATCGACAATACTACCTGATGAATTGGCTGCAGGGGTATTATTATAAGGTTTATTAAGGTTGTATGGAACCTGTAAAGAATAGTCAGGACCACCATATGGGCTTAAATAGTTATTACCGTATTGTGAAAAGTTGGAGAAAAGGCTATATGCTGTTGAACCATTTAGTGTAGTATAAGTGTTAAATGGTGTTGCTCCAATAGTTGTGGAAGTAGCATCGCCGTGTACCGTGGCAAACGAGCCTCTTAGTTTAAATAAAGATATTACCTGTGGCAGTCTTATATAATCAGATACCACAGTGGTTCCTGATACACTTGGGTAAAAATAAGAATTATGGCCTTCGGGCAATGCCGATGACTTATCAATCCTTCCGGTGGCAGATAGGGTAGCATACTTACCAAAGGATGCATCTAATGAAGCGTAGGCACTGATCACCCGCATTTTAGAGGTGAAATTATTGGTCATCAGCGTATTCAGCGAATTATTGAAGTTATAAACATTTGGCGTAACCAGGTAATCGGTAGAGGTAAAGTTGGAGTTGTAATTAAAATTACGCAGACTACTGCCTACCAAACCCGACAGGTTGATGAGGTTACCTACATTGTAGTTATAGTTCAGCAACACGTCTGAATTATTTTCAAACAGGTTTCTTCTGTCTTCGCGGAAATCGCCCTGGCCCAGTGTACGGGCATAGGTAAAGGCTCCCCATGGCATTTTTTCGTCGCGTACCAATGAATAGGTGGTAATTTGCGAACGGCCGGTAATGTTCAGGTGCTCATCCAGCTTAAAGTTTAATGACATGTAGCCGTTAATGTCTGTTTTATTATGGCTGCGTGTCCAGTCCTCCACCATTAACCAGGGGTTATTATAGTGTACGTGTTCTGGAAATATGGCTACCTGGTTTACTTTACCGGGTGCCCATACGTTCCTGATATCCGGTGAATCTACATTCCATTCACCGCCGGTCCATACAGAAAGGTTATAAATTAAGCTGTTCGGACCGTACGTAACATCGGGTACATTATCTGAGTAGGTCTTGTTGAAGTTCAGATCGGCATTAAAGGTTAATCTTTTAGAGATCTGGTAACTTGCGGTGGTATTAAAGTTAAAAATGTTAAGCCCCGTATTAGGCACTATACCTTGCTGGTTTGATTCTGATGCCGAAAAACGCATGGCATATTTATCGCCACTGGCAGATAAGGCCACATTATTGGTAGTTTGGAAACCAGCCCTGATAAAACGATCGAGGTTGTTTTTACCATCTACATAGCCGCGGTTTAAATAAGGCTCTGGTTTGATGTGCCCGGTATAAGTTAAATCGCCAAACTTAGTGGTGTAAGTTTGATTAGGCGTGTATTCGCCATCATACTGCGGAATAAGCTGTCCGCGAAATTTTGGTCCCCATAACTGGTACTGTGCATCCTGCAAGCCACCGCCAAAACCATCGGCATAAGCATACTGGCCGTACATACCGCCGCCATAATCGTGCTGGGTTTTAGGTTCGGCAATAAAGCCTTTATCGATAGAGGTGGTGGAGTTCAATTCTACCGTAAATCCTTTATCTTTTCCGGCCTTTTTTGTAGTGATAAGGATAGCGCCATACTGTGCACGGCTACCATATAAAGCAGCGCCGGCAGGACCTTTAAGCACGGTAAATGATTCTATATCATCCGGATTAAGATTATAGGTATCTGAATTGATCGGGATACCATCTATCACAAACAGCGTGATCTGATTACCACGCAGCAATAATGATGGTGTACCTAACAGTTCGGCATTCATAGATACCGATAAACCGGCCACTTTACCGGTAAGCCCCGTAATAGGATTCGAGTCACGGGCTTTTACCAGCTCATCACCTTTTACTTCCTGCACGGCATACCCAATTTTGTTGGCACCTTTTTTTACCCCCAGGGCGGTTACCACCACCTCGTTTAAACTGGTTGGCGACGGGAGCATTTTTACATGCAGCATATTACCGCTGCTGGCTTGCACACCGGTAATGGTTTGCTTATCAAAGCCCATATAGCTAAAGGTAAGATCATAGGATTTACCAGCTACCAGATTTTTGATACTAAAAGATCCGTCGATATTGGTGGTGCCTGTTTTTTTTAGCTCATTGGAGCCGCTTTCCCGTACCTGTATGGTAACTCCAATAAGCGGCAGGTCCTTTTCATCCAACACCTTCCCGTCCAGGTGGCCATTATCTTCCATTAAATGATTGATACCTTTTATAGAGCCAGAATGATGTACCAGGAGGCTCTTAGCCCAAAGGGTTTGGGTATTGTAGCCCAGCAGGATAATGATTGTAAAAATAAGATGAGAGAACGTTGATAGGAGTTTTAATACATTTCTTTTTGTAGAATTGTGCATAGCTTTTTAATAGTTTGTCGGTTTGCATAATCATGAATTATTGATGGCTTAAATGGAGTGGGTTGGTGGAACAGCCCGCTCTTTTTGCATCGGATGCGGCTTATATCTTCAAATTGTATCCTCCCTGGGTAAGTTTTTCATAAATAAATTTTTGAACTAATTGGAAAAATTATTTTTATCAGGGCGGTTGATCGCTTTTTGGAAGAGAAACAGTTGCGGTATGAGCGCTTTTTGTTAATTTATAGTGTAAAGCCCGGTAGATTTTTTTCCGTCGCTAAAATAATAGCCCGTACGTTGTCTATAGGTTAAGGATGTATTAAGGTTTTCTGATAATTCAAAAACAGGCTTTACCTGGAAACCGTTGGCGGTACTTCTAAAGAGCAGGTTGTTAAAAGCCCAATATGTCAGGGCTGACGCATAAGAAAGGATAAAAATGCGTGGTGTTATCAACAAAATGTTAATAAAGAAGGAGTAAGTTTAG
>NZ_JBFUPN010000001.1:0-353963 GCF_041355315.1 Mucilaginibacter sp. RCC_168
TAACCATAACCCGTATCCGGGCGCGATGGTTTGATTCCCAGAGTGATCAGACTGTCGGTTGCAACTGCCGCTTGCAACGATTTTTCAATAGCTGTTACAAAGGCGTCCTCGTCCAGGATCTGCTGATCTGAAGGGGCCACTACGATAACCGCTTCCGGGTTCAGGCTTTCGATCTTAAAACAGCCATAAGCTACACAGGGTGCTGTATTGCGCATCACCGGCTCGGTCAGGATCTGGCCATCGGCCATATCCGGCAGCTGCTGTTTTACCAGTTTGGTGTAGTTCTCATTGGTCACTACATAAATGTTTTCTTTGGGGCATACTTTCAGAAAACGTTCGTATGTGTTTTGGATCAGCGTTTTGCCTGTGCCCAGGATATCTATAAATTGTTTGGGATGCGATGACCGGCTTATTGGCCAAAAACGGCTTCCGATGCCGCCTGCCATGATGATCGCATAATTGTTTTTATTCATCGGTGTTAAGGGGGTTAGTAGCATGTGGTATAACGAAATTACTTTATAATTATCATTTAAAGAACATTGTTGCCATTTATCAAGGCTTAAAATATATAATAAAAAAGCAGTTACGAAATTCGCAACTGCCGGGAAATATATTTTTTCAGGCGTAAACAGATCATTTTTCTAAAACATTAGTACCTATTGATCGTACCTGGAATCCTATAGCTCTTAATTTATCAGCATCAAGTAAATTCCTTCCATCAAATACCTTGGCGGGCTTCAACATGCTGTCATAAATTCTTTGCCAGTCATACCCTTTAAACTCATCCCACTCGGTTAAAACAGCAATAGCATGTGAACCTTTGCAAGCCTCATAGGGATCTTCGAATACGCTAACCCCTTTTTTATTTTCTTCTTGCTCACGGGTGCGCAGGTAATCCAGATCGGCATACACTTGCTCTTCCGGCACCTTTGGATCATAAACAGCAATATCAGCCTGTTCATGTAATAAATGATCGGCTACATAAATAGCTGCTGATTCACGGGTATCGTTTGTATCCTTTTTAAACGCCCAGCCTAAAAATGTTATTTTTTTCCCGTTAACTGTGTTATATAGGTTCTTGATGATCTGGTTTGCAAACCGTCTTTTCTGGTGATCATTCATAATAATTACCTGTTCCCAATAATCAGCTACTTCCTGCAAACCATAACTACGGGCGATATACACCAGGTTTAAAATATCTTTTTGGAAACAAGAACCACCAAACCCTACTGAAGCTTTTAAAAACTTAGGGCCAATTCTGCTGTCTGTTCCAATTGCTCTTGCAACCTCATTAATATCTGCTTCTGTTTGCTCACAAATTTCGGTAAGTGAGTTTATGGATGATACACGTTGTGCCAAAAATGCGTTAGCTGTTAGTTTTGACAATTCCGATGACCATACATTTGTAGTTAATATACGTTCTCTTGGTATCCAATTCGCATATACGTCAACTAATGCCTGTACAGCAATTTTGCCTTCAGGGGTGCTGTCACCGCCTATTAATACACGATCAGGAGCATCCAGATCTTCTATTGCCGTTCCTTCGGCCAAAAACTCAGGATTTGACAATATTTGAAACTGAACATCATTTCCTGTATGTGTAAGAATATCCTTTATAGCACTTGCTGTTCTGACAGGTAAGGTAGATTTTTCAACAATAATCTTGTTATCCTTGGCAACACTTGCAATTTGTCTTGCACAAAGCTCAATCCACTTCAAATCAGCAGCCTGCCCTTTACCTGCACCATAAGTTTTGGTTGGTGTATTAACAGATATAAATATCATTTGAGCTTCGTCTATGGCTTTGTCCACCTCGGTAGAAAAAAACAAATTACGTCCTCTTGCCTCAGCTACTACCTCGCTCAAACCAGGTTCATAAACAGGGATATTTTTTGTATCCTCATCATTCCAGGCTGCAATACGTGCCACATTCAAATCAACTACGGTAACTTGAATATGCGGGCATTTTTTAGCAATTACCGCCATGGTTGGGCCACCTACGTATCCTGCTCCAATACAGCAAATCTTCGTAATATTTTTCATGTAATTTAATTGTCAATGTTAAATGTAATACCCAGGTTCATACCCAGCTCCATTCGCTATATTACGACTGGTTTATAGTTTTTCTATAGTATAGTGTGTATTAACGTTTATTATAGTACGCAAAATCCTTGTGGTTTATTTCTTTTTCGGGCAGGGATTTAAAATAATCCAGGGTGATCTTTAAGCCCTCGCTCCGGGATACTTTGGGCTCCCAACCTAAAATAGCTTTGGCCTTGGTGATATCCGGCCGGCGTTGTTTAGGGTCATCAACCGGTAAGGGCAGGCTGATGAGCTTTTGATCTGTACCAGTCAGCTTGATGATCTCTTCACCAAATTGTTCAATAGTGATCTCATCCGGGTTACCGATGTTTACCGGTTGTGCGTAATCACTGTGCAGCAGGCGGTAAATGCCTTCAACCAGGTCGTCTACATAACAAAATGATCGGGTTTGTGAACCATCGCCAAACATGGTTAATGATTCGCCTCTTAGCGCCTGACCAATAAATGCGGGTAATACACGCCCGTCATTTAAGCGCATTCTGGGGCCATAGGTATTAAAGATCCGCACGATGCGGGTCTCCAGGCCATGAAAAGTATGATAAGCCATGGTAATGGCCTCCTGGAAACGTTTGGCCTCGTCATAAACACCTCTTGGACCTACCGGGTTTACATTACCCCAGTATTCTTCAGGCTGGGGGTTTACGTTCGGATCGCCATAAACTTCAGAGGTCGAAGCGATCAGCATCCGGGAACCTTTGGCCAGTGCCAGTCCCAGCAAGTTATGTGTACCCAATGAACCTACCTTTAAGGTCTGGATCGGGATCTTTAAATAATCAATAGGACTTGCCGGCGAAGCAAAGTGCAGTATGTAATGCAGCTCGCCGGGAACATGTACAAATTTGGATACATCATGATTATAAAACTCAAAATTCTCCAGTTTAAACAAGTGCTCAATATTACGCAGATCGCCGGTGATCAGGTTATCCATGCCAATTACATGGTAGTCTTCTTTGATGAACCTGTCGCACAGGTGCGAACCCAGAAAGCCGGCTGCTCCGGTTATTAATATCCGTTTACGAGTTGACATATTTATCCCAGACTTATTTATATTTAGAAAGAAAATCCTGATAAGCTAACTTGATACCCTCTTCTAACTCAACAGTATGTTTCCAGCCTTTACTATGCAGCTTAGATACGTCCATTAATTTTCTTGGGGTTCCATCCGGTTTCGAGGCATCAAATTTAATCTCACCTTCATAACCAATTATTTTTTTTATGAGTATGGCCAAATCCTTGATTGACAAGTCTTTACCCGTACCTATATTCACCAAACCGGCCTCGTCATAATTCTGCATCAGGTAATAACAAGCTTCAGCCAGGTCATCAGCAAATAAAAATTCGCGCATTGGTGAACCTGTACCCCAGATGGTAACATCAGATGATCCCTGTACTTTCGCCTCGTGAAAACGACGGATAAGCGCAGGCAATACATGTGAATTTTGTGGATGATAATTATCATTATAACCGTACAAGTTAGTAGGCATTACCGAGATAAAATTACACCCGTACTGATCACGGTAAGCATCGCACATTTTTATACCTGCAATCTTGGCTATGGCATAAGGTTCGTTGGTCTGTTCAAGCAATCCTGTTAGCAGATAATCTTCTTTTAAAGGCTGCGGAGCCAATTTAGGATAAATGCAACTTGAACCCAGGAACATTAGTTTTTTCACCTCATTAACATAGGATGAATGAATAACATTGTTCTGGATCTGCAAATTTTCATACAGAAAATCTGCCCGGTATGTATTATTAGCAATAATGCCACCTACTTTAGCTGCAGCCAAAAATACATAATCAGGTTTTTCAGTGTCAAAAAACTCCGTAACTGTCCGCTGATCACGAAGATCCAGCTCGGATGAATTACGGGTTATTATATTATCAAACCCTTCTTTGTGTAATTTTCGATATATAGCAGACCCCACCATGCCTTTATGGCCTGCTATATATATCCTGGAATTTTTATCCATTATATCGTTTATTCAAACTGGTTTCTAATAGCGTAGCCTGAATCCTTTAACAATTTCTCTCTTCTAAAAAGATCAACATCAGATGCTACCATTTCTTTTACAAGGCGTTGCAGATCATACTTAGGCTCCCAACCAAGTTTGGTTTTTGATTTTGTAGGATCGCCTATTAAAAGATCGACTTCGGTTGGGCGGAAATACTTTTCATCAACAGCAACTACTTCTTTACCAATTTCAATTTGGAAATCAGGATTTGCACAGCTTACTACATAACCCTTTTCTTTTGCACCTTCACCTTTAAATTCAACAACTATTCCAACCTCTGCAAAAGCCAGTCGAACAAACTCGCGCACTCTTGTGGTTACACCAGTAGCAATAACATAATCTTCAGGTGTTTCTTGTTGCAGGATCAGATACATCGCTTCAACATAATCTTTAGCATGTCCCCAATCTCGTTGTGCATCAAGGTTACCTAAAAATAATTTATCCTGTAAACCCATTGCAATCTTAGCTGTTGCTCTGGTTATTTTACGGGTTACAAATGTTTCACCACGCAAAGGGCTCTCATGGTTAAATAAAATACCATTACAAGCATAAATGCCATAAGCTTCCCTATAGTTAACTGTTATCCAGTAAGCGTACATTTTAGCAACCGCATATGGTGAGCGGGGATAAAAAGGTGTAGTTTCTGACTGTGGAACAGCCTGAACCAAACCATATAACTCAGACGTAGAAGCCTGGTAAATTTTTGTTTTTTTCTCTAACCCTAAAATACGGATAGCCTCTAATAATCGTAATGTTCCGATACCATCAGCATTAGCTGTATACTCCGGGGTATCAAAACTTACCTTCACATGAGACATTGCACCAAGGTTATAGATCTCATCTGGTTGAACTTGCTGAATGATACGTATTAAATTGGTGCTATCACTTAAATCACCATAATGTAGCATTAACCTTTGATCATCATCATGGGGGTCCTGATACAAGTGATCAATCCTATCAGTATTAAACAAAGAACTACGGCGTTTAATACCATGCACTTCGTATCCTTTAGCTAATAACAGCTCTGTTAAGTAAGCACCGTCCTGTCCGGTAATACCTGTAATGAGGGCAATTTTTTTCATAGTTTATATAGTAATGACTTAAAATACTTAAATATCAACACCAAAAAAGCCTGGTCTTTTTGACTATTTACATAATTATCAATAAAAACCCTGCAATATAGTATTAAAATCGCTATTTAATTAATATTTTCACAAAAATAAAGGATATTGTTAAACAATGTTATTGATAAAGTTTCCCATAACATTATCTATATTAAGAAACCTTAAAGCATAATCTCTGGCGTTTTTCCTTTTTAATTCCATATCTGCATTCATTTGAACTTCCTTAATGGCTTTTGCAAGCAGTTCTTCATTTTCAGGTTCAACAATATACCCTACATCATATTTATTGACAACATTATATAATGATGTGCCTTTAGAAGAGGTAACCATACAAATCCCGCCTACTGCCAAAATGGTTGTTAACTTAGATGGCATCACCAGGTCACTTGCTTCTGCTTTTTGTAAAATAAGGTGCAGATCGGCCATATTTAAAAACTCATTAAACACATCTTTTTCCTGAACTGGCAAAAACTGAACATTTTCAAGTTTTCGTTCATTGGCTGTTTTGATAAGCTTCTCTTTATAGGGGCCAGAACCACAAATTATAAATTTAACATTTTTTACATCAAGCAAAATTTCGGCAACTTTCAATATGTTATCAAGCCCTTGCTTTTCACCTATTGCACCAGAGTACAAACAAACTATATCATTTGTTTGATATCCCCACTTATTTTTTAATAAATGACGGGATGGAAGCGGAAAAAAGAGAGTTGTATCCACCCAATTTGGAAAAAACAAAACATCCTTATCAACTTTAGCTTTTATCTTACTGATCATTCCTTCGGAAATACTACTTACATAATCGGCTTTAGTCAGGATATTTTTTTCTATCTTAAATATATAATCAAACAGCTTTTTGCTTGATAGCATATTTAAATCCTGTGCCGCTTCAATCTGGAGATCCTGAATATGGTACAGTAATTTACCTCCATTAAATTTTCTGAGCATTAAACCCAGATAAGCTAAATGAAAAGGTGGTGCGATAGTAATGATCAGATCATATTTTTTTCGTGTAATAACAAGCTGAAGAACTTTCCACAACATAGATGACCAGAATGAAAAATCCTGTATTATTCTTTTTTTTCCGGTTGGATCTGCAGGCACGTATGACGGACAGCGAAATATTGTTAGCAAATTACCGCTTTGCGGATACTTGATTACCTCTTTCTTATACCAGCGGTTTTTATAAGGCGGTTGTACTTTCCAATAAGGATAATAAGGATATGTAGTGATAACAGTGCATTTACAGCCGTTTTTAGCTAACCAATCGATCATCTCACCATTGTACTTACCAATACCTGTAGGCTCCGGTGAAAAATTATGACTGATTAGGAGTATACTTTTATTACCTAAATGTTTATCTGAAGTAATCAACCTTAAAATTTTTAGTTAAATTAGATATTAATTGACGATTTTAAGAAAAAGTTAAACCCACCGATGTTTATAAAATTGGGGACCTGCACCCTTGTAAATGCTATTTGAATTTAAACTACTGGTAACTATCGAACCCGCCGCAGTAACAGTATCAATCCCAATAATTACTCCCGGACCAACAAAGCAACAAGCGCCAACCCATGAGCCATCCTCAAGTGTTATAGGACCGTTCCTGTATGGCATTGCCGGATTACGAAAATCATGATTACCACCACATAAAAACGCCCGCTGGGATACACAAACATTATTCCCTATCTTAATAGTATCAAGATTCAAAATAAAAACCTCCTCACCTATCCAAACATCATTTCCAACTTGTAACTTCCAAGGCATATGAATATTTACCCTTGGTTTAATAACTACATTGGAACCCATTTTGGCTCCATATAATTTCAGAAAAAAAACTTTTAATTTACTGGGAAAAGGGAAGGCAGTAAGAAAGAATAACATCTTTATGAGGTACCAAGTTATTTCGGTAAATTTACTCGCGCCTCTATTTAAACCAATCTTGGGATCAAAATCATTTAATCGTACTTTTGAAATTTGAAAAGATTCATTCATAGTGCACTACCGTTATTTCTATCGTAAATAGCTAAATACATTTATATAATTCGGCTATTTATTCAGGTATCGTTTTATAATTACCTTTTCTTTGCAGAGAAAGTATAGTGATTAGTTTATTTGCTGCAGTAAGTATTGTAAAATGGTTATGATAGGTTTTTAACGCATCACGCCCCATATTCATCTGCTCCTCATTTGTCATATTCAACCATTCTCTTAACATACTTAATGTTCCAGCCATGGTATCATCCTTAATTATTCCCCCTTTATCAGACTCAATTTCACGCCAAATATTTACTTGATTTGATATTAATACCGGTTTACCACAGGCAAGCGCTTCAGCCACTGCAATGCCGAAATTTTCCTGATGACTTGGTAATACAAATGCCTGACAATTGTAAAATGCCCCCCATTTTGCATCTCCTTCCAGCATTCCCGGAAAAAAAACGGATGCTTTCACTTCAGGAAAAGACTCAAGTTGTTTCTGTAAACTTTTTCCATATTGTGTATCCAAACCAGGACCAGCTATAACCAATTTTGGTATTTCTTTATTATTAGCCTTGAATTCTGTATATAATTGTTTATAGGCTTCTATCAAAAGGTCAACACCTTTTTTTTGGTGAATGCGGCTCAAAAAAAGCAAATATGGCGCTTCTCCTAATCCCGGGCATTTGGCTGAAAAAGCTGATGACATCTCCTGGTTATATACTGGTGGTGATGCTACGCCATAGCCAACATTGTATTCCTTTTTCGGCTTATACCGGCTAAAGGTTTCGCGTGCCAGTAACAATTCAGTTTCGCATGTAAACAATAGTCCGTCTGCCTTATTAACTACATTACGCTCTACCAGTTTCCAATAAACCCAATTTCGGATCGCTTTTAAACGGCGCTCCTTTGCCCGTTGAAAATAAGGATCAAGCATACCATTCGGCATTACAAAAAGCTGTATCATTTTTTCTGGCGAGCGTTTTTTTAGCTTATTGAAAACTTTAATGGCGGCGTAGCTGTGATATGTCCATAAACCATTAACAATTACCATATCAAACCTGCCCATATTTGCTTCCAGCCATGGCTTCATGTTTTTACTATAATGCCAGGGTCCCAATCCGGGGCCTACTGCATGTATTTTGAGCTGCTCCTTATTATCTAAATATGGCGAATACGGCGAATCTAAACATACTGCCTCTCTTGTTACACCCATATCCATCATAGCTAAATTCAGATTTCTGATTCCTTGAGAAGGCCCACCATTTATCGGGTTCATGCTATTTATAATATGAAGTATATTCATTTTTTATTATATTGTGTCTTTTGGGCAATTCTTATCTATTTTTAGATAACAGTGGTTTTTAAAGCCTCAATTATAGTTAACGCTTTTTTTTAAGCCTCCCGTACTAACTTGCTTTGCCTGGTTAACCTGTTGTTGCAGGTTACTAAAAATTGTTTTTATCCCTGCTACTCAGGAACTTCTTCAAAGGGTCAGTTTCCTGCATAAATTTCCTGATATAATTGAAAATACATATCAGCAATTCTATCTCCATTATACTTTAATCTATTTGTTCTGCCGTTATTAATTAGGTTTTCTCTGAATGTTTCATCATTGATCACTTTAAGTATACCGGAACGAATGTCTTCAATATCATATGGATCTACAAGACAAGCAGCATTATCTGCAACCTCGGGCATAGAAGATATTCTGCTGGTAACTACCACCCTTTCAACTGTATTGGCCTCTACTATAGGCATACCAAAACCTTCAAAGATTGAAACAAAAGCCAATATATCACACTCCTTATACTTTTCAAGCATCCTTTCATTTGATATATTATATTCATAACTGTAATCAATATCATTTTCCTTTAGGGCAGATAAATATTCATCAGATAATTTTCCAACGATGGTTAAATGGCAGTTTATACCCCGAATCGCCTCAATTAGCCTTACCAGGTTTTTATTATAACCTGTTCCTATATGCAATATAATGGGTTTTTCTTTGTTGAATACTTTTGGATAGGGTTGATAGAGGGAACTTACGGCTACCGGAATTACCCGTATAATAGAAGGGTCGACACCTGTATAACTAATGATTTCGTTTTTAGTTACTTCTGAAATAGCAGTTACAATTTTTGCTTTAGATACCGGTGCTTTCAGATATAGCCATTGGATTATTTTTTTAACTAATCCTTTTTTTCTTATCATCATTCCACAATCTAAAATAGTCAAAACTACTCGTTTTTTCCTCATCAACAAATCAAGGAAATGAATTTCACCTGTCACGTGATTTATATCATCACCTTGTCTCAGACCCGCTTCTATGGTATTTACAAATTTACTATAGTAACCATCATTATAACATTTAGATACATAAACGGTAGCGTCAATCTTATCCTTTAATCTTTTCCTGATATCTTCAAAAATAAATTCAAGGCTAAAACTAAATCCTTTACGCGGCCTTCGTTGAAAAAAATTAACCTTTATTTTTTTATTTAGTATTTCTGAGTTCTTCATCGATTAAAATTTTTAATACATCATAAAATTCCAGATCATAATTCCATCCCAATGTTTGTTTTGCCTTAGTATTATCACCATAAATATCAGGTATCTCGGTTGGCCTGAATAAATCCATATTGATAACCAGACAACTTAACGGAATATTTAAGTATTCAAACACATATTCAATTATTGACCGAAGTGAAACAGATTGATTTGAACAAATTAAATAATCATCCGGAACATCTTGCTGAAGCATTAAATACATAGCCTCAACATATTTTGGAGCCCAGCCAAAATCACGTTTGATATCAATATTGCCAACTTCTAAAGTACTTGCTTGCTTATTCTTAATGCGAATAGCTTGTAAAATTATTTTTTTTATAAAAAAGTTATCACTACGAAGAAAAGACTCGTGGTTAAATAGAAACCCACTGCAACTAAATATCCCATAAGATTCTCTGTAATTTTTGGTTATCCAGTGGGCTGCTGCTTTTGATATGCTATATGGGCTTATGGGGTTAATAATGGTGGTTTCTTTTATGGGTAATATGGCGTTTCCAAAAACTTCGCTGCTTGATGCTTGATAAAATTTACAATTAAGATCAAGCATTCTTATGCTTTCCAATAAGTTGAGAACAGAAACTACATTAAATTGAATAGTTCCAATAGGTTGTTTGAAAGAAAGAGAGACGGAGCTTTGAGCAGCTAAATTATAAACTTCATCAGGCTTATATTCTTTGATAGTTGCAATTACCTGAGAAAGATCTGTAAGATCGCACTCAACAATTTTCACCTTATCTTTTATTCCCAGATATGAAAGGCCTTTAATGTTTCCATTAGAATAACTTCTAACCAAACCAATTATTTCATAATCCTTCTTTATTAATAAATCGGCTAAATATGCACCATCTTGCCCTGTAATTCCTGTTATTAATGCAATTTTTGACATAAAAGTTATAAAAACAGTATTAATGTTCCATTATTTCAATAGCATTGTGTTATTCACTGTTAAATGAAGCCATCACAAGTCCTCCAATTAGCATTGCAAAACCTAATGCTGTTGGCTGCCCCCATTGGCCATTTGCTAATATCACTAAACCAAAACTTAAAAGCATCCAGGGTAATAAATCACCTTTTTTCAAAAAGGCAAAACTTTTTCTTAAAAGCTTAACACATAATCTTAAACGAATAAAAATTATTGTTAAACCCATAACTGCCCCCATTTCACCCATTAACCTGCCCCACTCTTCCTCTGCAATCAAAAACACCTCCCTATCTCCAACTAAAAGCTGAGCACCCACATTGGTACCCTTACCTATTCCCTGACCAAAAGGAGGCCCTTCAACGCCTGAGGTTATAGCTCTGATCATCCCACCGAAAAACCTGTCTCCTATTGTTCCTTCAATAACCCCGCCTTCACCGGCACTGGCATTCTCAAATCTTACACTTAACGCTTGTATAGCAGTTTGGATGAAACTAAGCTGACTTAATAATGCAAATAAAATAATTATAGCAAAACCAATCATGACAATTTTACCTGCAAAACTGGGCTTATTAATAGTATACAAACCTACGAATGCTATACTGATAGCTATTTCGGCAATTAAAGTTCGGCTTATTGAAAGCGGCATAGCTGTAATTAAAGCTACAGTAGCGGCAATAAGTAATACCCTGTTAATACTATTAGGATTAATCCAAAAATAAAGAACATAAGCGGCCACTAATCCAAAAAACAATCCTATACCATTAGTAAAAGAGAAAGTACCTGAAGGCCTGAAGAAGCCTAAAGCACCGCTAAATCCCGAACCTCCTGAATCGTTACCAATTCCTCTATTAACCAATGAACTTTGAGGGCTGTAAAACTGCAGTGCTATCAGAATTACCATTGGAATAGAAATCCATAAAGTTGCTTTCCCTATCTTTAGTACATCTTCACGATTAAAAACAGAGCCAATAACAAACATAAACGGGAAATAGACAACAAAAATCCTGGCTCCATAAACTGCCACTATCAAGTTCCCATGCCCTATTGATAATGCAAAAATCGTTGCCAATATGCCAATAAAAACAACCATACCTACCATATGGTTATTAAATCTAATCCCTTTTTTCCAGGCCGTATAAATTAAAAATATCGCAATAGGATCTCTAATTATCAATAATGGCGCAGACCAAAAAGGTAATACCCATTTCCGTAATGCACCTTCAAATATTAACAGAAAAAAATAGACCCAAATTCCATTTTTTAAAAGTTTTAAAGGGTCATTTTTAACAATTTTCTTTTCGTACTTAATATTACTGTTTATTGAAGATTGAACCAAATGCGTATCTTGTAAATTTAATTCTGCCATCTTTATTATTTTGATATCGATAGTTTAACATTTACTGATAAAATCAACAATAGTAGATGCGTAATTTTCCCAAGTATAATTGGCCGAATGTTTTCGGGCTTTTTCCCCCATCTGTGGAATCTCGTTACGGTTTTCCAAAAACCAGTTTAATCGGTCGGCTATAGCTTCTGGTGAACGGATTGGCACCAAAAATCCAGTTTCGCCTTCTATAATTAAATCGGACCCGCCGGTATTTGGCGTAATAATAAGCGGAAGACCTTGACTCATTGCTTCCTGCATTACTAAGGCCCTCCCCTCTGCTATGGATGGAAGACAAAATACATCACATGAACGCATTAATTCCAAAACCTGATCATGCGGCCTCCCGGCTTCATATGTAAAATCAGAAAATTGTTTTTTATAAAATTCAAGCGGCGCAAGCAATGAACCCATTACAACCAGCTCAATCGCCGGGCTATTAATCAGTTCAATTGCTTTAAATAAATCTCCAAGTCCTTTTCTCTGCGTCATTGAACCGACAAAGAGCACGCGTAAAGGTTTGTTTGTTTTTGATGTATTCTTGACAGGCAAGTTACCAGTTAATATTTTAGGTGAACCGAAAGGAGCCATAATAAGTTGTTTATTGCCGACTAATTTTTCAGGAAGTGAGTCAATTACAAACTTACTTGGGCATACAACCACATCAGCGAGTTCAAGTTCCTGAACTTTTCTATTAAGTTTTTCTTCTGAATCCTTCATCCCCCCACCCAAAGCAGGAATCCATTCAGGCAAACGATCAGCCTCTTCCATTATTAACTTCCTGTTCGTTTCCCAATAAACTATGGGTAAATCATATACGCACTTAATACCTAAATTTTTTGCTGCTTTAAATGTATTCAACGCACCATCATCATACGCATATACTGTATCAACGTTTTTGTTCCTATGAATTTTCATCAGATGTTGTGCAGCTGCATAATCAAAACTCTGATAAACAGCGTCAACACTTGCCCAACCTTTTTCGTGTCGGGTTAATAGATTCAACCCGGTTTTCGTAAAGATCATCCGACACGTTTCTCTAAACGAATGTGTCCATAATAGTTCGGGAGGAACATCAAAATATCTTCTTAATAATTCTTTTCTCACACCTTCGGGCATAAGTTTAAGAAAAAATGCATTCGGATCAATAGCAATTGCAGTACCAAATTCCGAAAGCAACTCATCGTTTACCAGTTTAACAAGTAACGCTCGTACAAAATTATTCCCTGAAGGATGAGTAATAAATACTTTCATAGATCGTCTCTAACTGATTAATTAAACGGTATTAAGTTATTGTTTATGAAAAAAATTCTTCGGGTCAGAGAGACATTTTCGCCAATTAGCTGCCATAATATTATATGAATAATTCTGTTCATAATAACTTCTTTGTCTCTCAGGATCAAACTCGCCCATTTTGATTTTTTTAACTAAATTTTTTAAACCTTCAGCAATGGCATTAATTGAAGGTTTTACTAATATAGTATCCGGGTTGTTAATGCAGCAATCTTTAATTGCGCCAACATCAGTAGCTAAAAATGGAACTCCATACGCCATTGCTTCAATTAATATCAAAGGTAAACCCTCCATCTCTGTTGAAGTAAGTACTAATGCATCATATGATGATATTAGATTAGCGGTTTCAGCACCATCAGGATATAATCCCTTAAATCTTACCTGATTGTTCAGTCCCAACTCAGTAGTTAGGTTTTTTAAAAGAGTTTCTTCAGTTCCTCCTCCCCAAATATCAAGAATTACATTTTCACGAATTAAAGCTGATGCAAAAGCCTGTAGCAATAGTGGCAGCCCCTTATTTCCTGCTAAACGTCCAAAATACGATATTTTGTAGACACCATCGTCAAATTTGGACTTCTTATGCAAAACACCTTCAACAGGTAATTCAGGAAAACAAGGAAGCCAATTTAGGCCGGAATTATTCGCCTTACCGGGAAGCAATGTATCCAGCATGGAGGGTGATTGAACCGCAATTCCATCAAACGCACTTACACTTCTTTTAAAAAGAGGATCTGAAAAAGTTCTTTCTGCCAAAAAATCCTGACCTATTTTAAAACAATTATTACTTAAAAACCGGGCAATTAAATTAGGTGAATTTGATAATCCTACACTAATAAACATATCCGGATTTAACAATCTGGCAGTAATGCATGCGTAGGATAATTGATTTACTTTTTTTAAACGTTTAAAATTTGTTGAAGTACGATGAGCTATTTTACAAAGAACCAATTCTTTATCGAATAGCTCATCGACGCCATTATCTGTTATTGCTATAATTTTAATTTCATGCTTTTCATTCAAACAAAAATCAACTAATTTTCGAAAAGCGGTTTGTGCCCCCCCCAATCCATCAACATGCCCCATTAATATCATTTTCATACAGAACCAAATTTATTCAATTTTTAATAAGGAGCGTTCCAAAATTCCTTTCATATCCTATAACATGAATTGGGAATTATTGATTAAAAGCTATTTGAACTTATTACAAATGGCATTGAAAATTATAAACTTGAGGTTTTTATTAAAAACTCTTCAAGAATGAAATTTTGATCACTATTCGGAATGCTTAAATGGAAGTCAATTGTTACCAACAACTACTCGTTCTTATTCCTTGTCCTTTTGAAAAGTCTTCCAAAGAAATTTGGCTGCATATTATTATCTTCTTCTGTATACCCATAGCCGTAACCGTAGCCGTAACCTTGTTGTCCATAACCATACCCTTGCCCATAACCATAGGTAACTCCGCGGGGCTTCAATCCATTAAATATCAAATTCATATTGGTCAAATCCCCACTCACATAAAGGTTATTAATCATTTTCAAATAAGCCTTAGGGGTATAACCATGTCTAATAATATACAAACATGTATTGGCATAATGACTAAGAAGCTTAGCATCTGTAACTAATCCAATAGGAGGCGAATCAATAATAATATAATCAAAATGCTTCTTTAGATATTCCATTAAAATATCAAGTTTACCATTCATAATCAATTCTGTAGGATTTGGAGGAATAGCGCCCGAAGAGATTATAAATAGTTGAGGGATTTCATTTACTTCCTGAACTATTTCATCTACACCTGCCAAATCAGCCATATATTCAGAAAGCCCCTTTTTTAAGGGAATATTTAACATTTGAATAATTTTTGGCTTTCTTAGGTCAAACTCCAACAAGACTACTTTTTTGTCTGCTAATGTCAATGTAACTGCTAAGTTAATTGCTATAAAGCTTTTCCCTTCTCCAGAAAATGAGGATGTAAGCAAAATGACCTTTTTATCTTTATTGATCCCTAAATAATTTAGGGATGTACGAATAGATCTAAACTGCTCAGCAATAACAGTTCTTTTACCATCTTTTATTGCAAATGTTTCTCCAGTCGGGTTGTGCACTATTTCTCCTAAAATCGGAGCATTGGTTTGGTTCTCAATATCAGTACGGAATAGTACAGATCTATTGTATTGTTCTTTAGTTAATACAATTACAGCACCTACAAATACACCTATAAACAGTCCTAATAAATAAATGTTCACTTTAATAGGGCTAACCGGGAAATTGCTGCTTTCTGCCTCATCTATCAAACGACTTTCAGCAACTGCCGATGCTACTGAAAGAGTAGTTTCCTCTTGCTTTTGTAAAAGAAATGTATAAATTGTATTTTCAATAATTTGTTTCCTGTTTATTGCAAGTAATTCCCGTTCACGGTACGGCACGGCTTTTAATACCTCACTATTTCTGTTGCCTTGTGCTTCCAAACTTTTCTCGGTCACTAATAAACTTTTGCGAAGGCTGCTAAGATTTTCCAATATGCTTGGCTTTATCCTGTCTATATCACTTTGCAAAGCTTTAACCGCAGGAGAGTTTTCTCCTGAAATACCACGTGTTTTATCTAAATCCAATTCAGCTTCATAAAGCTTTTGAAGTAATTCTAATAGCAAAGGATCTGACACCGATAGTGTAGCCGGTACGGTGCCAGGCCTGTCTCCCTTTTTTATAACATATTTTTCTATTTGGTCAAGTACTGATAATTGAATTTGAGTTTCTGCTAACTTTTGATCGGTTGATTGAACACTCCCTAAATATAATTTTCCTTGTTCAGAAAGGTCAACGATGCCTTCTTTTGATTTGTAACTCTGAATTTGATCTTCAACTTTTGATAAATCAGAATTAACAATCGCTAAGCGATTCCTTATAAACGAAAGTGTATTTGCAGCAGTTGTATTTTTATCATCAATACCTGCTTTGTTATAAACTCTGATTAAATTATTAAGAATATTCTCTGCTCGTTTTGCGCTTTGATCCGTAACAGTTAAATTTATAACTGATGAATTCTTGGATTTAGCCTCCACAATCAATCGCTTATCAATATCCTTAGCCAAACTATTAACCGGAGTTAACCGTAAATACAGACTCTCATTTCCTTTCTTTTCTTTTTCGGAAAGGGGTTGAATACTTTTATTTTTGTTTATACGAAAAATGCCATAAGGGGTATTAACAGGTACTTCCAGGGGATATTTTTTCCCCGCAAGCAAAACTGCATTTTCTGCCGGTAAATACTTGAATGGTATGATCCGGTTCTCAATAAGTTCAGGGTTTAGTGAAATAAAAATAACCGGGCTATAGGGATAAGCCAAAATATCCCTTACATTTCCTTTAATATACACCTGCGCATAAAGGCCCATATCTGTTACCACTTTTCGCATTAATGTATGCGATTTGAGTACTTCAAATTCATTCTCTAAATTCTTTTCAGAATTAGAAGAAAGACCCAAAAGCTCTAATGCGTCAGTTTTGTCTGTTGGTTTATCTTCTTTAAGTACAATTGATGCATTAGCTTTATAAATTGGCGTTTCATATCTTAGATAAAACCAACAAACTATTAAAGAAATTAAAATTGTTAATACAAAGATTGGCCAATATGGAAGATACTTAAAGGCAATAATGCTAAATATATTTTTTGAATCATCAATCCCCAACGCTCCAGAAGAATTTTCGGTAGTTTTCATTAAGTAAATTATTTTTATGATTAATTACTTGCGTAACAGGATGATTGTTAACGATAGAGCACTTATTATTATAGGTAAAAATTGTACTGTCCGATCCTTGGTTGCCGCCTTAGCCTTTTCAGGATCTACGTAAATGATATCATTATTTTTGAGGTAGTAAATATCATTATTAAAAAATTGACCGTTGCTTAAATTAAATCTTTTAAATACTCTTTTACCATCAATTTCACGAATAAGTAATACTCTATCCCGCCTTGCATAAAGAGTCAAATCACCAGCCAAACCTAATGCTTCCGGTAAGGTAATTAATTCATTTGGTACAGGTATTACGCCAGGATGATTTACTTCACCCAGTACTGTAATTTTATAATTGATAATGCGTATGGTTACAATAGGATCTACCGCTAACTTTTTTTCAGTTAATTCATTTACTATTTTATTTGATAATTCAGATTTAGTAAGCCCCACAGCCTTTATTGAACCCAACAAAGGTAATTTAATAACTCCCGATTCATCTACCAGATACCCATTGAGTAATCCGGCAGCATTTGCTGTTGAATTTGAACTTGAACTTGAAATGCCATTAAACAATAATGTTGTCTGAGGATCGGGGCTGCTAACGGTGATTTGCAAAATATCATTTTTATTAATTGTACTTGTTGAATTTGTAGGGGTAACAACCCCTGTGCTATCTTTTAGAACATTAGTAAAATATGAAATTTTGTTGCTGCTTCCGCATGAATTAAAAAAAAGTAAGCAAGAGAGTAATCCTATTATTATAGGGGTAAGTTTAATGTTTTTTTCCATAGATGAGAGTAAGACACGGCATTTTCTAATTTATTATGCACTAAAAAAACTGTTTTTTCAAAGTGACAAATGTAAAATTTTTAATTTAATTCTAAAATTTAAAGTGGATACGAATTAAAATCCCCCCTCCCGAGCTTGTTAGACTACTAAATTTGCACTTTTATTTTTATGAGTTTTTTTATAACAATATGTTCTTTAAATTGTTTGCTTCACACAAGGCTTTCTTTGTAAAAAACGTTATAACAATATCTTTTTTAAATTGTTTGCTTTGCACAGAGCTTTTTTTGCAAAAAAAACGCAGGTATGTAGTTATAACTTTAATTTCTAAATCATGAATAAATGTTCAATCTGTTTCTTTATTTTTTGTATATGCTATGGAATCTCTATTGATGTACAAGCTATCCCTCGTAGGTTTCCGGATAAAAGGATATCTAATAATTCAACAACTGAATTATTGGAATCATTCTTCAATCGTGAGCATACACAAATAACTGACAGTATTTCGAAGGGCTCAATTCCAATTTCTTTTTCTATAAAAAAGGCTGGGTATGTTACCTTAGTAATTGAGCAGCCAAATGGGTTTAGGGTAAGGAATTTAGTTTCTGAACAATGGTTCCCTGCCGGTAAAAATATAGTATGGTGGGATGGGATGAGTGATTTGGCACGTGATGCCGATGCTGCAAACCATGGTTTATATCAAATTCCCCAACAACCGGTAAGTGCTGGCGCCTACACTGTCAGGGGTTTAGTTAGAGATAAGATTACAACTCATTATGAGTTTTCGGTTTATACAACCGGTACTCCTCCATGGAATACCGCAGACCATACAGGAGCCTGGCTGGCTAATCATACTCCTCCAATGGCAACGGTTTTTCTACCATCAAACCAATCTCCTACCGGACAACCGGCGGTTTATCTCGGCTGCTTTGTTACAGAAGGTGGCCCGGACGGGTTGGCATGGGTTGATTTAGAAGGGCACAAACGCGGGGGCAAAAGATGGCTTGGTGGTAACTGGACAGCTGCACCTTATTTGGCGAGAGACGCTGGTTCACGAGCAATTGCAGGTGATAATGCATATGCAGCTTCCGTATGGAATTCTTCCGGGGCTAAAGGCGATGGAGAATTACGTGTTTCTGCCATTACAACCACGAAAGACATGCCTGTAATTGTTTATCCCATAGGTAATATGGGTGTAGATCCACATGATTTGGATGGAATTATTGCTCAAATCGGAGGCATGGCCGTAAACAACGGTTTAGCTGTTGTGAGTTTAAGTAAAAAAAATCAATTGATTTTTATAGACATAAAATCAAAAAAGGTTTTAGGGTTTTACAATATAAAATCGCCTCAGGGATTAGCATTTGATGCAAAAGGTGGATTATTGGTTTTGTCTGAAACAAACCTTTTGCGTTTTGACATGCTAAACCCTGGCCAGCTTTCTGCGCCTAAAACTCTTATTACATCTCATTTAATAGCTCCATTCGGAATAACTACTGACAATCAAGGCCAGATTTATATAAGTGATAAGGGCAATAGCTGCCAAATAAAAGTATTTACTCCTGATGGAAAATTAATAAGAGCAATTGGAAAGCCCGGGGCGCCTCAAGCAGGGCCTTACGATCCTTTACATATGAATAACCCTGCAGGAATCACTATTGATTCGAAGCAACACTTATGGGTAACAGAACAGGATTTTTTTCCAAAGAGAGTGAGTGTATGGACTTTAGATGGTAAATTAGTTAACGCATTTTATGGGCCTGCTAAATACGGCGGCGGCGGAACACTCGATCAAAACGATAAAACGCTCTTTTATTATTCAGAAGCTCAGGGAGCAATGAAATTTAAATTGGATTGGAATAGTGGCACTTATCAGCTTAAGCAGATTTATTACAGACCTTCAAGCACAGATATTAAACTCCCTGTAAATTTGGGTTCGGGCCCAGAAAAGCCTCTCTATTTTAACAATCGCAGATATTTTACAAATTGCTATACTAACAGCCCTACAAATGGTATGTCAACTGCCTTTCTATTTATTGAACGGAATGGTATTGCTCAGGTAGTTGCCGGAATGGGGCTGGCAAATGATTGGGATATTTTAAAAGGGGATAAATTTAAATCGCACTGGCCTCCTGGTGTGGATCTTAATAATAGCAGTCCCAATAATCAAACTTTTTTTATTTGGTCTGACCTTAATGAAGATGGTATGGTACAGCCTGATGAAGTTGCCTTTCAAAAAACAGGTGCAGGAGGGGTTACCGTAATGAGTGATTTATCTTTTTGTATTGCTCATATTGGTGATTCTGCAATGCAATTTTATCCGGTTAGTTTTACAACAAATGGTGTTCCTGTTTATAATATTACCAAAGGAAAAATATTAGTAAAAGGAGTACTTCCACAAGTGTCTACTGGAGGAAACCAGGTTTTAACAGCGCCTAATGCCTGGACAGTTATAACGCTTGGCGTAACTCCTTTTAATGCATTATCTATAAGTGGGGTAAAAGATGGTACCCCCAAATGGAGCTATCCGGATTTATGGCCCGGACTTCATGCTTCGCATCAATCACCGACTCCCGATCGTCCTGGAGAATTAATTGGCACTACAAGACTTTTGGGTGATTTTATAAAGATAAAAAACTCAACTATTGGTCGTATATGGGCTATAAACGGCAATGAGGGCAATGTGTATCTGTTTACTGATGATGGTTTGTTTATAACTACCTTATTTAAGGATGTACGTTCTGGAAAACCGTGGAATATGACATCAGCACCGCGCAATATGAATCTTGATGCCCTCTCCTTAAGTGATGAGAACTTTTATCCAACTATGACACAGACTTCTGATGGCCTGGTGTATTTAGTAGATGGTAATCGTAGTAGTATAATACGATTGGACGGTTTGCAAAGTATACAGCCTATCCCTGCAATTCCTTTATCCGTTACAAATAAAAATATAACACAATATAATACCTTCATGGTAAAAACCGAGGAAGCAAGGCAACAGTTGAAACAAAAAAATAATATTTTGTTAATACCGATTAAAGATCGTCCTCCGGTTGTGGACGGCAAATTGGATGATTGGAATGGGGCTAATTGGGTTGATATAGACAAAAGAGGCGTAAAAGCTAACTTTAACTCTAACTCTAAAGCTTATAATGTTACCGCTGCTTTGGCTGTAAGTGGTGATCGTCTATATGCTGCTTATCGTACTAATGATAATAATTTACTTCGTAATTCTGGAGAAATGCCTGTTGCTCCCTTCAAAACAGGCGGGGCTTTAGACCTAATGATAGGTGCTGATGGCACAGCTGACCCAAACCGGCAGAATCCTGTTGCAGGAGATTGTCGTATAATTATTACCCTAATTAAAAACAAACCGTTAGCACTTTTATATAGAGCAGTTGTACCCGGGACAAAAACCGAGTCCAAAATTCCATTTTCTTCGCCTACAAGTACGGTTACTTTTGATCGTATTGACGACATATCTTCTCAAATTCAATTTGCTGGAACAAATGGTAATTTTGAAATCTCTATTCCAATTTCCATAATAGGATTAAAGCCCAAAGCCGGATTGACTATAAAGGGTGATATCGGTATTTTAAGAGGTAATGGAGGTGAAACTACCTCAAGGGTTTATTGGAATAATAAAGCCACTGGGATAGTGGCCGATGTGCCGTCTGAAGCGATGCTTACTCCAAAATTATGGGGGGGATTTCAGTTTAAAAATAACCCATAAATTCAAATTTAATAATATTGGGTTTTATGCATTATTAATAGGATTTCCTTTAATAATAAGATGAATTTTTGCTATAACAAGGTTGACATGCTATGCAAAGTTTTTTGAAAGAAATTTAAAAGCTCTATAGTTAAATGAAAGTTTTTCTTATCATTGGCTCAAATTTGAAAAATGAATAGAATTAAAAGTATTGACGGATTAAGAGCTATTTCTATAATTATGGTACTATTGGGTCATGGTGGAGAAACAATGCCATCTGTTATAACCCATAATTTTTTTTTTCAGTTTGCAGCAAATAGTACATTGGGGGTCAGGATTTTCTTCGTTATAAGTGGTTATCTTATTACTAAGTTATTAATTATAGAAAAAGAAAAGACTGGTAAAAACAGCCTGAAACACTTTTATATTAGGCGAATTTTTAGAATTTTCCCAATTTTCTATATATACATTCTGGTGATTATTCTTTTAAAAGTATTCTTTATCCCGGATATTTTTAAATCTTATAACAGCGTAGTAATTGCTGGACTTTATTTATGGAACTATCAACCATTTTTTCATCCTGCTTTAGACTTAAAGGGTGGGTGGTTTTTTGGACATTTCTGGACATTGGCAATGGAAGAGCAATTTTATTTATTGTGGCCAATTACCTTTATATTAATAACAAATAAACAAAGATTAAAGAAATTAATACTAATTGTTATAATTCTAATGCCAATACTTAGAATTATTATATATTTCTTGTTCCCTTTTTTAAGAGGACAAATCCGTTTGATGCTACCAACCGGAGGGGATACAATTTTAATAGGATGCCTCGGGGCATTAATTGAAAGCAGTCCAAACTTTAAAGAGAAATATTATAAATACATTCAAAACAGATTACTGGTTACACTGGCAATTTTATTTGTAGCCGTTTTATCGCCTATTTTGTATAACAGGTTTAAAGGGGGGTATGATTTATCAGTAGGTATAAGCATTAATAATGTATTTATATTATTAATACTGTTTTGGAGCATTTATAGTTCAACACTTTTTTCAAGGATACTTAATAATAAAATTTTAGTACAAATTGGGGTGCTATCCTATTCATTATACATTTGGCAGCAACTATTTTTAACTGATCTCAATAACTTTTGGGTTAATAAATTTCCACAAAATCTGGCAATTGTATTTATCGTTGGTTTTCTGTCATATTACATTATAGAAAAACCTATCTTAAAATTAAAAAATAGGTTTAAAGACATTTAATTTCTTTTCAAAGTTGTTACATTTTATTAAACATCCATTAAGCTTTAGTTAAGTATATGATTGATAATATGTATAAACAATCTTGTTAAAATAAGTTAAGTAAAACGATCATTTTACGGCAAAACTTTGAACAAATTATTCAGACAGTGATGTTCATTATTATGCTAAATGTCTAATTAAAACGAGTTACAAATATTTTATGCATAAAGGCGTACACTCATTAAATATTAGGCTGTTCAGGATGAAGAAAAAGAAAATTTATATTTGCACCGTTAAATAAAGCCCCAATAATTAAAATGAGTTTTTCTATAAAGAATAATCCAAAATATGCAAAAGTTTTACATTGGGGTAAACTCATTACAATTACCGGCTCCGCACAGCTCATTATACAGGCCATCGCATTTATCTGCGGGATTACAATTATAAGACTGCTCCCCATAAGAGAGTACGCATTTTATACCTTAGCAAATACCACACTGGGCACAATGACTATGTTAAGTGACGGAGGCATTACCTATGGTGTTATGGCCGAAGGAGGTAAAGTATGGCAGGATAAAATTAAATTAGGAATTGTTTTAAATACAGGATTAAATTTAAGAAGGAAGTTTGCAACAATTTGTATACTTCTGGGCATGCCCTTGTTGCTAATACTGCTTATACAACATGGAGCCAGTTTGCTGATGAGTTTATTAATAATTGCATCTCTTGTTCCTGCATTTTTAGTAACCTTATCTGGTTCATTGTTAGAAATTGTTCCAAAATTGCACCAAAATATTGTTGCCTTGCAAAAAATCCAGGTTTTAAATAACATTGGAAGAATCATTTCATTATATCTTACCATATTTTTATTTCCATTTGCAGGTGTCGCTATTTTTGCTGCAGGTGTACCACAGGTATGGGCGAATATAAAACTCAGACGCCTGACAAAACAAAATGCATATGCGGCAAACAATGAAACAGACCCCATAGTTAAGAAACGTATTTTAAACATTGTAAAGAGGATACTTCCCGATGCTGCTTATTATTCAGTTTCCGGACAAATATCTATATGGTTGATATCATTTTTCGGAACAACCTCATCGATTGCAGAAATTGGCGCATTGGGCAGGTTGGCAACTGTTTTAACCATACTTACCGTATTATTTTCAACATTGGTGTCACCTCGTTTTGCAAGGCTGCCATATGATACCAGTGTACTACTCAAACGATTTGTTCCTATACTTTTTAGTTTGTTCGCTATCAGCATAGTTATTGTTTTAACAACATTTTTATTATCGCATCAAATTTTGTGGGTTTTGGGTAAAAATTACCACGGGCTAAAAAAAGAACTTGTTTTAATGATGATTAGCAGTTGCCTAACCTTTATTTCATCCGTTACTTTTAGCGTTTATTCAACCAAAGGGTGGGCATTAAACCCCTTAATAACTATACCAATAAGTGTAAGCTCGATTATATTGGGAATTTTTTTGATAAATATTCATTCCTTAGCCGGGATACTTGAACTTAACATTTTCACGGCTATCACCACCACAATTATTCACATAATCTATAGCTTTTATAAAATACTGAATATAAAAATTGTAAATGAGCATTAAAAAACATTTGCCGGGGCTTGATGGCATCAGAGCGCTTGCCGCAATAATTGTTTTAATAGGACATGTTGATCAGAATATAAAACTATTTGGCTCAAACTTGGATTCCTTTATAAAGCATTATGAAATTCAAGGTTTAGCTGTTACTATATTTTTTGTACTCAGTGGGTTTTTGATCACTTTTTTACTATTAAACGAAAAAGAGACAAGTGGCAAGATCAATTTTTCTAACTTTTACATGAGGAGGATTTTAAAAATTTGGCCATTATATTTTTTGATCATTTTTATATCTTTTATAATTGCTTATATAAAACCCAATATATTCTGGAAATCAAATACCAATTATTATTTCTATTACTTACTTTTCATAGGAAACATTGCCTATGTTACAGGCAAAACAATAAAACCAATTATTACATTTTGGTCAATTAGTGTCGAAGAGCAATTCTATCTTTTTTGGCCGTTTTTAATTAAAAATAAAAATGTATTCAGAGCTTTAATTGTGTTTGTTATATTTTTCGTAATAACTAAAATTTTTCTTTGGAGAATTGATAAGCAATATGCATACTGGTTAACAGAAACCAGGTTTTCATGTATGGCGATAGGTGCAATTGGCGCTTATTTATATCACTCCGAACATCGTGCTTTACGAATTATTTACAATCCATATTTACAACTATTTTCATGGTTGCTGCTGTCACTTAATATATTATCGAATATCTTTTACAAGCCGATAAATATTGGATCAATTTTCCAGCATGAATTTTATTCTATATTTTTCCTGATCATAATAATGAATGTTGCAACTAATAAAAAAACCATATTTACTATTGACAATAGTTTTTTTAATTTGATTGGTAAATTATCGTATGGAATATATTGCTGGCATATGATAATTATCCTGCTAATGGCTAAGTTATTCTCAGAATTTTCAATGAAAAATGCCATTGAAAAAGAGTTCATAATACATATATCCGTTATTGCATCAACTTTTATTATTAGCTATATCTCGTACTTTTATTTTGAAAAAAACATCTTGAAATTAAAGCAAAAATTTCCTGGTTAAGATATTTAACCTTAAATTTTCAATAACACTCTATAATACTCATCAACAAAAAATATCTGAAATTTGAAATGAAAAAAATCAAATTAATTATCTCAGAATTTAGGCTTTACACTGCAAACTATATTATTTCTGGCTTTCCGAGTCACAATTTCAGATTGTTTTTTTATAAAAAAATAATGCGCTTTGAAATAGGTAAAAATACTTTCATTTTTATGAAATGTACATTTGATAGTACCTTGAATCTTAAAATTGGAAGTAATGCTGTTGTGGGCGCCAGATGTCGGCTGGATACACGAGGAATGATAGAGATTGGATCAAATGTTAGTATTTCACAGGATGTTATTATTCTTACAGCAGATCATGAGATGAATTCTATTGACTTTAGTGGACGGGTAAGACATGTGACTATCGAAGATTATGCATGGATTGGAACAAGAGCAATGATTTTGCCTGGCGTTACAGTCGGAAAAGGAGCAGTAATTGCAGCAGGTTCGGTGGTATCTAAAAACGTTGAGGCCTTCTCTGTCGTAGGAGGAATACCTGCAAAAAAAATCGGGGAGCGCTCTGCTAACCTTCAGTATGATTTGCATTATAAAAGATTATTTCAATGAATATTGTAAATAAAATGGACATTTTGATTTAAGCCCATGAAAAGACATTAATAAAATGAAAATTATTTTTATAAGCAGTTCACTTGAACCAGGACGGGATGGCGCAGGTGACCAAATAAGAACATTGGCTGCTGAAATGATTAAAAAAGGACACGAATGTGCTATACTGGCCCTGTATGATAAACTTACAGAAAAGGAGTTTAACGATTACCAGGAAACATTGGACATTCGCGTTAAAACCTTGCGCTTACCTTCTATATGGGCTACAGATAAAAGGTTTGATAGAGCCAAAATCTGGATCGACGAATTTAACCCTGATTGGATCAGTCTACATTACGTATGTTTCGGTTTTAACAAGTACGGCCTACCTATGGAAATGATAACATCTTTTCGTAAAATTATCGGTGATGCGAAATTAAATATCATGTTCTGGGAACTCTGGTGCGGAATGAATAATTCAGCAAAAAATTACAAAGAAAAAATCCTGGGTTTCTTGCAAAAAATCCATTTAAAAGTAATGGTCATGGCGCTTAAACCTGATAGCATCTTTGCGAGTACTGATTATTACATAAGGCATTTAAAAAAAATAGGAATAGCATCATCATTGGTACCGGTTATAGGCAATATTCCTACCGGCTATTTTGGATCAGAAAAAGAGTGGAATGAGGTAACAAATAATTTGGGGCTAATCCACTTAAAAAATAAAGATGAGTGGTTAATAGTAGGTTTTTTTGGTTCTTTTTATCCATGCAAAGGATTAAAAGAATTGATTGAGGATACAACTAAAGCGGCAAAGCAACTTAATAAAACTTTATGTATTATTACTATTGGTAAAAGCAGACAGAATAGTACCGAAGAAATGATTAAAGAAATGCCGGATATTAAATACATCAAAACCGGTGTTTTAGAACCTGAAATGGTAAATCGTGTTATGCAACTTGTGGATATGGGAATTGTAACAAGCAGCGCTAATGGAATAACCAAAAGTAGCTCGGCCATATCCTGGATGGAAAGAGGAATTCCTATTTTAATTTCTAAAAAAGATAAAACTTATTTGCAAGAACAAATGGAGCCTGAAGGCATATTCCAAATTAATAGTGATAAGGATATAATTAAAGTTCATGCTTTATCTATTCCGGTTAAAAACCCTATTGATGAGGTTTTAAAGCATTATAGTTCTTTAGAATACGTTAATTAATACAGTCCTAATATCATCATACTATGAAAAATAAAACAATATTAATAACCGGCGCTTCGGGTTTTTTAGGCACTTGGCTTGCTGATGAGGTTTTTGAAGCTGGCTATGAATTAATAGGAATTGATTTAAGAGCTCCATCGAGGCCTGAAATCTGGTCTAATTTTGTAACAGCCTCAACAGATAATGTAGATTGGGAAAATCTGCTGCATGGAAAAGATATATATGGTGTGTGCCATTTGGCCGGAGGAGCCTCTGTTGCTCTATCAGTAAATGATCCGTATAGTGATTTTTCAAACCTATTACCCGGAACCGCACGCTTGGCTTTATACTTGTCAAAAATGCATAGCCAGGCAAAATTTATCCTGTTTTCAAGTGCTGCCGTATATGGGAATGCCTCGGCTCTACCAATTGTAGAAGAAACCATTGCAGTTCCTATTTCACCATATGGGATACATAAATATATAGCCGAATTATTGCTTGAAAATTACTCGAGAATTTATGGATTAAGTGTTACAGTTCTTAGAATATTTTCAGTTTATGGCCCGGGACTACGAAAACAATTAATATGGGATGTAGGCAACAGGGCAATTGCTGCAGACAAACAGGGTAAAGAAGCTATAACATTATTTGGAACCGGAGATGAAACAAGAGATTTTATTTATGTTAAAGATTTATGTGAATCTGTAGTTAATTTGTTAAATAATCAAACAGATAATAAATTTCAACTATGTAATATGGCTTCGGGCATCGAAAGCAGTGTATCTGAAATAGCTAATGGCCTAATCAAACATTTAGATCTGAATGTTAAAATTAATTTTGATGGTAATATTCCAAAAGGCGACCCCCTAAATGTTAGGGCCGACATTAATCGTTTAAAAAGTACAGGAGCAAAAATAAACTATAGCCTGGACATGGGATTAGAGCAAGTTGCCAAATGGATAAAAACAATTAATGGTTAGTTTGAAATGATCAAATTTATATCAAAAGTATTTTTCAAATATGCTGATCTTCAGTTTTTAAGAAGAAAGCTATTACTTACAATTGTAATAAAAGGCCCGGCAGATCGCGTACATATTGGTAGTATGGTTGATCTTCAAGATGTTATTTTAAATACAAATTCCGGCCATATTTATATTGGTGATCATTCCTTTTTTGGACAGGGATGTATGGTATTAACAGGAACACATGACCCCATGTTAACTAATCGGGCCCGTCAGCAAGATCATCCAAAAGAAGGCAGAGATATTAAAATTGGCAAGGGCGTATGGGTATCAAGTGGTGCCATTATATGCGGCAATGTTACTATTGGAGATAACGTTGTTATTGCAGCCGGGGCTGTGGTAACCAAAGATTGTTTAGATGAAGGCATATACGGAGGTATTCCTGCAAAAAAACTTCGGGCGTTAAAATAAGTAAGTAACCAATTAACTATCTCCTTAAAGGGGATCTATGCCTGCCCCATTGTTCCGCCAAAATTCATTGGAAATCCGGAAGGTTCTTGCTGAACTTTAATACGTCCATTAATCGATTCAAATTTTTCCAGATTGTCTTCCAATGCGGTTAACAAACGTTTAGCATGTTCCGGTGTTAAAATAACCCGTGACTTTACTTTTGCTTTGGGTATTCCGGGCATTACTCTGATAAAATCAAGTACAAATTCTGAACTCGAGTGAGTAATTATTGCCAGGTTTGAATAAATCCCTTCTGCTATTTCTTCAGAAAGTTCAATATTCAGTTGATTTTCATTTTGTTCTTCCATTTTACTAAAATAATAAAGCTATTCATTTGTCAAAAAACTTCCCAATAATAACAAATATTGTTCAGCCTTCTTGTATGAATGCGTCATTGTAAGCGATGAAACTCTAAAACCACTTTATTTTATGTTTTGTTTTATTTTTTTTAAAATTCTATTACCCGTCATTTTGGGGCTACAAAACAAAAAAGCCTCCCGGCTTACGGGAGGCTTTGCTAATATTGAGAAGATAATTAAGCTTCTATTTCTTCGGCTTTTGACGCCATTAAGCGATCAAATTCTTCCTGTGAACCTACACGGATATTTTCATACTCACGTAAGCCTGTACCAGAAGGAATCAGGTGACCAACAATAACGTTTTCTTTCAAGCCAAGCATCAAATCTTTTTTACCTGCTATAGCGGCTTCATTCAGAACCTTGGTAGTTTCCTGGAATGATGCAGCTGAGATAAATGATTTGGTACCTAACGAAGCCCTGGTAATACCTTGCAGTATCGGACTTGAAGTTGCAGGAATAGCATCACGAACTTCCACCAACCGCAGATCCCTACGTTTCAGAACAGAGTTCTCATCACGCAGCCTTCTTAATGAAACTATCTGACCGGCTTTTAATGTAGTTGAATCACCTGGCTCAACAACAACCTTTTTGTCAAATATCTCATCATTCTCGGTCATGAAATCCCAGCTGTCAACAGCTTCACGTTCCAGGAAGCGGGTATCACCGGCGTCTTCGATCTGTACTTTCTGCATCATCTGGTGAACGATAACTTCAAAGTGTTTATCGTTGATCTTCACACCCTGTAAACGGTAAACCTCTTGTATACCATTTACCAGGTATTCCTGTACTGCAGCCGGGCCTTTAATAGCCAGGATATCAGCAGGTGATATAGAACCATCTGACAATGGCATACCAGCCTTCACAAAGTCGTTGTCCTGTACAAGGATGTGTTTTGACAATGGAACAAGGTATTTTTTAACCTGACCATCTTTTGATTCGATAGTGATCTCGCGATTACCACGTTTAACGCCACCCAAGGTTACCACACCGTCAATCTCTGTTACTACAGCAGGGTTTGATGGGTTACGTGCTTCAAACAGCTCAGTTACACGTGGTAAACCACCGGTAATGTCACGAGTTTTACCAGTTGAACGAGGGATCTTAGCAATAACCTGTCCTGTTTGTAGTTTTTCGCCTTCTTCAACAGCGATGTGTGCCCCTACCGGAATGTTATATCCTTTGATGATGTTACCTTTTGTATCAGTAATTTGAATAACAGGGTTTTTAGTTTTATCCCTGGTATCGATAATTACTTTTTCGCGGTGACCAGTTTGTTCATCTGATTCTTCGCGGAAAGTGATACCATCCAATACAGCCTCAAACTGGGTTAAACCGGCAAATTCAGATATGATCACCGCGTTATACGGATCCCATGAACAAATACGGTCGCCCCTGGTTATTTTGCTGCCATCTTTTACATACAGGTATGAACCGTATGGGATGTTATTGGTAACAATTACCTTATTGCTGCCTTCTTCAATGATACGGAACTCACCTGAACGACCTAATACCACATCTACTTTACCTTCTTCGGCAGTAGTATATTCAACCGTACGTACGTTTTCAAATTCAATGATACCATCAAATTTAGCATTGATCTGTGATTCTGCAGCAATGTTTGATGCAGTACCACCCACGTGGAAGGTACGTAGTGTTAACTGTGTACCCGGCTCACCGATAGACTGTGCAGCAATTACACCCACAGCCTCGCCTTTTTGAACACGTTTACCGCTGGCCAGGTTACGGCCATAACAAAGTGCACAAACACCGCGTTTGCTTTCGCAGGTTAATACTGAACGTATTTCGATACCTTCTAATGGAGAATTTTCGATTTTTTTACCTACCTCTTCTGTGATATCCTGGCCTGCAGACGCCAATAATTCGTTGGTGATAGGGTCATGCACATCATGCAAGGTAGTACGGCCTAAGATACGGTCATATAGTGGCTCAACAATATCTTCGTTATCTTTTAGTGCAGTTGTGTAGATACCTCTTAAAGTACCGCAATCAACTTCACCTACGATCATATCCTGGGCAACGTCATGCAACCTACGGGTTAAGTAACCAGCATCTGCTGTTTTTAACGCCGTATCCGCCAAACCTTTACGGGCACCGTGAGTAGAGATGAAATACTCCAATACCGACAAACCTTCTTTAAAGTTTGAAAGGATCGGGTTTTCAATGATCTCTCCACCTGAACCTGATTTTTGAGGTTTAGCCATCAAACCACGCATACCGGCAAGCTGACGGATCTGCTCTTTGGAACCACGGGCACCAGAATCAAGCATCATGTATACCGAATTAAAGCCCTGGTTATCGTTACTCAGGATGTCCATTACATTCGCGGTTAAGCGGTTGTTGATACGTGTCCAGATATCGATAATTTGGTTATAACGCTCGTTGTTGGTAATGAAACCCATGTTGTAGTTACCCATTACCTCTTCAACTTGTTTAGAAGCTGTTTCGATCAGTGTAACTTTTTCTGCAGGGATATTGATATCCTTCAGGTTAAATGATAAACCACCCTGGAATGCCATTTTGAAACCTAACTCCTTAATATCATCAAGGAACTGGGCTGCACGGGCCATACCGGTAATTTTAACAACCTCACCAATAATATCACGCAGTGATTTTTTAGTCAGCAATTCGTTGATGTAACCTACTTCAACCGGTACATGCTGATTAAACAACACGCGGCCTACGGTAGTATCAATGATTTTGCTTACTATGCTGCCATCTTTTTCTTTTACTAAACCTTTAACTTTAATAAAGGCATGCAGGTCAATTTTCTTCTCGTTGTAAGCAATAATTACTTCTTCTGCAGAGTAGAAAGTTAAGCCCTGGCCTTTAACCACACGTCCTTCATCTGTTTTACGGCCTTTGGTTATGTAGTACAAACCAAGCACCATGTCCTGTGATGGTACAGTAATAGGTGTACCGTTGGCAGGGTTAAGAATGTTGTGCGATGCAAGCATCAGGATTTGGGCTTCCAAAATTGCCGCGTTACCAAGAGGTACGTGAACGGCCATCTGGTCACCGTCAAAATCCGCGTTGAAGGCTGTACAAGTTAATGGGTGCAATTGGATTGCTTTACCTTCAACCAGTTTTGGCTGGAACGACTGAATACCTAACCTGTGCAGCGTAGGTGCACGGTTTAGTAATACAGGGTGTCCTTTTAATACGTTTTCCAAAATGTCCCAAACTAATGGGTCTTTACGGTCAACTATTTTTTTGGCAGATTTTACTGTTTTAACTACACCACGCTCAATCATTTTGCGAATGATAAATGGTTTAAACAGTTCGGCAGCCATATCTTTTGGTAAACCGCACTCGTGTAATTTAAGGTTTGGACCTACAACAATTACCGAACGGGCAGAGTAATCCACACGTTTACCTAATAAGTTTTGACGGAAACGGCCTTGTTTACCTTTCAGGATGTCTGAAAGTGATTTCAGGGCACGGTTACCTTCGGTTTTTACCGCGTTTACTTTACGTGAGTTATCGAATAACGAGTCAACAGCTTCCTGTAACATACGTTTTTCGTTACGTAATATAACTTCCGGTGCTTTAATCTCGATCAAACGTTTTAAACGGTTGTTACGGATAATTACACGACGGTAAAGGTCATTCAGATCCGAAGTAGCGAAACGACCACCTTCCAGTGGTACTAATGGACGCAACTCAGGCGGGATAACCGGAACGATCTTAACGATCATCCACTCAGGGTTATTCTCGATACGGGTTTTAGCATCACGGAAAGCCTCAACAACCTGTAAACGTTTTAAAGCTTCGTTTTTACGTTGTTGTGAAGTTTCGTTTGCTGCCTGGTGACGCAGGCTGAATGATAACTCATCCAGGTCAAGGCGCTTCAATAACTCTTCAAGAGCTTCGGCACCCATTTTAGCCACAAATTTCTGTGGATCCTTGTCATCAAGGTATTGATTTTCTTTTGGAAGGGTGTCTAACACGTCAAGATATTCCTCTTCTGTCAGGAAATCCATCTTATTAATACCATCAGCTTCTTTGATACCTGGTTGGATAACTACATAACGCTCGTAGTATATGATCAGGTCGAGTCTTTTTGTTGGCAAGCCTAAAAGGTAGCCAATTTTGTTTGGTAATGAACGGAAGTACCAGATATGAGCAACAGGAACTACAAGGTTAATGTGGCCCATGCGCTCGCGGCGTACTTTCTTTTCGGTTACTTCAACACCGCAACGGTCGCACACGATACCTTTGTAACGGATACGTTTGTATTTACCGCAATGGCACTCATAATCTTTAACCGGACCAAAAATACGTTCGCAGAATAAACCATCGCGCTCAGGCTTATAGGTCCTGTAGTTGATGGTTTCTGGTTTTAAAACCTCACCGCTTGAACGTTCAAGGATGGACTCAGGAGAGGCCAGGCTGATCGTAATTGTGGTGAAATTACTTTTGATTTTATTATCCTTTTTGTAAGACATAGTCTCCTTGTTTTTTAATGATTGAATTAGTGAGTTAGTGAATGAGTGAGTTAACCTACTTTGTTAAACCACTCTTTTACTATGTTTGAATTAGTGAGCCAGCGAATTAATGATTTGTTCAATCACTAATTCACTAACTCACTAAATCACTAATTATTCTAACGTGATATCTAAACCTAAACCTCTTAACTCATGAACCAATACGTTGAATGATTCAGGAACAGATGGAGTTGGCAGGTTTTCACCTTTAACAATAGCCTCGTAAGTTTTGGCACGGCCGATAACATCATCCGATTTAACGGTCAATATTTCCTGCAGTATGTTTGATGCACCGAATGCTTCCAATGCCCAAACCTCCATCTCACCAAAACGCTGACCACCAAACTGGGCTTTACCACCCAATGGTTGTTGTGTAATTAAGGAGTATGGCCCGATTGAACGTGCGTGCATCTTGTCATCAACCATGTGACCTAATTTCAGCATGTATATAATACCTACTGTAGTTTGCTGATCAAAACGGTCGCCTGTTAAGCCATTGTATAAATAGGTACGGCCTGATTCTGGTAAGTTTGCCTTTTTAACCCACTCTTCCACTTCTTCATGGCTTGCACCATCAAAAATCGGGGTAGCGAATTTAATACCAAGCTCTTTACCGGCCCAACCTAATACGGTTTCGTAGATCTGACCCAAGTTCATACGTGAAGGTACACCCAGTGGGTTCAACACAATATCAACCGGTGTTCCATCCTCAAGGAAAGGCATATCCTCGTCACGTACAATACGTGCAACGATACCTTTGTTACCGTGACGACCGGCCATTTTATCACCTACTTTAAGCTTACGCTTTTTAGCGATGTAAACTTTAGCCATTTGTACGATACCAGACGGCAACTCATCACCCACACTGATAGCAAATTTATCACGACGGTAAGCTCCTAATTCCTCATTAACTTTAATGTTGTAGTTATGAAGTAAAAGCTTAATCTGATCATTTTTATCATCATCAGTTGTCCATTTAGTTGGATTAATGTTTTCGTAACTAAGTTCAACTAAAATTTTCTGGGTGAATTTTACACCTTTTGGTACTAAAAGCTCTTTGTAAATGTTGTAAACACCTTGTGATGTTTTACCATTCACGATCTCAAATAACTTTTCGATCAAAGTATTTTTAAGTTCTTTTACAGCTCTTTCGTGTTTAGTATCCAGTTTCTCCAACTGTGCTTTTTCTTCGGCCTTAGAGGTCTTTTTAGCACGGCTGAACAATTTGGTATCAATAACCACACCTGCAATAGATGGCGGAGTTTTCAATGACGCATCTTTAACGTCACCTGCTTTATCACCAAATATGGCACGTAACAGTTTTTCTTCCGGTGATGGGTCTGATTCACCTTTTGGAGTGATCTTACCAATCAGGATATCGCCTTCTTTAACCTCGGCACCTACACGGATAATACCGTCTTCGTCAAGGTCTTTGGTAGCTTCTTCTGATACGTTAGGGATATCCGGTGTCAATTCCTCTTCACCACGTTTGGTATCACGTACTTCCAGTTCAAACTCTTCAACGTGAAGTGAAGTGAAAATATCCTGTGAAACCACACGCTCAGATATTACGATCGCATCCTCAAAGTTATATCCCTGCCAAGGCATGAACGCCACTTTTAAGTTACGACCCAACGCAAGCTCACCATTTTGAGTAGCATAACCTTCGCAAAGAACTTCACCTTTTGAAACTCTTTGGCCTTTTTTAACAATCGGCTTCAGGTTCATGGTGGTACTTTGGTTGGTTTTCTTGAATTTGGTTAAACGATAGCTTTTTGAATCGCCATCAAATGAAACCAAACGGTCAAGCTCATCACGGTCATATTTAATACGGATCTCGTTGGCATCAACATACTCCACTACACCATCGCCTTCGGCGTTGATCAGTGTGCGTGAATCTTTTGCCACACGTCCTTCCAATCCGGTTCCAACAATTGGCGCTTCAGGGCGTAACAATGGCACGGCCTGGCGTTGCATGTTCGATCCCATCAATGCACGGTTAGCATCATCATGCTCCAGGAACGGAATCAATGAAGCCGCGATAGAAGTGATCTGGTTTGGAGCGATATCCATCAAATCCAGTCTTTCCGGCTCGATGATAGGGAAGTCACCTTCAAAACGTGCTTTTACTTTTGGCAATGCAAACACACCTTTATCATCATAATGGGCATTAGCCTGACCAATGGTTTTACCATCTTCATCTTCTGCAGATAAATAGATAACCGGTTCGTCAACCTGTACTTTGCCTTCAACCACACGTTTGTATGGTGTTTCGATAAAGCCCAAGTTGTTGATCTTAGCGTGTACGCAAAGCGATGATATCAAACCAATGTTCGGTCCTTCCGGAGTTTCAATGGTACACAACCTACCGTAGTGGGTGTAGTGTACGTCACGAACCTCGAAACCAGCACGCTCACGTGACAGACCACCGGGCCCAAGGGCTGACAGACGACGCTTGTGCGTGATCTCTGCCAGTGGATTGGTTTGGTCCATGAACTGTGATAACTGGTTTGTTCCGAAGAACGAGTTGATCACTGATGATAATGTACGTGCGTTGATCAGGTCGGTTGGCGTAAACACCTCGTTATCACGGATGTTCATACGCTCACGAATAGTACGTGCCATACGTGCCAAACCAACACCAAACTGAGCATATAACTGCTCACCCACTGTACGAACACGACGGTTTGACAAGTGGTCAATATCATCCACCTCAGCTTTAGAGTTGATCAGTTTGATCAGGTACTTCACTATGGCAATAATATCCTGCTTGGTTAATACCTTTGTTTCATCAGAGGTATTCAATTTCAACTTACGGTTGATGCGGTAGCGGCCCACATCACCCAAATCATATCTTTTATCAGAGAAGAATAAACGATCGATGATACCACGGGCTGTTTCTTCATCAGGTGGTTCAGCGTTACGTAACTGACGGTAGATGTGCTCAACCGCTTCTTTCTCCGAGTTCGAAGTATCTTTTTGTAAAGTATTGTATATAATAGTATAATCACCGCTGGTGGCAGCATCTTCCTTGTTCAGGATGATGGTTTTAACACCGGCATCAATGATCATATCAATATGATCGTCTTCCAATACGGTTTCACGCTCAAGGATGATCTCATTACGGTCGATAGAAACCACTTCACCGGTATCCTCATCCACGAAGTCTTCAACCCATTTTTTAAGCACCCTTGCAGCAAGCTTACGGCCAATGAATTTCTTCAGGCCAGATTTGCTTACTTTTACTTCGTCGGCCAGTTCAAATAGCTCTAATATATCTTTATCAGAGTCATAACCAATGGCGCGAAGCAGTGTAGTAACCGGGAATTTCTTTTTACGGTCAATGTAAGCATACATCACGTTGTTAACGTCTGTAGCAAACTCAATCCATGAACCTTTGAAAGGAATAACACGGGCAGAGTATAATTTTGTACCGTTGGTGTGGCGGCTTTGGCCAAAGAACACACCTGGCGAACGGTGTAACTGTGAAACAATTACACGCTCGGCACCATTTATAACAAATGTACCTTTAGGGGTCATGTATGGGATAGTTCCCAGGTACACGTCCTGTACAATAGTTTCAAAATCTTCGTGCTCCTCATCATTACATGAAAGGCGAAGCTTGGCTTTTAAAGGCACACTGTAAGTTAATCCGCGCTCTATACACTCTTGTATATCGTAACGAGGCGGATCAATAAAGTAATCAAGAAACTCTAAAACAAAGATGTTTCTTGAATCCGATATCGGAAAATTTTCAGCAAACACTTTAAACAAACCTTCTTTATAACGGTTGTCTGAGGTGGTTTCCAATTGAAAAAATTCCTGGAAAGATTGTAACTGCACATCCAGGAAATCAGGGTAATCAAGTACCTTTCTGCTGGTTGCAAAGTTTACTCTTTGATTATTGTTGTTTGCCAAGGTATTATAATTTTAGTTTATTAATAAACCTGTATTGAGAAGTGAGATATGAGACGTAAGTATTGAGACTAAAAAATTTCACAGGCTATATCCTGCAAAAAATCTCAAATCCCAAATCTAATATCTCAAGTCTATTGTATATAAACAGCAATAGACCCCGACCAAAATAGGTCGGAGTCTGATGCTATATTTTTATTGGGTTAACTTATTTAACCTCAACTACTGCTCCAGCTTCTTCTAATTGAGTTTTCAAAGATTGAGCTTCTTCTTTAGTTACACCAGTTTTTAATTCTTTTGGTGCGCCGTCAACAAGATCTTTAGCTTCTTTCAAACCTAAGCCGGTTAAGTCTTTTACTAATTTAACAACTGCTAATTTTGAACCACCTGCTTCTTTCAGGATAACGTCAAATGCAGTTTGTTCTGCAGCAGCAGCAGGGGCATCATCGCCACCAGCAGGAGCAGCAGCAACAGCTACAGCTGCAGCAGCAGGCTCAATACCATACTCATCTTTTAAGATCTGAGCTAATTCGTTTACTTCTTTTACTGTTAAGTTTACCAACTGTTCAGCAAACGCTTTTAAATCCGCCATTTTATTTAAATTTTACTTTTAATGCTTTTTGTTTGTTAATATCGAACTTTAATAAGGTGTTCGTTAACCTCTTTCCTGTAATGTTTTTACAAGGCCTGCAATTGTATTTCCGCCTGATTGTAATGCAGAAATAACGTTTTTGGCAGGTGATTGTAGTAATCCTATTATCTCGCCAATCAGTTGTTCTTTTGATTTCAACTTGATCAATGTATCGATCTGGTTGTCGCCAATAAACACTGCTGAGTCAATATATGCTGCTTTTAAAACTGGTTTGTCACCTGCTTTTCTCAATTGTTTGATCAGCTTTGCCGGAGCAGTTGCTGATTTAGAGAAAAGGATTGATGATGAACCTTTTAATACATCATATATCGGGCTAAAGTCGCCGCCTGCAGCTTCCATAGCTTTTTTGATCAAGCTATTTTTTGCTACCTGCATTTTGATGTCGCTGTCGAAACATTTGCGACGAATGTCATTGATCTTTGCAACCGTCAAATCAGAGGTATCGGTGATATAAAAATTACCGTACTCTTTCATTTGCTCAGTAAGGGCAAGAACAAGATCGTATTTTTCTTCTTTATTCATGATTAAATCCCCGCTACTGTTTTGGTTTCAATTGCAATTCCTGGCGACATAGTTGAAGAGATATGGATACTCTTGAAATATGTTCCTTTAGCTGCAGATGGTTTTAATTTTGAGATAGTTTGCAATACTTCTAATGCATTCTCATAAATTTTATCCGCAGAGAAAGATGCTTTTCCTATTGAGGCATGGATGATACCTGTTTTATCAACTTTGAAGTCGATTTTACCACCTTTTACGTCAGTTACCGCTTTTCCAACTTCTGGAGTTACTGTTCCTGATTTAGGGTTAGGCATAAGGTTACGCGGGCCTAATATACGACCCAAACGACCTACTTTAGCCATAACACTTGGCATAGTGATGATAATATCAACATCAGTCCATCCACCTTCAATCTTGGCAATATAATCATCCAAACCTACGTAATCTGCACCTGCGTCTTTTGCTTCTTGTTCCTTGTCAGGAGTACAAAGCACCAGTACACGTACAGTTTTACCGGTTCCATGAGGTAATGTTGCAATACCACGTACCATTTGATTGGCTTTACGCGGGTCAACACCTAAACGAACGTCTATATCAACTGATGAATCAAATTTGGTCAAGGTTAATTCCTTTACTAAAGATGACGCATCCTGTAATGAATACGATTTGTTAGCCTCAATTTTGGAGAGTGCCACTTTCTGATTTTTTGTTAATCTAGCCACTGTCTTAAACTGATTTTAATATAAATTAATTAATTCCAGGGAGCCGTACCTGATACGGTTATTCCCATACTACGGGCAGTACCTGCCACCATTTTCATGGCTGATTCAACTGTGAATGCGTTTAGATCCACCATTTTATCTTTAGCAATAGTTTCAACCTGTTCCCAATTTACATTGGCAACTTTTTTACGGTTGGGCTCTGCTGAACCACTTTTTAATCCTGTTACTTCCAATAATTGGATTGCAACCGGAGGGGTTTTAATGATAAAATCGAAAGACTTATCAACGTAAACAGTAATCAAAACAGGCAACACTTTACCAGGCTTATCCTGGGTACGTGCATTAAACTGCTTGCAAAACTCCATGATATTCACCCCTTTTGCACCTAAAGCAGGTCCAATTGGAGGTGATGGGTTTGCAGCGCCGCCTTTTACCTGCAGCTTTACCATCGCACCGATTTCTTTTGCCATTTTAATTTACTTTAATTATAACTCAATGTTAGTAAGTGGAAGCTAAGTAACATTTAAGATTTTGTGAGCGGTTGATTAGTGAGTGGTGAGTAGTTATCACTCCGCTAATATCAAACACGCTTATTTATATTTTATTATTGTGTATCGTTTATAGTCAACCATTCTCTAATCAACTATTCACTGCTCACCAAACTTATTCTTTCTCTACCTGCATGTAATTCAATTCAAGCGGCGTACGGCGCCCGAATATCTTTACCATTACTTTCAGTTTCTTTTTTTCTTCGTTAACCTCTTCTATCACACCGCTAAAGCCATTGAACGGTCCGTCCATAACTTTCACGTTTTCGCCTATGTAATAAGGTACATTCATTGTTTCGCCTTGCGCACTCATTTCATCAACCTTACCTAAAATACGGTTAACTTCTGCCTGGCGAAGTGGAATAGCGTTTCCGGCTTTATCACCTAAGAAACCTATCACACTGTTTATATTTTTGATGATGTGTTCGGTTTCACCGTCAAGTACAGCTTCCATCAATACATAACCCGGAAAATAATTACGCTCTTTAGCGATCTTTTTTCCGTCGCGCATTTGATAGTACTTTTCGGTAGGTATTAACACCTGCGGTACCAAATGCGTAATGCCCAAACGACTAATTTCGGCATCTATGTATTGTTTAACCTTCTTTTCTTTACCACTGATGGCCCTAACTACATACCATTTCAATTGATCACTCATCGTTGTCTCCTTGATGTTATGTTAGCGAATGATAAAATATACCAAGCAAATAATTAATGATCTGGTCCATACCTACAATAACTAACGCTATAATAATTGCTGCCACAAGTACTAATATAGCACTGCTTTGCAGTTCGCGCCAGGTTGGCCAAGTTACCTTTTGAGTTAACTCGATGTATGATTCTTTAATATATTCAGCTACGCCTGCCATTTTTTATTGTTTGCTTATGCACGGGAACAAGGATTCGAACCCTGATCAAAGGTTTTGGAGACCTCTATTCTACCGTTGAACTATTCCCGTGTATATTTTATAATAAGAAAACATAAGTTTGCTTTTTACAGTCAAACTTATGTTTCCAATTAACCTTTTTTGAAATTCTTATTTTAAGATTTCAGTTACCTGGCCAGCACCTACTGTTCTGCCACCTTCACGGATAGCGAAACGTAAGCCTTTTTCCATAGCGATAGCGTTGATCAATTTTACAGTGATGGTAACGTTATCACCTGGCATAACCATTTCTACACCTTCGGCCAGTGAAATCTCACCAGTTACGTCAGTTGTACGGAAATAGAATTGCGGGCGGTATTTGTTGAAGAATGGAGTGTGACGGCCACCTTCTGCTTTTGATAATACGTAAACTTCTGCTTTGAAGTCAGTGTGTGGAGTTACTGAACCCGGTTTGCAAATAACCATACCACGACGGATATCAGTTTTTTCAATACCACGTAACAATAAACCTACGTTGTCACCAGCTTCACCACGGTCAAGGATCTTGCGGAACATCTCAACACCAGTTACGGTTGATTTCAAGTTCTCAGCACCCATACCTAAGATGTCAACAGCTTCACCTGAGTTGATTACACCACGCTCAATACGACCGGTAGCAACAGTACCACGACCAGTGATTGAGAATACGTCTTCAACCGGCATCAAGAAAGGAAGCTCAGTTAAACGTGGAGGGATAGGGATGTAGTTATCTACAGCATCCATCAACTCCATGATTTTGCCAACCCAGGTAGGATCGCCGTTAAGACCACCTAATGCAGAACCCTGGATAACTGGGATATCATCACCTGGATATTCGTAGAATGATAATAATTCACGAATTTCCATTTCTACTAATTCTAATAATTCCGGATCATCAACCATGTCAACCTTGTTCATAAATACAACAAGTGCAGGTACACCTACCTGACGTGCTAACAGGATGTGTTCGCGGGTTTGTGGCATTGGACCGTCAGTAGCAGCAACAACAATGATTGCACCATCCATCTGAGCAGCACCAGTAACCATGTTTTTCACATAATCCGCGTGACCTGGACAGTCAACGTGTGCATAGTGACGGTTAGCTGTTGAATACTCAACGTGTGCTGTATTGATGGTGATACCACGCTCTTTTTCTTCAGGAGCTGAGTCAATTGAATCAAATGAACGAGCTTCCGATAAACCTGCATCAGCTAATACTTTAGTGATAGCTGCAGTAAGGGTTGTTTTGCCGTGGTCAACGTGACCGATTGTACCGATGTTTAAGTGCGGTTTACTGCGGTCAAACTTTTCTTTTGCCATGATTTATAATTATTTTGTAGGTTAATTTATACTTAAAAATGTATTCTTGTTTTACTCTTTATTTTATTGAGCCAACAATGGGATTTGAACCCATGACCTCTTCCTTACCAAGGAAGTGCTCTACCCCTGAGCTACGTCGGCTTATTTTAATTATCGAATTAATGATTTAGTGAATTATTGAATTTTTAAACTCCTACTAAATCACTAATTCAGCAATTCAATAACTCATTAATTAATTCCCGAGCGGAAGACGAGGTTCGAACTCGCGACCTATAGCTTGGAAGGCTATCGCTCTACCAACTGAGCTACTTCCGCTTTTTTAAACTCCAAAAACTAAACTCTAAACTCTAATTGATTTAGAATTTAGAATTTAGCTTGTTCTGGAATTTCCAGTGGGGGGAGAAGGATTCGAACCTTCGTAGCCGAAGCAACGGATTTACAGTCCGTCCCATTTGACCGCTCTGGTATCCCCCCATTAGTTAATTCCGGATTTAAAATGTCCAAAGTTGAAGCTAAACACTTCAATCCGAAAAAAACTGAGCCTCCTATCGGGATCGAACCAATGACCTACTGATTACAAGTCAGTCGCTCTACCAGCTGAGCTAAGGAGGCTTATATTTATTTAGCTTTTCTTATTTTATAACCTTAAAGAGGTTTCAAAATTGAGAGCGGCAAAACTAATAAGCTTTTTTATATTTTAAAGAACAATCCCAACTTTTTTTTCAGTGCTTAGCACCTCTCTGAAAGGGATTGCAAATCTACAAAAAATTAAACCCGTACAAAATTTTTTATCAAAAAAAATCGACGAGTGAAAAACTCGTCGATTTTTACCTAAAAAAGGGCTTTTTTATACTATAAATCGTCCTCGGCCGCCATCAAGATAGCCTTTTTGGCTGCGGTGTCGGCAATGGTTTTCTTCTGTTTATGCTTTTCTATCTGCTTGCGGAGACTTTCAATGGCCAGATCGGTAGCTTCTTCAAAACTTTTGCATTTCTCTTTTGCAAAAATCTGGTTACCCGGAAGCAACAATTTTATCTCCGTTATTTTATTTGCCTCATCTTCTACATTTTCCAGTTTTAAATAAACTTCCCCGCTAATTATCTGATCATAAAACGTATCCAGCTTATCAGCTTTTTTCTGAATAAAATCTAATAATTTCTTGTCTGCGGTAAAATGAATGGATTGCACTGTAATTTTCATGTTTCCTCCTTGAATTACGCCTTTGGATGGGCTTGTTTGTAAATAGACTTTAATCTTTCAACTGAATTGTGTGTATAAATTTGAGTCGCGCTTAAATTGGCATGGCCCAAAAGTTCCTTTATTGAATTTAAATCGGCTCCGTTATTGAGCAAACTGGTTGCAAACGTATGCCGGAGTACGTGGGGGCTCTTTTTATCTTGGGTTGATATGTTGGAGAGGTATTTATGCACTATTAAATATATTAGTTTCGGATAAGCAGCAGCTCCTTTATTTGTAACGATTAATGTTAGTGAATTGTTATCAAAATTTTGATTTTTCTTTAACTCCTGGTATTTAGCCAGCAAAGTTCGCAGCTCTGTATTTACAGGAATGATGCGCTCTTTGTTCCGTTTACCTAAAACCTTTATTGTGCCCTCATATTCGTTAATATCCTGATCCTTAAGGCCCAGGAGCTCGGCCAAACGCATACCGGTACCAAACAACATTTCAACAACCAGCTTGTCGCGCTGGCCTATAAAATCATCTGTAAATATTTCGTTATCATCCAGCATCTGGGTCAAACGGGTGTCCTCAACAACAACCGGAAGATTCTTGGGTATTTTTTGCGACCGTATTTTGGATGTTGGATTATCCGTAATAATGCCTTCCTGCAGTAAAAATTTAAAATACTTACGCAGCGTGGCCATTTTGCGGTTTACAGAACGGGCTATAATTTTTTGCTCCATAAGCTCCACCATCCAGTTGCGGATGTCATGATAACTGATCTGACTAGGATGGGTAATAGTTGATTCGGGAACGCTATTCGTTTCTCCCGGATTCAAAAAGCGCATGAACTGATCCAGGTCTGATCTATAAGCGGATACGGTATGGGGAGAGTATCGCTTTTCGAACTTAATGTATTGGATAAACCGCTCTAAAAACATAAAAACTATTTGAACATCCAGAGATTGAATGTACAAATAGTTTTAATATAGTGTTAAGAAATTTGAAAAATTCTTTTACAAGAATTAAACAGTTTCCTGATTCATATTTTGCTTGTAGATTGCATGTTTAACAACATGACGACGAGTTACAGATTTTTTCTCGAATGCCTGACGACTGCGAAGCTCTCTCAACACACCTGTTTTCTCAAATTTTTTCTTGAAGCGTTTCAATGCTTTATCTAATGATTCGCCTTCTTTTACGTTGATAATGATCATAATTCCTAAAATACCTCCTTTCAAGGAGGGTCAAAGGTAAGCACAAATATTTGAAAATCAAATAAGATGTATATTTTTATTACTATAAACAACAATGGCTGCTAAGGCAGCCATTGTTGTTTATAGTATATGGTTATTGTTTATCCCAGTACACCCTGGTATTAAGCGCATCCGGGCCCTGACGGGCAACTACAGCGTTGTAGTTAGTCCTATTCAAATCAATCTCTGTTTGAGGATACTGTTGTCTGCGCGGAATATTCTGACCTGGGCTTAATGATCCTGGTACCGGATCAAGCAGCTTAGGTAAGCCTGTTCTGCGATATTCAGCCCATGACTCCCACCCGTCTCCTAAAAATCCAGCAATCCATTTTTGCGTATGTATTTGCTCCATTGCAGTACCAGCAGAAAACTTTATAGAAGCTTGACCTAAATAAGTCTGAGCGTCAGCATCGCTTACACCATTCTGCGTTAAGGATGCTGTTACACCCTGATTATAAAAGTTACCCGCGGCTACATCACCGCCAGGTATCCATCCTAAATGAGCGGCTTCGGCCTCGGTAAATAACACCTGTGCATATGACGTCCATACGGTTGGTGAGCCTTGGTTTGACACCGCCAGACCTATTAATGACACGTTACCAGGATTATCTCTTGTACCGGCGTTATAATTGTCCAGGGCATCACCAAAGGTTCCATAAGGTAAACCTACATAGGTATTGGCTGATGTTGGTGCTACATAAACAGTTAATCGGGGATCGTTAAGCGTAGTAAGTGTATTAACCACCAAACTACTAACAGCGTAATCATAACGATTCCTATAATTAGCAAAATATGGATTTTCGTTTGTTTGAGCGGCCAGATAAGTATATGATGCATTATCGGCATTTGATGCCATTAAACCAGCTGCCACCGCTTTTGCAAATTCGGCGCGACCCGTTGTTGGATCAACTTTTGATAACCTTAATGCCATAATAGCGTGTAAAGAGTTTGCCCAATGTTTCCACTTGGTATTATCTCCGCTAAATAAGATATCATTCGTCAATGTGCCTTTATCATCAAATTGATTTTGGGCATCATCCAATTCCTTCATTAAAGCGGCATATACATCTTTCTGAGCATCAAAAGCCGGGGAGAAATTTGCATCTGCTTTTAATGCCTGCGTATAAGGGATATCACCCCACCTGTCGGTTATTGTCAGGAAGATAAATGCTTTAAGTATCCTTGCCGCTGCTATCTGATTATTGTTCGAACCATATCTTAACGTTGTTGCCTGATCTTTGGTTGTCGCGTTGGTGTTAACATCAATAACCGATTGCAGATCCTTCAACGGCCCGGTATAATATGTTTGGTAATCATATTGCTTTAATGCAAACAATGATTCATTGGTATAAAATGTTTCAGACATGTACTGGGAATATAATTCGCCAGCAAATGAATTGATGTTAGTTGTAGCACCAGCACCATTTACACCGCCTAAAAATTGTATCGCGCTATTTAACAAATAGCCACCTTGCGCGTTTGGCGACTGGTTGGGGTTAACATTAACATCGCCCCCCACTTTACATGAAGCCAGGATAATTACACCGGCCCCGATAATATATTTACTTATAGATATTTTTTTCATGATTTTCTGAGCTTATTAGAATGTTAGCTTAATGTTAAACCCTAAGTTTCTTGTGTTTGGCAATTGACCGCCTTCATAAAAGGACGTTTGTAACTGGGAAGGATCAACGCCTTTAACTTTAGAATAGATCATCCATGGGTTTTGGGTGGTTATACCAAAATAAGCTGTTTGGAAAGGTAATCTGCCCAGCATCTTTTTAGGGAAAGAGTAACCAATGCTTACCTCCCTTAGTTTAACGTAGGAAGCGTCATAAGTCCATTTTTCCCATATCTGGCTATAAACCTGCTCATACAGAGACCGGGTACTAACGTAAGTAGTATTGGGTGTACCATCTTCATGTACTCCCTGAACCAGTGTACCGCCACCAGATGCCACATCGTTACGTACAGGGTTGCCTTTGGCATTATTACCTACCGTTTGTGCCCCCAGGCCCGAACCATTTAAGTTTTGTTCGGTAACTGATACAAATTTACCGCCCTTCTGAAAATCAAGAGAAAAAGCAAGTGTAAAGCCTTTGTAGTTAAAAGAGTTTGTGAAACCACCTGTATAGCTTGGCAACATACTACCTAAATTAACATTATTATTTACAATTGGCATTCCTGTATCGTCAACTATGATATTCCCGTTTTTATCGCGGGTAAAACCAGAACCGATTATTTGGCCATAAGAACTGCCAACTACACCATTTACACCAAAGCTTGGTGACCCAACAAACCCAAAGCTTTTTGCGCCTGCTGCCTGATTACCGCCAGATATTCCATATCCACCTAAGCCATCAGGTGTAACCTGTAAACTATTTACACCTGGATAAATTGATACAACCTTGTTACGGTTAAACGCAATGTTAAAATCGGCATTCCAAATAAAATCTTTTGACTTAACCGGAGTACCGCCAAGACTTATCTCAATACCATGATTTTTAATTTCACCCGCATTAACCACAGCTACAGAGTATCCTGAAGTACCGTTAACCGGCAATGGCAATATCTGATCTTTGGTATTACGAGTATAGTAGTTGAAATCAAACTTAATTCTATCCTTTATAAAATGCAGCTCTGTACCTATTTCATAAGCGGTTGAAAGGGTTGGTTTCAAATTTGGATTTGTCAGTGTGTTAGGTACAGTCTGTATCGGGTCAGTGCCATGAGGAGTTGTACTCAAATCAAAAGTACGGTAAACCTGATATGGCTGAGCATCAGAACCTGTTTTAGCTGCAGACAGCCTTAACTTACCAAAGGTAAACACATCATTTTTGGGCATTAATTCCGAAAAAACGAATGATCCGGAAACACCGCCATACCAATACGAATTATTGTTTACAGGCAACGTTGAAGAAATGTCATTACGTATATTCAGATCCAGGTACAAATAATCCTTATAACCAAATGATGTAAACCCATAATAACTATTTACCCGGCTTAAAGCATTATAACTTAAGGCAGTTGGAGCATCAAGTGAATTGCCAAGCGTATATAACTCCGGAACAGCTAAACCACCGTTAGTATTACCACTTGTATACAGGTAACGATCCTGGCGGGTTTCGGCATACAAACCGGCTTTTAATGACAAATCACCAAAAATATGGTTATATGCTAAATTCGCTACGTAATTATTCTCTTTGTAGGTATACTGACTTTGCGAATAAGAGTCGACGTTTATTGTACCCGAGCCAACACGTGAGTTATCGTCCCTATTCAAAAGGTCTTCCCTTGCAATTACAGATAATGATAAATCCTTAGTGAACTGATAGGACGCGGTAATGTTTCCATACACCCGGTTACTATTAGATTTGGAAGTATTGACATAAGCTTCTGTATATGGATTATCCCAATAGTGCGGAGAAAGATCATCCGGACTGATTATATTCCACGAAGTATAAGTTCCATCGGCTCTTTGATATTTTTTTAGCTGATCAATTTCAAGATCCCTGTGAAACCACTGACTGAATGAACCGGCAGTTTGTGTTCCGTAACCTTCCTGTGGAATATTGTTTGAATTAATTTGCGAAAAATTAAAGTTAGCGCTTACTGTAAGCTTTTTAGTTAATTTCAATTCACCGTTTAAACCAACGTTATTACGCTTTTGATTACTATTAGGTGTTATACCAGTACGGTCAATATTGGTATAAGATACGCGGAAATTATAATTATCTGCTGCCTTGGAAAATGCAGCGTTGGTATTATAAGTAACACCCGTGTTATAAAAATCGCGTACGTTATTAGGCTGGGCCACAAAAGGCTTTAGTTTTCCGTAACCCGGGTTTGTTGGATCCCAGAAATACCAGGGAGCATACAGTGTGCCGTCTAATTTTGGGCCCCAGCTTTCGTCAACACCATAGTTATAGTATTTAACCCCATTAAAATTGGCATTTGAAGCTGGCGAAACTCCGGGCTGATAAGTGTATGTATTCCAATTTAAGCTTGTTCCACCACCGTATTCATTCTGATAAGCGGGTAATTGATATACCTTTTCAAAAGTGGTTGATTGATTAAATGAAACACCAATACCTTTATCCACACCTTTTTTAAGTGTAATAACAACAGCGCCTTCAGATGCACGCTGACCATACAATGCAGTAGCAGCAGGCCCTTTCAAAACTGTTAACGATTCAATATCATCATTATTAACGGCATTTGGATCTGTAACCACCCCATTCACTACATAAATAGGGTTACCGCCTGATAGTGAGTTAACACCACGGATACGAATAGTTGAAGTTCCGAATTTAGCACCCGATCCACCCAGTACCTGTACACCTGCAATTTTACCCGCCAGCGCAGTATTCAAATCAGACTGCTTGGTTACGGTTAAATCATCGCCCTTAACCGCTTGAGCAGCATAACCCAGTGATTTTTGTTGGCGCGAAATACCAAGAGCAGTTACGATTACCTCATTTAACCCTTTGCTTGATGATACCAAAACAACATTTAGTTGGCTTTTTCCACCTACAGGAACATCCTGGGTTGTATAACCAATAAAACTAAATGATAAAATTGCATTAGGGGGAGCATTTAAGGAGAATTTACCATTGACACCGGTTTGGGTCCCGGTTGATGTTCCTTTTACTTTTACGGTTACACCAGGTAAGGGTAACCCATCTTCTTTAGCCGTTACCGTACCAGTAATGGTTTGGCTTTGCGCAAACAGCTGTGTAACAGCCAATAATATACCGCACAAAACAAGGAGTATTCTTTTTTCCATAGAAAAAAATTAGTTAATAGTTAAGCGGGTAAATCTACAGATGGCTATAAGAGAAAACCAAACAAAGTCTGTAACATTTCTTTTACAAACATATTTTTAACCAAAACGTTCTTTTTTTTCTAATTCAATAAAACAAATTATTTTTTTGTTCGTTATATATCAATTACTGATTCATTCAGTTAATAATAAGACAGTTAATTTAGTTAATTAAAAGGGAGAAAATACGCGAGGTATTTTCTCCCTTTATTTTTTTATAACTATCACTAATACAGAAATATAGATCTAGGTCTCGAAAACCAATGGCTCAGTATCATTAATTTAAAACAAGAAAATTAAAACAAGAAAAGGATGGGTAAACCCATCCTTTTCTTGTTTATCGGAGTAATTCCGTTAATTATTTGGCCATTTTTTTTGCTGGGATCAATGGTAATATAATAACAGCTAAAAAGGCAACAACTTCTAATACAACTAACATAACTTTAATTTTTTGATTAATATTTAATTCTTTTCTACACCGGTTGCGGCTAAAAACATGCCATATCTTAAAAGCTATTTTGATCAGAAAATTGAGTGTTTTTGATTTCATTAAAATTTAAAAATCAATCAGAAAAAAGACCGGTTATTCAATTATAAGATCAACTTTCGATAAAAAGCAGTAAAAATTGGTTTTTTAAAACGATAAATCCTGAATCCATTAAAAAATATAAGTATCTGTGCCTGATAAACCTGACAAAATCCAAAAAAACCTTAAAATCAAAAAGTTAAAAAATGGTTTTACAATTTAATAAGGATCAGTAGTAAAGCAATTCTTAATTTTTCACTTTTCTGTCAAAATAAACCCGGAAGTTGAGAAAATTCCTTTTACTTAGTCACTGGAAGGTAAAAATTGTCAATTTGTCAGCAAGCATGACAAATCACAACTTACTGACAAACAGGCGCTTAAAATAACTAATAAATAACTTCTATCCTTTCAATACTTCCCTGCTGATCACGATCTTCTGTATCTCTGATGTTCCCTCCCCGATGGTACACAGCTTAGCGTCGCGATAGTATTTTTCTACCGGAAAATCTTTGATATAACCATATCCGCCAAATATTTGCACAGCCTCGTTAGCCGTACGGACAGCCACCTCAGATGCATAATACTTGGCCATAGCCGATTGCTTGGTTACCGGCAGGTGCCTGGTTTTCAGATCGGCAGCCTGCATCACCAAAAGTTCGGCAGCTTCAATCTCCGTGGCCATATCAGCCAATTTAAAAGATATGCCCTGGAAGTTGCTAATTGACTGGCCAAATTGTTTACGCTCTTTGGAATAAGCCACCGCGGCATCAAATGCGCCCTTTGCAATGCCCAATGATAAAGCTGCTATGGAAATCCGTCCACCATCCAATATGGTCATGGCCTGTTTAAAACCTTCGCCTTCTTTACCCAGCAAGTTTTCTTTTGGCACACGGCAATTATCAAATATCAGTTCAGTAGTTTCCGAGGCGCGCATACCCATTTTGTTTTCCTTTTTGCCATGGGTAAAACCAGGTGTACCTTTTTCAATAACCAGGGCTGATATACCTTTCGAATCACCCTTTTCCCCTGTCCGCACCATTACCACGGCCACGTTGCCCGATTTACCATGGGTAATAAAGTTTTTTGAACCATTTACTATATAATGATTCCCATCCAATGTGGCTGTAGTGGCCATACCCATCGCGTCAGATCCGGTGTTTGCCTCGGTAAGTCCCCAGGCACCCAGCCACTCGGCCGTGGCCAGCTTAGGCAACCATTTATGCTTTTGCTCCTCGTTACCAAAAGCCAGTATATGGCCGGTACACAGAGAGTTATGCGCAGCCAACGACAAACCTATTGAACCACATACCCGGGCAATCTCCGATATTACGGTTACATATTCAGCATACCCGAAGCCTGAGCCGCCATACTGTTCAGGTACAACTACACCCATCATACCCAGTTCGCCCATTTGCTTAAATAATTCAAGCGGAAAATGTTGTGCCTCATCCCATTCCATCACATATGGCCTGATATTTTTTTCGGCAAAATCCCTGGCCATCTCACCCACCATCCGCTGGTTATCGTTAATAGAAAAATCAAACCCTACGAGGCTGTCTGTTAATAAAGAATCCATGTTTTATAATTGGTTATTAGCAAAGTAACGGATTAATTATCAAGATAGTTTTATCCGGATCGGGGTCAAAAAAAAGTACAAACTGGTATCTGGTATAAATTATAGGTTTAGTTCAAATAGGGTTGTTTTTGGAATGAAAAGAAGGGCTGAAATTATTTTTCAGAATTTGACAAATTATTACGTTTGTTGATACATCCCTAAGGGAAAGGGGGCTCATATCGAATAACGAGTTTTGAATTTCCAATATCGAAATCAAAAATCCCCACGGAGTTCACTGCGAAAGTCCCCGGGAGGGCTTAAATTCAGGTAAAATCATGATTTACACTGCAAACCGTTTTTTTGATAAAAAAATAAACTAAATAATTGATTATAAGTAAATTAATTCCGTGTAAACCATAAAAAGTGTAAACCATGTAAACCCAATTTGTAACGAAATGAGGCCTGTTTATGAATGATATAAAAATATGTAGGGGCGTTGCCTGCGGCCAGGCTTTACACTCATACTGCACAAGCCTTAATCACCGGCCGGTATCCGTTTCAATCCTTAACGCAAAGAGCGACTATCTTGCCTCGTAATGGTCAACTCCTTTATACCTTAATATTCAGCCAGCACCACCAGTGTATCACTGATAGGTGTTATCCGTTTGCGGCCCTCCAAAAAGCCAAGCTCTACTACAAAGGAGAAACCGGCTATTTCGCAGCCCATTTCTTTGATCAGTTCGCTTGCGGCAGTTACCGTACCGCCGGTTGCCAGCAAATCATCGTGGATCAGCACGTGCTGCCCGGGTTCAAAGGCATCGGTATGGCATTCAATAATGGCTGTCCCATATTCCAGCTTATACGCTTTCTGTTTAATGGTAAATGGCAGCTTGCCTGCTTTGCGTATCGGTACAAAGGGTACACCCAATTTAGTGGCCAGCGTAAGTCCGAATAAAAACCCACGGCTCTCAATCCCAGCCACCACATCTATCCGCTTACCCTTGAATTGTTCAACAAAGGCATTAACAATATTATTGCACAAAGCAGGATCTTTTAATATCGGGGTTATATCTTTAAAAACAATCCCCGGCTTGGGAAAATCAGGAATATCACGAATGGCAGACTTTATTTGCTGGGTTATCATTTGAAAGTTAAATATGGCTCAATTTTACGCAAAATTCCGTCATCAAGTATGGCAATATTTCTCATATCCTCAATTGATGTATAATCACCATGCTGATTGTGATATTCCAATATAGCATTGGCTTGTTTAAAGCTCAGATACGGGAACCGCCTGAGTTCATTCAAAGAGGCCGCGTTCACGTTCATTTTGGTAATATGTTTGTTATCTACGGTGATGCCGCCTTGTATTTCGGTGTATTTAGCTTCATCAATACCAAACACCTCTTTCAATTGCTCTTTATTGTAAAAACCGCCCACACGTTCCCGATACCTGATAACGCGCATAGCAAACGCAGGTCCTATTCCTCTGATACGGGTTAGTTTTGCTGAGTCGGCGCTGTTTATTTCGATGACTTCGCCTGGCGCGGCTTTTTCGGCATGATGGTAGGTATCCGGGATATTGATATAGGGTTCCAGTCGCTGGTAGTCGGCATCGGTAATGGAATAGATCTTTTTTACATCAGCCTTAGTATAAAACCGCCCGCCTTTTTCTTCATAATTCTTGATCACTTTGATCTGCCGGTCGCTAAGTCCCAGTTTTTGCCAGCCGGCATCGGATAATTCATTCGGGTTGAATGTAAATAATTTGGCATTCGCTATTTTCGATTCATTGGCCCAGGAGTTACCTGTCGAACTTACCTTTTTTCCCTTGCTTAGCAGGGCAACGCCCTTATCAAACTCATTAAAATTTATTATATTATCTTTGCGGAACATTTGATAAACATAAGGCGTTGCTAAAACCAATGCCATTAAAACAATAAGCACTACCATTCCGTTCCATTCTTTTTTGGTTACAGACAGGTAGTTTTTAAAATAGGCCTTCATTTACAGCGTTTATCGATTGTTAAAATAAATAAATTTTCAGGATATTTATAAGTTAATTAAAACACCCCTTTTTATAAAAAATGAAAGTAATAACCACCGAAGAGTTTGCCAAAGCCACCAAACTGGATAAGTTGAAAATGCCGGGCCTGGCCGCTTTATTGATGGAACTCATGAAAATTAACCAGGTTAACGAGCTTTTTGCACAGGCGCAACCTAAGGAGGGTCCGGAGTTTGTTGATGCCATTTTAGAGGGTTGCGGAATTGATATTGAATTTGACGAACGCGAGCTACGAAATATACCTAAGACTGGAGCTTTTGTCGCCATTGCCAATCACCCTTATGGTGGTATTGAGGGCATGGTTCTTTTAAAAATATTATGTATGGTAAGGCCCGATGCTAAATTGATGGCCAACTTCCTGCTCAAGAAGATCCCCAACCTGAGTGATTATTTTATTGCTGTTAATCCCTTTGAAAACGTAGAACACTCTTCCAGCATCAGTGGCTTAAAAAATACGCTGGAGCTTTTGAATAATGGTACCCCTATCGGTATTTTTCCGGCAGGTGAAGTATCCACCTTTAAAGTTGAACAAAAGCAGGTTACCGATCGCCTTTGGCACCCGGTTGTGGGCAAAATAATAGCCAAGGCTAAAGTGCCAGTAGTTCCGATTTATTTTCATGGTAACAATGGCTTACTGTTCAATTTACTTAGTTTGATACATCCGGCTCTTCGTACGGCCAAACTACCATCGGAGTTGTTTAACAAGCATGGCCATACAATTAAACTACGTATAGGCAAGCCTATTAATGTAGAGGATATACCAGATTATAACAACAGCGCCAAACTACTTAACTTTTTACGTGCCCGCACCTATGCCCTCGGCACTGGATTGGAGGAAGAGAAAAAGTTATTCAGCCCACGTAACCTCTTTAAAATAAAGCGCCTGCCAGAAGCTGTGGCCCCTGAAATAGATTCGACCATATTGGAGAAAGAAATAGCCCCATTGCGCGAAAACTATAGGATATGGATCGAAAAGAACTATGAGGTATTTATTGTACCAACTTCAACCATCCCAAATGTTATACGGGAGATAGGCCGCCTCCGTGAGGTCACCTTTAGAGAAGTTGGTGAAGGTACCAACAAAGCCATTGACCTTGACGAATATGACATCTACTATAACCATCTGTTTATCTGGGATTTTGAAGCTAAAATGATCGTAGGCGCCTACCGCATAGGTTTGGGCGATGAGATATTCTACAGTGTAGGCAAAAACGGCTTTTATATCACTGAACTGTTCAAACTTAAAACCCAGTTTACCCCGGTATTGCGCAAGAGCCTTGAACTGGGCCGTTCATGGATCCGTAAGGAGTATCAGACAAAGCCGCTTCCGCTGTTTTTACTGTGGAAAGGTATTTTAAAATTCCTGATCGATAATCCAAGATACCGTTACCTTATCGGGCCGGTAAGTATCAGTAACTCATTTTCCAAGTTCTCAAAGTCACTTATTGTTGATTACATCAACCGTAACCATTTTGACCATGAAATGGCGCAGTATGTAAAACCGCGCAAGAAATTCAAGGTTGATTTTGCCAAAATAGATACCGACCTGCTGATGGCCGGCGAAGATACTTTCAAAGGACTAGACAACCTGATATCGGAAGTGGAAACCCGCAATATGAAAGTTCCGGTACTGCTACGCCAGTACATCGCGCTAAACGCCAAGATCATCAGTTTTAATATCGATCCCAAATTTGCCGATTGCCTGGATGGTTTCCTGGTACTCGACCTGGAAAAGGTACCTCAGGATATTCTGGAAAAACTGGGCAAAAATCTATAGTTAACGATGGGCCAAAACTTTTTAAACCTTAAATTTTAACAATTTTTAGTCAAAAACAGAGTAAACGCGCCTGGTTTTTATGCGTTTTGACAAAGCTTTAATGCTATTTTAACACTTTTTAACAAATTTTTGATGGGTTTTGAAAGCTTTAAAAAGTATTAGTTTATTGCCATTCAAATAACTATATCCCAAACGATCGGTTTTTGGCCGCTCTTGTTCTTTAACCAAACAGCCCGGCTCTCCTTTATTTGGAGGCCGGGCTGTTTACTGATATAAAGATACGAAATATTTGCCTGAATTGGAGTTTTGAGAATTAACTAATTTGCAAAATAACAACCCTCCTGACCCAAGCCTGTGCTATAGCTTACGGGCAATGGCTTACTTGTGACATTTAATAAGCACAAGTCCTCACCCTGCTGGCAGCACACAAGACTTGCGCTAAGGACAGAATTTGTAAAATAATAACCCATAGCCAAATAAATTCTGAAAATCCTTTAATTCTGCCAATTCTGATTCAGACAAAAACAAAACACCCTGCCATTTTACCGGCAGGGTGTTTATTTATTGTTTTAGTTGAGTTTTGTTCGGTGTTACCAGCTGTAACGGATACCAAACTGCATTTGCCAGCGTGATGCAAACAAATCAACAGAGTATGGTAAGCCTGGATCAGCAAATGTATATTTCGGATAAGTTGTCCCAGCATTTTCAAACGATGGGGTTCCACCTTTTGCCGGTGTTAAACCAACGCTTGCTGAAGAGTTGAATGTATTAGCTGAGAAATAATACTGGCCCCATTTTTTGCTCAGTAAGTTGGTCAGGTTGATGATATCATAAGTAAATGTGATCATCTGTTTGTGCTTACCACCAAATTTAAAGTCCTGTGTAAAACGGAAGTCAAGCTGATTATTCCATGGAGTAAACGCAGCGTTACGTTCAGTAAACTGACCACGACGTGAGCTTAAATATTTGTTCTTATCAATAAAGGCATCAAATGCCGCAGCTTGTTGCGCTGCAGTTTGGCCACCTACTATATCATTGAAGAAATTAACTGTTTCACCTCTTTTCGGGATGTAAGCTAAGCTTAACTGCTGGCCTGTTCCGTCAATAGCATTTGGGTAAGTATCAAAAGTATACGGGTTACCGCTTTGCGCGCTAAAGAAGAAGGTAAAATTAGCCGGATAATTATGGTTAGCATCCCAATCATGTTTGAAATTCAAATTTGAAACGATACGGTGACGGATATCAAAGTTTGAATTAGCTAAGCCTGGGTTGTTAGGATTTAAAGCCTGGTTTAACTGCCAGTTTGATTCCATCGAGTTACGGATACCGTTGGTAACATCTTTTGAATGGCCATAGGTATAAGCAACAGAAACATTTAAAGCATTCTTTGGATCAAACTGAGTGAATTTAGCTACCTGTGCTGTTAAGCTATAACGATAGCCCTCACTGGTATTTGATAACAGGTAAGCATTAGTATATAATGGATTTATTTTACCCTTATTAGTAGCGGTGGCAGTGTTATTAAATATAGGCTGCAGGTGCTGGGTATCGTAAGGATAATAAGTTACCTGATCAAGCGTGTTTACCTGTTGAAATTTCAAATCATGAATAACTTTGGTATAAATACCTTCACCGGTAAATTTCCACTGATCATCGGTAGTATAATCAACAGCTAAACTACTTCTCCAAACCTGTGGCATTTTAAAGTTATTATCAATCATATCCACCTGGGTTGCACCAGACGCAGAAGTATTAACAGCAGGCACTTGCTTGTTAACGTAATTTAATTCGCCATTTGGAGCAGTCTGTACCGGATTTGTACCTGCTGTTTGGCCTGATATACCAGAGCTTGGCGCTTTTACGTCATATGCTCCGTAAGTTTTACCATTATTGTAAAAGGCGTAACCAAACCATGCAAACGGAACACGACCGGTAAAGAAGCCGCTACCACCACGTAAAATAACGCTTTGATCGCCAAGCACATCATAGTTAAATGCCACACGCGGATTCCACTCTATATTACCAAGGTAATTTTGTTTGATGTCTTTTGGTTTGGTATAGGTGTAAGTAGTACCGTAGTTAGGATCAACCGGAGCATTTATTGTTTTATCGCTCAGGGGTTGTTTATTCGGCACATCTGCATAATCAGCACGTAAGGCCAAGGTCAGTTTAAAGTTATCTGTCAACTGAATTTCATCCTGTCCGTATAAGCTCAGCAGGTTAACATTAAACTTGGCCGATGGATTAGCCAAAATATAATCACGGGTATTATTAGTGTAATTAAAGTTTGTACGTACACGTGCAGGATTGTTATTAATAAAATCCTCTATGCTGTTATAAGCTACACGGCCATTCCATGAGTTTACAAAGTTATAGGTAATGTTATAAAACTCATTATGTGTACCAAAGGTAAAAGTGTGCTTACCTTTTGTCCAGGTTAAGTTATCGGTAAACTCAGCAGTTTTCTGGTGCATATCAAAAATAGCAGCCTCACGGTCGGTACCCATAAATATGGTGGTACCAGGTTTACGACCAGTGATCTCGATCTGTGGTAATGACGGATCTGAGTTAGGATCACGGTAATCATGTACGTTTGAATAACCCAATACCAGGCTATTGCTCACACTGTTGGAGAATCTCGATTTTAACTCGGCCACTGTTGACGTGGAGTTGTTATGTGAAGTATAGTCGATACCGCTAAAACGGAAGTTTTGCTGATCGCGCTCCAGGTTAGTCGCTTTTGAAATAATAGTATTGTTACGAATGGTTAACTGGTTATGATCATCAATGTTCCAGTCCAAACGGTTAAAGAACTTGTTGGAGTTTGAGAAAATAGTGGTATTGTTATATGTACCAGGATCAATTCCACCTGTATATGCTTTAAATGCAGCGACAAGCTTATCACCATCCGCCTGACTTAATATATTAGGCGAGCCATTGTGATCAAGACCTCTGATCACAGGATCTTGTCTGCGGGCAATCTCTTCATTAGTGAAGAAGAATAATTTGTTTTTGATGATCGGGAAACCTAAACGGATACCTGTTTGGTAATCATGAAAATCAGATAATTTTGAACCATCACCGCCGGCAGCAGCAGCAGCATTGTTGGCGCCTACCATAAATGAGCCACGGCCAAAACCGTAAACCGAGCCGGTAAAATCGTTAGTACCGCTGCGGGTTACGGCGTTGATACTACCACCCAATACGTTACCAATTTTAATATCATAAGGAGCAACCAACACCTGGATATCCTGTATCGCATCTAATGATACCGGGCTGGTACGGGTACTGCTACCTACTTGCCCCGAAGCGTTGTTCTGACCACCTAATGATGGGCTGAAACCAATCGCGTCATTATTGATAGCACCATCCAGCGTTACGTTATTGTAACGGTAGTTGGTACCCTGGAATGAGTTGTTATTACTTTGAGGCGTATTCCTGGTCAGATCCTGCAAACTGCGGTTAATAGAAGGTTGCGTACGGATCTGGTTTTGGTTGATGCGGGTGCCCGCACCTGTTTTGGTGCCACCTGCTGAACCTGTAACCTTTACTTCCTTTAAGGTAGTTGTTTCATCGGCAAGGGCGAAGTTCAGGGTAGTACTACCCAAGCTCAGGGTAATATTTGTTCTTTCGTCTTTTTTAAATCCAACAAAAGAGGCCGAAATGGTATAAGGACCACCTGGGTTAATGTTGGTGATAGTGAAACGACCGTCGGAGTTAGTTTGGGCGCCGTAACGTGTTCCAGTACTGGTACTCAGCACAGTTACAGTTACGCCAGGCAGGGTAACGCCTTTTTGGTCGGTAACTTTTCCGCTTACTACCGAGGTTGTAATTTGCGCCTTGGCAACATTAGCAACCCCAATAATCAGCACTGATAAAAGGATAAAGTAAAGCTTTTTCATTTGTGTGTTTTTAAAACACAAAGGTTCAGCTACAATATTAACAGCATGTTAACACAGGATTATATTTAATCCTTTTTGTTAACATTAAGTAAAAGTTGTTTATCAATACTTAACAGATAACTTTTTAAGTACCAGATGGAGCAGGTAAATGGGACCGATAAGCAGGAATTTAATATCATCTAAAAATGATGGCTTTTTCCCTTCAATTTTATGTCCGATAAACTGCCCTATCCAGGATATAAAGAAGATAATGAGCGAAACCAGCCATAAGGCGGGGCCACCGGCCTGGTGCCAATGTTCCAACTGGATAATGCCATAACTAAAGCCAAATAAAATCAATAGCATAATGTAGGACAGTACCGGCGATAGTTTCAGATAATAGTAAATACTGAAGGCGATTAAAAAGGATGCCCAGTTAAATACGCCATTATAAGTGCCCAGGAATTTAAGGTAAGGGAACGGAATTGACCATACCAACCCCAGCAAGCTGAACACGATAAGCGGGATACAGATAAAATGGATAGCCTCATTGGTTTTATTATGATGACTTTCGGCGTATTTGGCAAAATAAATATCAACCGGGCGGATGGGGTTAGCATCGCCGGCGCCATGTTGCGAAGTATTTGATATATTACTGGAGGCCATAATTTAATCTAATATACGGGGAAAAGAGTCAAGAGTCAAGATTGGAGCAAGGATTTTTGGAACAAGGAACAAAGATTTTAGGAACAAGAACAATTGGAACAAAGAACAAAGATTTTGGGAACAAGGACCGAGATAAAAGCAACAAGGAGTAAGAATTCTTATTCCTTACTCCTTGTTCCTTGCTCCAAAAATCTTCGATCTCTTCCCCTACTTAGCAAATGCTACCGAGCGGGTTTCCCTGATCACGGTAACTTTGATCTGGCCTGGATAGGTCATTTCGGTTTGGATACGGTTTGAGATATCCGCTGCCAGTACTTCAGACTGTGCATCAGTTATCTTTTCGCTTTCAACCACCACACGCAGCTCACGACCGGCCTGTATAGCGAATGTTTTTTCGACACCTGGGTACGAAAGAGCTAATTCTTCCAGTTCTTTCAAACGTTTGATATAGCTTTCAACCACCTCGCGGCGTGCACCCGGACGTGCCCCGGATATCGCGTCACATGCCTGAATGATAGGTGATAACATTGAAGTCATTTCAATTTCATCGTGGTGAGCGCCTATAGCGTTGCAAACCTCAGGATGCTCTTTATACTTTTCGGCCAGTTGCATACCCAAAATAGCGTGTGGCAGCTCCGGGTTATCATCAGGTACTTTACCTATATCATGTAACAAGCCTGCACGTTTAGCCATTTTTACATTCAGGCCAAGTTCGGCAGCCATAGTGGCACAGAAGTTAGCCACCTCACGTGAGTGCTGTAACAGGTTTTGCCCATATGATGAGCGGTAACGCATCCGCCCCACCATCCGGATCAGTTCCGGGTGTAAACCATGGATACCCAGGTCTATTACTGTGCGCTCGCCTATTTCTACTATTTCTTCTTCAATTTGTTTTTTAGTTTTAGCAACCACCTCTTCAATACGCGCCGGGTGTATACGACCGTCGGTTACCAGGCGGTGCATAGCCAAACGGGCAATCTCACGCCTTACCGGGTCAAAGCCCGAAAGAATAATGGCTTCCGGCGTATCATCAACAATGATCTCGATACCGGTTGCTGCTTCCAGCGCGCGGATGTTCCTGCCTTCGCGACCAATGATGCGGCCCTTGATCTCGTCGTTCTCAATGTTAAATATCGATACCGTATTTTCAATAGCGCTTTCGGTAGCGGTACGCTGTATGGTTTGAATAACTATCTTTTTAGCTTCTTTGGTTGCAGTTAGTTTCGCCTCGTCAACAATGTCTTTGATCTGGATCATCGCTTTGGTACGGGCTTCTTCGCGCAAGGTATCTACCAATTGGTTACGTGCATCATCGGCTGATAAACCGGCAATGGTTTCCAGTTGCTGTACGTGAGCGTTTTTCAGTACTTCAACTTCTTCCTGTTTTTTAACAACAATTTCTGTTTGTTTTTCCAGGTTTTTACGGATGTTGTCCAGCTCACTTTCCTTGCGGTTCATGTTTTCCAGGCGCTGGTTTAGCGACTGTTCTTTTTGTTTCACACCGTTTTCGCGCTGGTTTATGGCGTTGTTCTTGTTAGTTACTTCCTGCTCATGCTCAGCCTTCATTTGTAAAAACTTCTCTTTGGCTTCCAGCAGTTTATTCTTCTTCAATATCTCGGCATTGTTTTCGGCATCCTTCAGGATCTTTTTCACTTTATTTTGGGCCGATGCCTCCTGGTCTTTAAATAGCTTCCGTAGCAGGAAGCGACCGATAACTATGCCCAGGCCAACGCCGAGCAATAGTCCGATTATTCCGTATAGTAATATGTCCATCTTCTTTTAGGGTGTAAGGTTATATAAATAAAAAAACCGCAACTAACTTTTAAGTATCATGTATTTAAAAACTTCATTTCGGATATTGGGGATCATGGTTACGTTAATACTATTCGAGTAACGCATGCCTCTTTGATCCGCTTAATATTGAAGCGTTAAGTTTTTAATAGTGAAACCTAAAATTTAACTGCGGTTAAATCTTAATTGTGCTCTGTATTTATGTAAGAACGTTAATTACTTTGAGAAAAATTCAGTCAGCAAATGATCCAACTGGTAAACCTTTTCGGCAATATCGGTATCTTCAACGGTGACCTTCTTTTCGGCTTTTAATGATGATGTAGCATAATGCAACACCGCCATCGAAAGCAGATCCTGCTTATCCCGTACCGCGTAGTTTTCCTGATATTCCTTTATCCGGTCATTGATCAGTTTAGCCGCCCTGCGTATTATTTCTTCTTCCTCCATGTTTACCTTTAAAGGGTAAACTCTGTCAGCAATATTTATTTTTATTGAGATTTCTCCCATTGAGCTTTTCACTTTTTGTGTTATTTTTTCAATAACACAATACACTTATCTATTTCCTGCACAAAGTCGTTAATTTTTTGCTTTATATCAAGACTTTTTTCATTTGTTTCTGAAAATGATTTTGCAAGCTTCAATACACGAAGCTTTTCTTCCAGCTCCTTTGTCTTGTTTTTGCTGGCATCAAGGGCCACTGTTAAAGCCTCGCTTTCCAGTTTTAACAGATCGTTTTCCTCCTGTAAAGCAGCGCAAAGCTCAATTAACCGTTCGGTTTTATCTACAATCTTATTTAACTGTTCTGCTACTGAGGCCATGTATATGTTAAACTCTAAATCCTAATTTCTAAACTCTAATTTCTAAAACCCAATTTCTAAATCCGAAACTCTAATTCTAAAAGTGAGATTCACGTTTATGCTTTTTATTTTAGAGTTTAGAAATTAGGATTTAGAGGTTTCTTTATTTCCTGATCTCTGCTCCGGCTTCTTTACCTAAGTTATAAATTAATTTTTGCATAATGGCATCAATCGCTTTGTCGGTAAGGGTCTTTTCGATGTCCTGAATGATGAAACTTAATGCGTATGATTTTTTACCGGCCGGCAGTTTATCTCCTTCGTAAACGTCAAATACACTAACTTCTTTTAACAGCTTGCGTTCGGTTCTCAGGGCAATTTGTTTTAACTGACCAAAAGTAACGGCTTTGTCTATCAGCATCGACAGGTCGCGCCTTACCGCCGGGAATTTAGAAACCTCCTGGTAAACGATCTTGTTTTTGCGCACTGCAGATAAAATCAGGTCGAAATTAAAGTCAGCATAAAACACTTCCTTATCTACATCAACCTTTTTCAAAGCTTCGCCGGCAACCGCGCCAAACTTAACCAGCTGTTTGCCGTTCAGCATATATTGCAGGCCATAAGCCATTTTTTTGCAGGTAGCATCTTCTACCGCATAACCGGTTATATTCAGGCGCTCCAAAATGCCATCAACAATAGCTTTCAGATTGTAGAAAGATACCGGCTTTGGTTTTTGGTTCCATTGCTCGGCAGTAGTTGCACCGGTTAAAAATACCGAGAAACGTTGTACCTCGTTATATTTATCATCCTTCACACTGTAAACCTTGCCAAACTCATAAAACTTCAAATCAGCAGCACGGCGGTTCTGGTTATAAGCAATGGCTTCCAAACCTGAGTACAGCATGGTTTGGCGCATTACATCTAGGTCGCTGCTTAGCGGGTTCAATATTTTTACGGCAGTATCCAGATTATCTGAATAAGCCGATTTGGTTAGGGAGTTTGATAGTATCTCGTTAAAACCATTGGCAGTAAGCAAGTCCGACAGTTGGTTTTGTACCGTATCCTTCTCGGCCCGTTGCGAATTATTTAACGATGCCCTGATCTGAGTTGGTATTTCGATATTGTTGTATCCGTAAATACGCAGTATCTCCTCTACCACATCCACCTCGCGGGTAACATCTACACGATACGGAGGTACCTGTAACGAAAGCGTTTCTTCCGTTTCATTAACCACCTTAATATCCAATGCCTCAATAATGGCCTTGATCTCGGGGTGCGGGATAGCTTTACCTATCAGCCTGTGGATGTTTTTATAGCTTACATCAAAAGCAAACGGCGCAACAGGTGCAGGGTAATGATCAAAAATCTCTGACGATACTTCACCACCCGCAACTTCCTGTATCAGCAAGGAGGCGCGTTTCAAGGCAAAAACGGTCATATCCGGATCAGTACCTCGTTCAAACCGGAAAGATGCGTCGGTTTTTAGGCCATGTCTTTTAGCCGTTTTACGTACCGATACCGAATTGAAATAAGCGCTCTCCAAAAAAATGCTGGTGGTTGATGCTTTAACACCCGAAGTGATACCGCCAAATACACCGGCAATACACATAGGTTCTTCGGCGTTGCCTATCATCAGGTCGTTTTCTGATAGCTTGCGGTCTACATCGTCCAGTGTTTTAAAAATGGTTCCCTCCGGATAGTTTTTCACCAGTACTTTGTTGCCTTTTATTTCGTCGGCATCAAACGCATGCAGCGGCTGCCCCAATTCATGCAGTACATAATTGGTAACATCCACAATATTATTGATAGAGCGGATGCCGATAACTGCCAACCGTTCCTTTAGCCATTTCGGTGATTCCTTTACCGTAAGGCCGGTCATGGTTAAGCCAGAATACCGCGGACTTGCCTGTTCGTTCTGTACCACAACCTCAACCGTTCTGCTGGTATTGTCAATTTTAAACGCGCTTACATCCGGCCGGGTAATAGTGAGCTTTAAAAAAGCGGCAATGTCACGGGCTGTACCCAGGTGCGAGGCGGCATCTGCACGGTTAGGTGTTAAACCTATCTCGTACATATAATCGTCGTTCACCTTAAAATAGTCTTTAGCCAAAGTACCAACCGGGGCATCGGCATCCAATACCATAATACCATCATGACTGGTGCCTAATCCTATTTCGTCCTCGGCACAGATCATCCCTTCGGATACTTCGCCGCGTATTTTTGATTTCTTGATCGCAAACGGCTCACCGGTTACCGGGTATACGGTAGTACCAACCACAGCTACTACCACTTTTTGCCCGGCCGCAACATTAGCAGCGCCGCAAACAATTTGCAGGTCTTCCGGGCCGCCTACATCAACTTTAGTTACGTGCAAGTGGTCGGAGTTGGCATGATCGGTACATTCTTTAACGTAACCGATCACCAGGCCTTCCAGTCCGCCGGGGATAGCTTGTACTTTTTCCAGGCTCTCAACCTCCAAACCGGTACCGGTAAGGATAATAGAGATTTCCTGTGGGGTTTTATCTGTATTTATAAATTCTTTAAGCCAGTTATATGAGATTTTCATTATTCAGCAATGATAATCGGCAAAGATATAAAGATTTCGGATGCCGGATTTGGGATTTGGGATTTAATTGTATTTTTTGATATGGGTAAATCACCACTATTCCATATTATGCCGGTCAATAGGTTTACAGGCCAGCGCTGAGTATATTTATCCGCTCATATATTTTCTTTGCAACCAGGTTATAGCCCGCATTATTTAAATGCAGATTATCAGAGCGTAAAGTATGGGGTGTTACGTCATTATTAAAATTCGCAATATCGAAGGGATCCTTCGTATTATATTCTGACACCAAGTAGCTTCGTATATCAATAAAATGGTCACCATAGGTAGCTGCCAGATCGGCATTTAATTCTTTAATAACATTATAATAGTTAGATCCTTTAATCTCTGTTTCCCTATCCGCGTTCAAAATACTTAATACCAAATAATGTTTATGTCTGAGCCTGGTAACCATAACATCAATGTCATCCTTTACCTTTTGGGGGTTTAAATAATTATTTCTTCCAGCCCAAATAACCACCGGGTATTTATAAAGTTTAGGCGCGCCCACCATACGATCACGTATGCCTGTACTCGTTTCCCCGCTAACCCCCTCATTAAGTACTTTTATTGATGATAGTTGCTGCAATATCATGGGGTAATTATTACCGCCTGTGCTTCCTGCGCCCTGGGTTAAACTATCGCCCCAGGTAATAATACCTTTCCCGATTTCAGCGTCAGGTATTTCTTGGGTTTTACTGCAACCACTTAGTATCAATAGCGTAGATAACAGCACACTTGTAATCAGTTTCATTGAGTTAAGGCAGGTATCCTTTTAAATGTCGCGCCTTTACGGAAGCTAACAAGATACACACGTTAAATATAATAAAACCCCGTCATCAATCAGCCAAAATCCTAAATCTAAATCACTCCTTCATCCCCAAAGCTGTAATAACCATTATCAGTTATAATCAAATGATCAAGCACATTGATATCCAGCAGGCGACCGGCAGCACTTATTTTTTTAGTGAGATCGATATCCTGGTGACTGGGTTTCAGATTGCCCGATGGATGATTATGAACTAATATGATACCACTGGCCTGTTGCTGCAGGGCCATGTAAAAGATGATCTTGGGATCAGCTACCGTGGCTGATAATCCGCCTTTGCTTACCAGTTCTTTAGCCAGCACCTTTTGTGAGCGACCAACCAGCAGGATCCAGAATTCTTCGTGGTTCAGATCCATCAAGTGGCGGCGCATAATATTATAGGCATCGCGGCTGCTGTTGATATATTCAATGGCTTTGGTTTCGGTATCGTTGCGGCGGCGACCGATCTCCAGCGCAGCAATAATGGAGATAGCTTTGGCCTCTCCTATCCCCTTAAATTTGGAAAGTTCGCTGATAGAAGCTTTACCCAGCTTGTTCAGGTCGTTTTCATAATGGTGCAGGATGCGTTTGCTTAATTCAACGGCAGTTTCGGTACGGCTGCCGGATCCGATCAGGATGGCGATCAGTTCGGCATCGGTCAGCGCACGGCGACCCTGGGTGCTCAGTTTTTCGCGCGGACGGTCTTCCTCGGCCCATGATTTAATGCTGATCTTTTCGTTGTAGTTTTCCACGGTATTAATGTATGGAAAAAAAATACCAAACAAAAAAGAGGTAGTATCTCTGTTTGAATTTATTTTACTTTTTCATAGGACGTAGTTGTTACAATAAAAACTCCTCTTTTTTTATCAATCGTAATGGCCACTTGTATTGTTTCTTTAGAATCTATCCAGGTATTATCATTTATTTTTTTGTAAGAATCAGTTGTCATCTTTCCTATAATTGAAGGCATATATTGTAAAGGCAAAACACTTATAGATTTATAACATAGATTATTCTTATACTCGAAAATTGCTTGCATACCTTGTGCAAAGACCAAGGTATCGCAATTGTCTCCTACTAATAATTTAAATTTGGGATTTGATCGGATGATATTTCGAATTTCCTCTCTCGATTTTCCGATAGTATTTTGCGCTCTCAAAAAAAAAGGAGCTAATGTTATAGTTAATAAGATAAGTAATTTTTTGATTGTGATTTTCATAATAAAAAGCCACTGGTTAGGTGGCTTAAATATATGAATAAGTTAGCCTTTTAGTCTGCTAACCTTACAATATAGCTTGTGGCCGCCTGCGAGAGATTGCTTCGTACCGCGCAATGACGCGTGTAATAATGATTTTCAAACCAAACAAAAAAGGGTCATACTATTCAGTACAACCCTTTTTATATATTTTTAGTTAAGCGATTAGCTTAAGCCATTAACAAATTTAGTAAGCTTTGATTTATTGTTCGAAGCTTTGTTTTTGTGAATAACATTCTTTTTAGCTAAACGGTCTAACATAGAGATCACTTTACCTAACAGTGCGCTTGCATCAGCTTTAGTAGTAGTGTTTCTTAATTTCTTAATAGCGTTCCTGGTTGTTTTAGCCTGGTACCTGTTACGCAGACGCTTCGCAGCGTTTGCCCTGATTCTTTTTAAAGACGATTTATGATTTGCCATTGTATAGCTTTGTTATTCTTTTTTCTATTTATTTTAAGGACTGCAAATATATGCTGATAAATTTAAATATGCAAGTGCTTTTTTATTAAAGTTTTAAAGCTTTATTTAACCAATAGTGCTGACTGAATTATTTAAGCCACGCGATGAACCTTTTGAGCTCAAAGTATTTGAAAACATGCAGGTATTTAATTTTGAGGGATTAAAACGCCGCCTGCTTTCCTCGCCATACATGCCAACCAAAGATGATACTGGATATGAGCCTATGATCAATGATCTGCAAACGCTTTTTAACAGTTATCAACAGGATGGAAGATCACTATAAATTATGACACCAGGTTTACGGGGGGAGATTGTAATAGCTAATAAAACTCAAAACTTACTACTCAAAACTTCAAAACTAAACGCCATATTTATGCCTTCATGAAGCGGCGCATTATTTTAGGTTTATCAGGCATTGGTTTAATACTGCTGTGTTCGTCATGGGGTTTCTTTGCGCATTACCGCATTAACAGGCTGGCCGTTTTTACACTCCCTAAAGGCATGGCTGGTTTTTATAAGGCCAACATCGGTTACATTACAGAACATGCCGTAAGCGCCGACAAACGCCGCTATGTAGACTCTACCGAGATCCCACATCATTTTTTTGATGCCGACCATTATGGCAAAAAGCCTTTTGCTGCTATGCCCCGCCGATGGGCCGACGCTGCGGCCAAATATTCTGCCGATACGTTGGACAAATATGGCACTGTTCCCTGGACCATTCAATACCAATATTATAAACTGGTAAGGGCATTTAAGGCCCATGACACCACGGCCATACTCAACATATCAGCCAACTTAGGTCACTACGTTGCCGATGCCCATGTGCCGCTTCACCTTACCTTAAATTATGATGGGCAATTGACCGATCAGATTGGCATACATGGCTTGTGGGAAACCCGCCTGCCGGAGTTGTTTATCAAACAATACCATCTATTTGCTGGTCGGACCCGTTATATTGATAACCCGCTTACCGAGGCATTTAAAATTTGCCAGGTATCCTTCAAAAGCGTCGATTCGGTATTGCGGTTTGAACGGATAATCAACAAAAATTTCCCGCCGGATAAAAAGTACAGCCTGGGGATGCGAGGTAAAAGAAAGCTTAATGATTACTCTGTTGCCTACAGCCATGCTTATCAGAAAATGCTGAAAGGCATGGTAGAGCGACAAATGCGGGCATCGATACTTTCTGTTGGAAGTTTCTGGTATTCGGCCTGGGTAGATGCCGGGCAGCCTGACCTGAACAAACTGATAGCGCAACCGCTAAGCCCGGAAGACCGTATTAATCTACAGCACGAAGAGGCGATGTACAAAGCTGGGAAATGTGTTTATCAAGCACCTCAATAAGTCACAATACTTGTCCGCTATTCGAAGTCTCTGACTTCGAATGATTATGCTCGTAGTCTTCAGACTACAGAAAACGATCCGGTAGTTACAAACTACCGGCATAGTGGTTCGAAGTCAGAGACTTCGAACAGCGCAGCTCGAAACTTATTCAGGCGTTATACCAACACTTTTTTGCTTCTCCTGCTTTTTATAGCCGCATAAATCGGCGGAATTATAGATATTAGGATAATAGCGACACCAACTAATGAAAAATGTTTCGCAAAGAATTCCACCTTACCCAACCATAAGCCTGCAAAAAGAAAAAGGATTATCCAGGATGCTCCTCCAATGATGTTATACAAACTATATTTTAGGAAAGGCATACGACCTACACCTGCAACAAAAGGTGCAATGGTACGAATGATTGGCATAAACCTACTAAAGATCACAGCCTTTGCACCATGCTTATCAAAAAAGGCTTTAGTTTTTAAATAATAGTCTAACTTAAGTATCTTATTGTTTTCCTTAAAAACCTTCGGTCCTAAATAGTTACCTAACAAATAATTAACCGTATTCCCTAAAAAAGCAGCAATTATTAATATGATGGTTAAAAGGTATATTTCAAGTCCGGATTTTCCACCTGCAATAAGCGCTCCGGCGGCAAACAGCAGCGAGTCGCCGGGTAAAAAGGGAGTAACCACAAAACCGGTTTCGGCAAAAATGATCGCGAACAGTATAAGATAGGTCCAGCCCCGGTAATCACTGGTGATCTGGCTCAGATGCACATCAATATGCAGTATAAAGTCGATAATGCTTTTTATTACTTCCACGGTATTTCAAATTTTGGCTAAAAATAGGAATATAAATCAGAATCAGGTATCAAGTAGTTAGTATCAAGTATCACGACTTCTTAAACACAATAGTTCGCATTTGTAAAAAATCTTGATACTTGATACTAACTACTTGATACTTACCCTTAACGATTAGTCTTAAGCAGTAAATTATTAGTAAGTACAGCCGCTCCAAATGCAACAGAGTCTGTACGGCCTACTATTCCCTGTGTATAGATAGTATACGCACGGCCATCCTGTATGGTAACGTTGGGCAACTGGAATTGAACATTATCCTGCGAGGCATTTAGGTTAATAGTAAAGTTATAATTACCCACCGGCAATTGAACATATTTTGATACCGAATCAAAGGCGATGTTTGTCCACAGCTTTGCACTGGTACCATTAGCTTTCAAATCAAGCGGGGCTGATGTCGGCGAGCAGTGCACAAACCGTACTATGCCCCGGCCTAATGGAGGAACAGTTGCCGTATCCAATAGCAAAATGGATTTTTTTATAGAACTATCGCTTTTAAAACCCGTAATAAACAAAGTATATTTTGAATTAGCTTTCAGCGTGCTATTAATAGTAATCAGATTTACCGGGGCCAGTGTTGCCGAACGCAACTGCAACGGCGGCGTTAGTGTTGATATAAAAAAATAACCTGAACCGGTTGGGTAGGTATAGGCTGTTGTACTCTCCTTGATAAAATTGAGATATAAATTTACCGGCTGTATGTCCGGACTTAAATTAATAATCTGTAACTGCGTATTCAAGCCGGTAGGATTAGCATTGGCGCCTTTGCCACATGATGATATAAATGGCAGCAGCAAAGTACCAGCGGTGATCAAAAGTAAGGAAACCAGGAAGCTGCTTTTATTAGGTTTAGTCATTAATTTTAATTTACTGATTAACTATTAAACTGGTGCTAATTGCCTGGTTGCCACCGGAACCTATAGTACCATAACCAACTACTGTATAAATTCTGCCGGTACTAACTGTCACCGTGTCCTTTCTGGCGGTGCTTATGTCAGACCCGGCCTGGTAAACACTTAAAATAAGCGAGCCTGTTGTACTTGGCGTAACATTCAAAAAATCAGTTGTTGTTTTATAAGCTATGTTACTAAACTGGGGAGTGCTTACCTGGGTAACAGGGGTTACAAAAGCAAGCACGAGAGGCCCGGCATCCGGCGAAGCATTTACAAACCTGAGCTTGGCAACTTTGCTATCGGCAACTTCTGTATCGTTAGTAAAAAAAATACTCTCCGGTGTTTGTCCGCTCACATATAATGAATATACTTTTCCCGAATCAAGCGTAAGCGGTAAAGTAAATAACGGATTAGGTGTTGAAGGGCTTGCTAACTTAATCTGATAGTTTTGCAGGCCTGCTTTTACCGTTAAATTACCCAGCGTACCGCCAGGGAAGTAGCTTGAAGTATTATTGATCCGGGTACCATTCTGGTAAAAATTAATTATATTGTTTGACGCGTTGATCACATTAACACTGGTAGTAGGCAGATACGTAGGCCTGTCATTATTTTTTTTACAGGATGCCCAGCACATCGCCGATGCTATAATAAAAGTAAAAGCTTTGATCCTGATATTCATACGAGCAAATTAGTGATTTAGTGAATTAGCGATTTAGTGAGTAAAGATATCCCAATCATTAATTCACTAAATCACTAACTAAAAATCAATCTATATAACTGCATCCCGCCATTTTTGTTATCCATGGCGAACAAAAAAGTCCGGTTTTTAAAGCCGGACTTAGTTTTGGATTTATAATTTAAGTTTACACTTAAGCATAACTATTAAGCATCACCGGCATCACCAGCATCAGCACATCTTCATTCTCATCGCCACCTTGTGGTAACAATAATCCGGCACGGTTTGGTGTCGACATTTCCAAAGATACTTCTTCGCAACTTAAATTCTTCAACATTTCTATTAAAAAACGTGCGTTGAAGCCAATTTCTATGTCCTCGCCCTCGTACTGGCAGCTTAAACGCTCATGTGCTTCGTTGGCAAAGTCAATATCTTCTGATGATATATTAAGCTCGCTGCCGCTTATTTTAAGCCTTACCTGGTGAGTGGTTTTGTTGGCATAAATAGCCACACGGTTCAATGAACCCAGGAAGGTAAGCCTGTCGATACTTAATTTATTTGGGTTTACCTGAGGTATAACTGCCTCATAATCAGGGTATCGCTCATCAATTAAACGGCATACCAGGTTAATATTGCCAAACTTAAAGAACGCGCTGGTAGAATTATACTCTACCGATACATTCACATCATCAGTTGGCAATGACGATTTTAACAAGGTTAACGCTTTTTTCGGCAATATAAAGGAGGTGGTGCTTGCTGCTTTGGCATCCTTACGACGGTAACGCACCAATTTATGCGCATCGGTAGCTACAAAGGTAAGGTGCTGGGTGCTTAACTGGCAGTATACACCGGTCATAGCCGGCCGCAACTCGTCATTACTTACCGCGAAGATGGTTTTGTTGATCGCTTCGGCTAAAACAGATGCAGGCAGGTTCACCGATGATGCGTTCTCCACTACCGGTATCTTTGGAAAATCTTCGCCATTTTCACCGCTCAGTTTGTACTTTCCGTCGCCCGCGTTTATTTCAATAGCAAACGTGGTATCATCTACAGAAAAAGCTACCGGTTGCTCCGGTAACGACTTTAGGGTCTCTAATAATATACGCGATGGTATGGCAATGCGGCCATTTTCTTTAGCCTCAACAGCCAATGACGTGGTCATGCTGGTTTGCAGATCGGTTGCAGAAATGGTTAAGTTTCCATCCTTTATCTCGAACAAAAAGTTTTCCAGTATAGGCAAAACAGTGCTATTGCTTAAAGCCCCGCTTACAGCCTGCAGTTGTTTGAGTAATGTTGATGTAGAAACAATAAATCTCATATGGGTGTATTTAATCAATCAAAAATATAAAATTTATGCCTCACCTAAATCCTCTCCAAAGGAGAGGACATTAACTTCTCTCTTTTTCACCCTCTCCTTTGGAGAGGGTAGGGTGAGGCTAAAAGTGTTACCAAAAATATAAAATTTAATGCGCATACTTCCGTTTACGGATGTAATGTTGAAAAATAGCACATATTAACACTAAAAGCAAAGGGCCAACCGTATTTACCAGCTGCCAGTACATTTTTTCGTTACGGATACGGGCGCGGTTAAGCAGGCGTATCTGGATCTCTTTGGTGCGCAGCGCTATCAGGCCCGAATCGTCGGTCATATAATCGGCAATATTCAGCAGCAAATTTTTATTGCCATAGGTTTGCTGGGTATAATGATCATAGCCTAATGGATATGGCGAGCCATCGCTGCCTACCTGGTTTTTCAAAATATCGCCATCGCTGATCACGATCATTTTAGTAGGCTCGCTTTCAGATTGTATAGTTACCTGCTCGGTTAATCCTTCGGGTAGCGGCCGGTTGCGCCAGTCGGATACAAATTTACCTTCAAGCAACACCCCTACCGTTTTTTGCGGGCTCTGAAAATCTTTAGGATTCGGTTCCTGCTCCAAAGCCTGTAACGACAGCATGTGCGGCGCGCTCATCTTTTTGTTATAAGGCGACGAAGTAAGCAGGATTGTTTTTTTAACGTCTTTGGTATCCAGCAGATCAATAGTACTGGCAAACTCACTGCTGATACCATCCAGGTTTTTCACTATTGGATGTTTAGACAGTGGAATAAATATGGGGTAAAACAACCAGGGCAGCATTTGTATCTGTGCCTGCCCGCCTACGCTGCCGGTACTCACCGGTATCTGCGAGCAGTTCATATCAGCAATCAGGTCGTAATTGATCCGCACACCGTAACGGAAAAGCTGATCGTCAAGATTAAGTTGCTTGGCAAAGGCCAGTTGTTCGCCGCCATGCCCGCGCAGGCTATCCAGTTCGGCGCTTACCTGGTCTATCGTCCACAGCACACGGCCGCCATGCATAATGTATTGGTCGAGCTTAAATTTTTCCAGTTCGGTAAACTTTTTATCGGGCTTGGGTATCACCAGCAGTTTTATTTTTTTAAGGCTGTCAAATGCGATGTTATTCAAATTTACACGCCCAACCGTAAAACCATCTTCTAAATCCTTCCTTGCATAATGGAGCTGAAGGTCGCTAAGTTCATGATGTCCTTCAGTAAAACCAATCTGGGGCTTACCCCCGCTGGTTGCTTTTTTAATGGCTGAGGAAAAGGCGTACTCCAGGTTTTGGATGGAGTTATTCAACACTTCATCGGGCGAAAGCCCTATGCGGCTCAGTAATAATTTCACGGCGATCTCTTTCCCGTTGACCGATACCAGCGCGCCCGGGAAGATCAGCTTTTGCGATACGCCGTCGTCAGTCTTTACGCTCAGATTGGTGGGTTCGATGCCTTTGGCTTCCAGGTTTTGGATAGCCTCATTTTGCTGATCGCCGGATAGATTTTTCAGGGGATCAACAAACTCAAACTGCAACTTGCGGTGACTGTAGGCCTGCAGATCGTTCAGCATATCGCGCGTAGCACCCTGCAGCCGTTTAAAACCGCCTGGTAAATTACCTCCTTGCAAATACACCGTAACTTTTACCGGTTGCTGTAAACCATCCATAATTTGCCTGCTGATGGGCGAAAGCGTATAACGTTTTTCGGTTGTAAAATCAAAACGGGTAAAAGTAATGTTTCCAAGAACAGCCACAACCAATAAGGCGGCGAGGCATCCAATCATGGTAGCCGAAAGCAGTTTCTTTTTACGCTGACGGATGATCACGAAAAGGGTAAGCCAGATAAATATACCGGTTACTACGATAAAATAAGCCAGATCGCGTGTATCCAGCACGCCTCGGCCTACGGACTGATAATACTCGGTAATACCCAGGTTTTGCAAACCAAGATCTTGTAACGACAATAGCTGACTCAACGAATCAAATCCACTGTAAAAAAAGAAACACAGGAAAACCGCCACAGTGAAAGCGATGATCTGGTTTTTGGTAATAGATGACGCGAACAGCCCGATAGCAGCGAACGCCGCACCCAATAAAAATAAACCTATATAAGAGCCAATAACCGCCCCGGTATCAATATTGCCCTGTGGCGTACCCAGTGTACTTACCGAAAAATAATAAACCAGCGTAGGCAGCAAAGCGAAAAGCACCAGCAGTACACTGGCCAGGTATTTTCCCAATACAATTTGCCAGTCGGTAAGCGGGCGGGTGAAGAGCAGCTCAAAAGTACCTTCCTTGCGTTCCTCGGCCAATGATCGCATGGTGATGGCCGGTATCAGGAACATGAACAGGTATGGCGCGGTACTGAACAGGCTTTCGAGCCCGGCATAGCCGTAATCTAAAATGCTCGAATCTGGGAATACCCATAAAAACAAACCCAGCACCAATAAAAATACACCAATGGTAACATAGGCCACCAATGAGCTGAGGTAAGAAACGATTTCTTTTTTAAGGATACTAAGCACTTTCTTGATCGGGTGTTGAGCGCCGAAATTACAATATTATTGGGCTAAAGCAAAGGGGCAGTTGCGTAATATGTCTGAATCAGAATTTACAGAATTAAAGAATTCACAGGATGAACATTGTTTGTTCTGAACCGGGATTAATGAATTTTATTTTGCTAATCCTTTAATTCTGATTCAGACAGTTTTGCCTTATTCTTTTTTATCAACTATGTATGATGTAACTATTTTCACCTGATCATTTTCCAGCTCGTAAAAATCGGCATAGTACATATTTATTTCTTCGCCGCTTTTGCCTTTGCATTGTATAAAGCCATCAACGGCGGCTTTATTACCATCAACAATGATATGATCGCGGGTTGATGAAACGATCTTGATATCTTCCATCGCGCCTAAAAATTTTTCTACTTCATCCTTCCCATTGCTAACCGTGATATTTGAACCTTTCATTGTCCATATTACGTCATCGGCAAAAAGGCTTAATATTTTATCTACGTCATTATTATCGAAAGCATCGATAACCTGTAGCACAATTTCTTTAGTTGTCATGATCATTTGATTTTGTTCATAACAAAGTTAGCCCTTATACAAAGCGGGCGGAGGGGCTCAAACTGACATTATCAGGGTGTTTTACGACAATTGATATACTGTTCCTGTACCCTTTATTGACTTATTTACTTCAACAAAACCAATGGGGAATTTTCTTAAAGTGGGTTTATATATAAACCATCATTAGTACACGCAATCAGCGTGCAGATGTTTTTCTAAAACAAAACAAAAAGTCCTGAAATGTTAGCTATTTCAGGACTCTTTTTCAATCTTGCTCTTACCGGAAACGATAAGCCAAACGCAACCCCGCCTGGCCAAGCGTACCATCTTTTGCCCATCCTTCGTAACGGAGGCCAAGCTCAAAACCTTCTCTAAAGCTATAGCCAATACCCGGCGAATAGGCAAAGGCGGTGCCGCTGACATCTCCGGTATAAAACGCGGCGCCTATTTGGCCTTCAGCAAAAAAGTTCCTGTCAAAGTAATATTTAATACCTACTTTTAAAGGAATGGCATTGATGGCAGGGCCACCGAAATCGCTGTATGCTCCTTTTGGCTGGAAAGAGTTATAACCACCTGATATGGTAAACCAGGTACTTCGCTCAATCGGAAGTTCATATTTAAGCGAGGCGCCTAATACCGAACCAAAAAAGTGATGGGCATCGCCTGTAGGTAAACCGGCTTCAAAACCGATACTGAATATTCCGTTGCTTCTGCCTCTGGATTGCGCAAAGCTTTGCATGGCTGTAACTCCAATAATGAATAAGGCTAATAGAATTTTTTTCATGATTTTTTTAGTTTGTGTGATTTCTATCAATACAGTCATGTAAACATATTGTTTGCCCCATGTTAAATAGTTGCAGCGCTTACCCGCCATAATACTCCAAATAAAGCCTATATTCTTTAGCGCCAATGCAAAAAAAGCCCGGAAATATTATTTCCGGGCTCTCCTTAAATTTTAATTGTTATTTTTTATTAGAAACGGTATGCTAAGCGCAAACCAAGCTGACCGATTGTGCCGTTGTTTGACCAGGCCTCGTAACGAACGCCTGCTTCAAAACCACCGGCAAAAGTATAACCAATGCCTGGCGAATAAACGAATAAGGTACTACTGCCACTGTTGGTACCAAAGGCCGCACCCACCTGTGCTTCACCAAAAAAGTGCCCGTCAAAATAGTATTTGGCGCCCACTTTTACAGGTATTATACCGGCAGTGCCGCCGTCACTATGAAATTGGTAACTGAAATTCGGATCGTTATAGGAGTAGTCGAAACTCTTAACGTGCAGGCTGCTATAACCGGCCGATGCTGTAATAAATAAATTATCGGCAACAGGATACTCATATTTGAGCGAACCGCCGATAATATAATCAGCATAGTTGTGAACATCGCCCACGGGCAAGCCACCCTCCAAACCAATACTAAATTTACCGCCACCTCCTGAATGGGTTTGTGCGAAAGTTGTGCAAGCTGTGCCTGCGATAATTGCTAAGGCTAATAGGATTTTTTTCATAAAATAATTTTGTAATAAGATTAATTCGGGCTTGTTTTTTTACCCGCTGTCGGTTTGTTTGACGCACACAACTGCTCAACGTTTAATACGCTAAAAAATATTTTCAATAGAAAAGCCCGGAGATAATATCCCCGGGCTTTACATCAATTTTAATTGTTAATTTTCGGATTAGAAACGGTAAGCTAAGCGCAAAGCAACCTGACTAATTGTACCATTGTGTGACCAACCTTCATAACGAACACCTGCCTCAAAGCCTCCATCAAAGGTATAACCAACACCTGGAGAGTATGCAAATGCAGTACCACCGCCGCTTTCTGTAGAAAATACAGCACCTAATTGGCCTTCAGCAAAAAAGCCATTTTCGATATAATACTTAATACCAGCTTTTACCGGAATAAAACCTTCACCGGATTTATTAACACCTAATGCTTTTAAGGCATCTTTAAATTCGCTTTTATATAAAAAGCGGGTATAACCTCCTGAAATTGTAAAAAGTGTACCTGTCGCAATAGGAAGTTCATATTTAAGAGACCCACCTATAGCGAAAGAAGATATATCTTTCGTACTACCAAGTGGAAGACCGGCGTCAACGCCGATACTGAATTTGCCGCTGTCGCCAGATTTGGTTTGCGCGAAGGTTGTGAATGCTGTGCCAGCAATAATAGCTAAGGCTAATAGAACTTTTTTCATAATTTATTAGATTGATGTTTGTTTGTTAACACAACGTTAATAGGATTTTCCTATAACGCAGTTTTTTATTGAGAATATAGACGCAGCTCTTGAGCAAACGTTACAAACTCTTTTAAATATTTTATTAAATACGTGATTTTAGCATATTAATCAATAGAATAATATGGAATACACACCCAGGGCGGCGGTGCTCTTGTATCGGCTTAATTAGTAAAATAATGTAATAATCAATAGAATAATATAGGTACTCACCTTGGGCGGCAGGGAGTTAGTATCAATTTTATTCGTCAATAAAGTAATTAGGCGGCACAAAAATAAAAGTTTATTTCAAAATAAAAAATATTAATTATCGCCGGTAAGTGATATAAATATTTGCTCCAGTGTATTATCCTTATTTTTTTGGCGGAGGGCCTGTAAGGTATCATTGGCCACAATTTTACCTTTATTAATAATAATTACTTTATTACATACGGCTTCTACCTCCTGCATAATATGGGTGGAGAGGATGATGGTTTTGGTTTTTCCCAGCTCCAGAATCAACTGCCGGATACCGATCAGTTGGTTAGGATCAAGTCCGGAGGTGGGCTCGTCCAGTATCAGTACATCAGGATTGTGGAGTATGGCTTGTGCCAGTCCCACCCTTTGGCGGTACCCTTTTGAAAGCTGACCTATTTTTTTATGCTGCTCGGGGCCCAGGCCTGTTTGTTCAATAATAGCGGCTATTCGTTTTTCGGGCTCGTGTACCTTATGAATACCGGCTATAAAGCCTAATGACTCCTTTACGTACATATCCAGATACAGCGGGTTGCTTTCGGGCAGATAACCAATACGCTTACGCACTTCCAGCGGCTGAGCGATGACATCAAAGCCACAAACCGATGCCGTACCCGATGTTTGCGGGATAAAACACGTGAGGATCTTCATGGTGGTGGATTTTCCCGCACCATTAGGGCCCAAAAAGCCCAGCACACCCGGCCCGGCACTAAAACTGATATTATCAACCGCTTTTTGCGTTCCGTAAACTTTTAACAAGGACTCAACCCGGATACTCATGGCGTAAAAATAGATTTTAGATGTGAGATTTGAGATATGAGATTTTGGTTTCTTGTCTTGATTCTTGTTTCTTGACTCTTGTCTCTCTCTTTAATCTATTTCTCAAACACAAGCGCATCGGCTTTGGCGCCTAACTTTTCTAATATACCGGTTATTTCCTGTACCATGGGGTCGGGGCCGCAAACATAAAAGTGTTTGCTGAAATCTTTGATCTCTGCTTTCAAAAAATCTTCGTTAATGCGGCGCTGATCGTGCACGCTATCTTTTTGATTGGTTATGGTAAACAATGCGTTTTCGCCCAGCATGCTTTTCAGTTCATCGGCCAGGATAATATCCTGATCAGTTTTGTTTGAGAAGAAAAGTTTGTTATCGCCTATGGCGCCTTGTTGATGAAGGTTTCTCAATATGGCTATAAATGGCGTAATACCGGCGCCACCGGCAATAAAATATCCCGGACCTTTATATTCAATAGCGCCCCAGGCCTCGCGCAATATCAGTTCGTCGCCCACTTCCAGTTCGCCCAGGTGATTAGTAACGCCGGGATGATCGCTGTATATTTTAATGGTGAATTCCAGGAAATGCTCACCGGTAAGGCAAGTAAATGTGAACGGGTTTTTCTGATTCTCCCAGGCCGGTTGATTGATGGATAGTTCTGTTGCCTGCCCGGGTGTAAATGTAAAACCATCGGGCTTTTCTACAATAAACTGTTTCACGTTGTGGGTAACGTTATGAATATCCAATATTCTAACAATTTGTTCCATAGCTATGGTCAATTAATTGGTAATAGTATAATGAAATAAGTGATGCTTTGGTTTTTAATTCAAGTAATTTAGCAAATTGATACGTATCATTTTAAGGTTTTTACCTTTCGCTTTCAGCTTTCTCCCTAAATTGTATCTTTGCAGCTATTATGAGCAAATCAACCGACGAACTTTTTAAAAATGTTATATCGCACGCCAAAGAATATGGCTTTGTTTTCCCTTCAAGCGAGATTTATGATGGCCTGAGCGCTGTTTACGATTACGGCCAGTTTGGCGCCGAATTGAAGAACAACATCAAAACCTACTGGTGGAAAGCTATGGTGCAGATGAATGATAACATTGTGGGTATTGATTCGGCCATATTTATGCACCCTAAAATATGGAAAGCCAGCGGGCACGTTGATGGTTTCAGCGACCCGATGATCGACAATAAAGATTCAAAAAAACGTTATCGTGCCGACCAGTTGCTGGAAGATAAGATAGATCGTTATGATAAGGATGGCAAAACCGACAAAGCTGAACAGTTACAGCATGATATGGATGAGGCCCTTAAAAATGAAGACCTGCCACGTTTGAAAGAGCTGATCATTGAGCATGAAATTGCGTGTCCGGTAAGTGGTACCCGCAACTGGACGGATGTTCGTCAGTTTAACCTGATGTTCAGTACCCAGATGGGCGCTGTTGCCGATGATGCTGATGTAGTTTACCTGCGCCCGGAAACCGCTCAGGGTATATTTGTAAACTACCTTAACGTACAAAAATCGGGCAGGATGAAAATCCCCTTTGGTATAGCTCAAATTGGTAAAGCTTTCCGTAACGAGGTGATTGCCCGCCAGTTCATTATCCGCATGCGTGAGTTTGAGCAAATGGAAATGCAATATTTTGTACGTCCTGGCACACAAAAGGAGTGGTTTAACCAGTGGAAAGAAACACGCCTGAAATGGCACCTGGCCCTGGGTACCGACGCCGCTAAATACCGTTACCATGAGCATACCAAGCTTGCTCATTATGCCGATGCCGCTTATGATATCGAGTTCGAATTCCCCTTCGGCTTTAAAGAGGTGGAAGGCATCCATAGCCGTACTGATTTTGACCTGAGCCAACATGAGAAATTCTCGGGCAAAAAAATGCAATATTTTGATCCTGAAGTTGATCCTGAAACTGGCAAACCATATGGTAATTATGTACCTTATGTAATTGAAACATCGATAGGCTTAGACAGGATGTTCCTGCTTACGATGATCAACGCCTACGAGGAAGAAGATTTGAGCACTGAAGAGAAACAGGATAGCCGTACCGTATTGCACCTGCACCCTTGCCTGGCACCGGTTAAAGCCGCTATTTTCCCACTCACCAAGAAAGATGGTCTGCCAGAGAAAGCCCGTGAGATCATGGATAAACTGAAGATCGACTTCAACATACAGTACGAGGAAAAAGACGCTATTGGCAAACGCTACCGCCGTCAGGATGCTATTGGTACACCTTTCTGTATCACGGTAGATCATCAGACCCTGGAAGATAACACAGTAACCATCCGCCACCGCGACAGCATGGAGCAGGAACGCGTACCTGCCGACCAGCTTGACAAGATCATCGGCGACCTGGTTAGCTGGAGAAATTTATTGAAATAAGATATTATTAATTTATTAATAACCACGAAAGCCCGCCCATGAGCGGGCTTTCGTGGTTATTAAACTGCATTATTTATTTATTCTCCAAAACGTAAACTACAGTATTATGCGTCCTGCTTATTTAATAACTGTATATCTATTAACATACATCGCAATTTATATTAATATACATATTAATGTAAATCCACTCCACTATTAAAGGGTTAAACTATCACATAACCACTTTATTATCAATATATTTCGAGCAAAAATGGTGCGTTTTTATGTATAAATATTTCCAATGGCACAGCTATTGTTAATAATTTCTTATTAAAATCAACCTGAAGTTAAAAAACTTAAAAAACAGCACTATGAAAAAGTTTACATTATTAGCCGTATTGGCATTTATTGGATTCGCCTTTACAGCAAGCGCGCAAATACAGCAAGGAAATGTTTTGATGGGTGGCGATATCGGCAACTTTTCCCTGGGCTTAAACGGCTCTAAAAATTTCACCATGGATATTACACCCAAAGCTGCATGGTTTATTAAAGACAACGTTGCCCTGGGTGCCTATGCTAAATTAAATCTTGCTACAGCTAAAGGAGCCGGTACGGATGTTGGATACGGAGTAGGTGCATTAGGCCGTTACTACACCGGATCTGATGTTGAGGTATTAAAACACGGTCGTTTTTTTGGTGAAGCTACTGTTGGGCTTGGCGGTTTCAATCCAAGTGGCCCGGGTGGTTCAACCAATGGCCTTGACTTTAGCTTTGGCCCGGGCTTTGCCTATTTCATTACGCCAAGTATCGGTTTAGAAACCTTACTGAAATACAACGGCACAGCTGGTTTTGGCAGCTTAGGCTATCAGAACAAACTGACTTTAGATTTTGGTTTCCAGATTTACCTGCCAGGCCAAAGCACCCTAAACAAAGTAAAAAGGGACGTAAAATAAAATGGTGAGTGGTGAATAGTGAGTGGTGAATAGTTGTATATTGTACATCTTGTATTCTTCATTACTCACTATTCGCCACTCACCATTCACCACTCACCATTCACCAAACTTATTCTTAATGACTTACCGGATTATCACCTTTATTTAAGGTACCATTGATATATAATACCTGGTTCACCTTTTTAGGATCGCCTTGATAAACCCAAACAATGTTATTAATATACTTACGGAAAGCATCGCTCACCTCCTCTGGTGTCAGTTTTTTAACATCATCAACCAGGGTTAACGATCTTCTCCAGTTGTTAAACAACACTTCGTTAGAGGCCATAGAAAATGCCTGTGCGCTATTGGTTTCGTTTTTATAATAAAAACTTGTAAGATAAGTAATTTTCATATTGGCAACTTCATCGGGTTTAAAACCTTCTGTTTTTATCTTATCAACCAATTTGTCAAACACGGCTATATATTTATCAGGTTGGGTGGTTGATACCGAGAACCTGGCTGTAGATGTTTGTCCAACACTAAACCAGGCCTGCGGCGCGTATGATAAACCATTATTAGTACGCACATCTAAAAAATGGCGATTGGCAAATATCCGCATAGCCACATTAAACGCGTCAAAATCAGGCGCGCCGGGCTGTGGGCCGCTGGTGATACCTTCTACATAGTTGGTAGCCAGATCGCGTGATTCGGCGTTGAATGAGTTTTTGTATACACGGAAAAATGATTTCTTAAACTCAAACGGAGGACCTTGTTTTATACCAGCCAACATCGCTTTTACTTTTGATTCAATAACTGCTTTATCCAGATCGGCCACAACCACAATAACCAGGCGCGAGCGTGTCAATATGGACTGATAATAAGCCTTGGTTTCTTCGGGAGTTAACTTAGATACGATATCTACCGTACCGGCCGGGTCTTTCGCATAATCACGATTAGCAAATGCCGTTTTATTGGCTAATTTATCAATCGCGTTATCCGGCTGAGAGTCAGCCTGTTTAATGTTATTGATCGCATCCTGTTTAATGCGGGCAAACTCCTTAGCATCAAAACGAGGTTGTGTTAATGCCTCCACATACAAAGGCCAAACGATGTCAAAATCACTTTTAATACAGTTCATCCGCATGATAGAGTAATTTTTGTTACTGCTGCCATCAACAGTAGCGCTCACTTTATCCAACTGATCTTTAAAAGCGTTTTTATCATGTTTAATGGTTCCGCATTCTGTAAGCGCTGACATGGCCATGGCTTCAATACCCATTTTATCGGCTTTGTAGTTTTGCACGCCACCTTTTATAATAGTTTGGATCTCTACAATATCATTGCCGCTTGGCTGCACAATTACCTTTACACCATCAACCGTGGTTTCGTAAGCTTTATTTTGCGCCTGTGCTGTTTTTATATTTCCTATCGCCGCTGCAATCAGCAGGGTGAATACATATTTCTTCATCATGATAAGATTTTAATTTACTTAGCTACAAAAAATGAAGCTACATTTTGTTGTTTACTTAACTCTGGTGCTATAATAATACCCGCTGCATATGGTTTACCTGCTATATAAGTGCTCACATATTTTTGAATATCGGCACGGGTTACTTTCTGGTAATTATTATCCAGGTCGGTATAATAATCAAGCGAGGTGCTGCACCACTGGTAACTCATCTGGCTTGCCAGCGTAGATGGTTTTTCTTTCCGGTGAATGCTGTTTCTCAATAAAATAGCTTTGGCATCATTTAACTGCTCATCGGTAAAATAATCTGATTTTACCCACTGGTTAACCTGGCTAAGCAATTCATCATAGCACTCTTTTAATTTACCGGGATTGGGCACCACAAAAATATCAATAGGGCCCACAAACCGACTGGTAGTATATCCCAAAGAAGCAGAGCTGGCCAGTCCTTTATCGATCAGTGATTGTTGAAATTTAGAAGAGTTTAAACCTATGATGGTCGAAAACACATCGGCAGCAATTGTTGAAGCAGAATCGGTTAAGTAAGAAGGCCCCTGCCATGAAAGCTGCATATAAGGTGTTTGCGCTATAGTACTTTCTTTGATAAAATACTCGCTTTTGGTTAAGGGCTTAAATGGCGGTATAGGATATTTCTCATGCGGATTAAAGCCACTGCTGGCCCAATCGCCAAATATGCTTTCGGCCAGGGCAAACGCGGCTTCATGCTTTACATCACCGCAGATAGTTACCAAACTGTTATTCGGGAAATAATATTTGTCTTTAATCACCATCATCTTCTCTGGTGTGGCGGTATTGATCACTTCATGGATCCCGATAGGATTTTTACGGGTGATCAGGTCGCCCCAAAGTTTTTGCTGGATACCATACCAAAGCTGGAAACCCGGATCGCTCTCGGCACGCTGAAACTCGCCGTCAACAACGGGACGTTCCTTTTTCATATCCTCCTCGCGGTATATCGGGAAGCGGATGGCCGCGTTCATAAATTTTAAGCCGGCTTTAAGGCTATCCCTGTCAAACGTAAAGAAGTAATTAACCCGTTCCACATCCGTAGTACCATTCCAAATGGCGCCCAGTTGTTGCGTACGTTTTAAAAAGGCCTCCTGGTTTGGATAATCCTTGTTGGCCTTAAAAAACATGTGCTCAAAAAGGTGTGATAAACCGCTAAATTCGGGACCTTCGGTATAGGCTCCGTTTTTTACAGCAATTTCAATGGTAGCCAGCGGCACCTTGCTGTTTTCAATAACTACTACTTCCAGGCCGTTTGGAAGTTTTTTCCAGAAATAACCTTCCGGCAATCGGGGTTGCGCAATCGCGCAGCAAACGCTAAAAACCCCAGCAACAATAAGTGCTAAAATTTTGGTAAAGTTTCGGGTCATATACTATATGTATTTTATACCTATAAATATATTCAGTAAAATCTACAAAAAGTAAAGATTATCAATATTTAACCGTGCTTTTAACTGTGCCTTAATCTTAAAGTGACTTTCGCATATATATTCCCCAGTTAAACAGCTTTAAGCCGAAAATATTAAATACCCGACTTGATACTGTTGTAGGGCAGGCCCAGATCGTCAATGGAATATTGGGTGAGTATGCTGTCTTTTAAAGTGATATAGTCGCCCCGGTGGGTCACGATGAGTTTTTCTATGCCATCCTTATTTTCACGCATGGGCACTGTTGCGGAAACCACCTTCCCGGTACGATCAAATTCAATAATGTAGACTTCTTTTTTGGGATCGTTGACCTCTGTAAAAGGAACTATCAATGTTTGATTATTATCATCGATAAACTTTCCCAGGATATTTTTTCCCTGGATCTCTTTAGGGTCGAGCTCCAGTAAATGTTTAGCTTCCTGTGCGGATAAGCCTTTAATATTTAAGCGCACCACGGCACCTTCTGGATCTTTCAGGGTATCCTGCATAGTGGTTGCAGAAGCATTGGGGTATTTGGCAATAGCGTAAAAATTATCTGGCCCTGTATTTTTATCATTATGCCCAGGCAACATGTAGCAAAGTTGCAAATTATTCAATGTTGAGCTGTCTGCTTTAATTTTAGCGGCAATATTGAGCAGATCTGCCTGACTTAAACGCGTGCCAATATTAACAGTAAGCTTACTGGCGGTATCACTTTTAACTACTCTTGATATGGTATAATGCGGTACGTCTCGTTTTTTACAGCCAAAAGCGGCCAGCGCGATTATTAAACAAAGCAGGGTGTTTTTCATAAGGGGCAAAGTTAACCGTTGATTTTGGTGATTACGTTGATTCCGCTGATTTTTTTCTGAATCATGATTTTTAGGATTAAGGGATTTCATGATTGTCAACTGCTGTTTTTTTTTAGTCATTGCTCTTTGCTCCAAAAACCTTAAATAATTCCATACAATGGCCCGCCTTTTTCACCCATTTTATCAATTAGTTTTTCTGCTTCGGGGTCTTTTTCCAGCACGGGGGCATGATGTGGTTTGATGCGGGCATCAATAATGAGCGGACCTGTGCAACCCCAATGTTTATGCTCGGTGAAACTGCCTATACCATAGATATCATGCGAGGGATTGCTGCGGGTAAAGGTTACCCAAACAAAATTGTTCACATTTTCGGCTGCAAAAGCGACGTCATCACAAAGGACGATCAAGGGCAGGCCACTAAGCTCTTCTTCCTCCTCTTTTAACCTGTATTCGATGATGCTTACTATGTTATCGATATCTTTATGGTTTACATGTTTGGGTACTTCTACCATCAACACGCCCGGTATGGCCATTTTGTAATTGTTAACGGGCCTTGGCAAATCAAACCAGGATGGCAGCTCTGTCCATAGTTCGCGTTTGATATCCCCGGCTACGGTGATGGCTACTTTACTGCCCGAGTTTAATCCGCTGCCACTATAATCCAGGGTATCAATGGTGGTACGGGTATAAAAATGCAGATCGCGGCTTAGATCTATGCGCTGCAGTATATGGTTTAAAAACGCATTGATATTATTGACATCCAATGCGGGATTATCTTCCTTTGCGGCAATCAGCAGGTATTTGGCCAGGCTTAACTGGCTTTTACCCAGGATATGATTGGCAATGGTTAATATCTCCTGTGGCTTGCGCTCCTTAATATAGGGTGTATAACGCTCGCTGCCGATAGCAAATAATAGTGGGTGCACACCAGCAGCATCAACGGCATTAACGGCGTGCAGACCAGGTATTTCTTTTGGAATAGCTGCACCGCTGATCTCATGGATCAATGCCCCAAAACTGGTATCCTCCTGCGGAGGGCGCCCTACAACTGTGAATGACCATATCGCGTCCTTACGGTGATATACGTTGTGAACCTTGAGCAATGGGAATGGATGAACCAGGCTGTAATAACCCAGATGGTCGCCAAAAGGACCTTCAGGTTTGTTGTCATGGGGCATTACCGTTCCGGTGATCACGAAATCGGCATCTGATGAGATACAGAAACCTTCATCATCATAAAAATAACGGAACCGGCGGTTGCCCAGGGCACCCGCAAAAGTCATTTCTGATAATCCTTCGGGCAGCGGCATCACCGCGGCTACAGGGTGCGATGGCGGGCCACCTATAAATATACTTACTTTTAAAGGTTGTCCTTTTGCGTTAGCTTTGGTTTGATGCACACCTATACCCCGATGGATCTGATAATGTAACCCGATCTCCTCATTAAGGATATAATCGTTACCGGCCAGCTGTATGCGGTACATACCCAGGTTGGCATTCATGATCCCCGGCTTATCCGGGTCTTCGGTATATACCTGTGGCATGGTTACAAAGGGGCCGCCATCCATAGGCCAGTTCACTATCTGGGGGATATCATTTATTTTGCAGCGACCGAAATTAACGGGCGCCCCGGCGCGTTTTTTCATGGGCAGGGCCGATAAAGCGGTAAGGGCCACGTTGGTATATTGAAATGGATGTTTGATGGCTTTTAAAGGGTCGTTCTTGAGCTCGACCAGGGTTTTGATCTTCTCCAGCGTATCCCGGAATATAAACTTAGAGCGTTCAAGCGTGCCGAATAAATTGGATACTGCCGGGAACTTACTGCCTTTTACTTTTTCAAACAGTACGGCCGGCCCCTGATTTTCGAATACCCGCAAATGGATAGCTGCCATTTGCAAATACGGATCAACTTCCTCCTTAATACGTACCAGGTGACCATTTTTCTCCAGATCGGCAATACAGGCCTGTAAACTTTTGTAACCCATGCTACGAAAGTAGCAATAATTGATTTATTCGTCCACCTGGTTCATTGGCTCATTAGTTCATTGGTCTCTTTTATAGACCAAGAAACCTTATCAAACTTGATACCAATGAACAATAACACTAATGAACCAATGAACTAACCCACCAATGAACATTTTTTTGCTACTTTCGCAATTCAAGTTGGCTGCAAATGATGTCGGTAATTGTATTAACGCTTATCCTTTTTATCGGCGCGTATTTCGCGGGTTTATTAGGTTCATTAACCGGCTTGGGTGGCGGCTTTGTTATTATTCCGCTGCTTACCCTGGTGCTTCATGTTGATATACATTACGCTATTGGCGCTTCACTGGTATCGGTAATCGCCACTTCGTCCGGTTCGGCCGCGGCTTATGTTAAAGAGGGTATCACCAACATCAGGTTGGGCATGTTTCTGGAAATTGCCACAACAGCCGGGGCTATGGTTGGCGCATTGATTGCGGTTTATATCCCCACCAACTTTATCGCTATCCTGTTCGGTATTATTCTGATCACATCGGCCATTATGTCCTTACGCAAAAAAGCCGAATTGATAAACCAGGAAAAGAACCTGCTGGCAGAAAAGCTGAAGCTCAACAGCAGCTTTCCTACAGCTGATGGCCCCGTAAACTATACCGTAAAAAATGTAGGCGGCGGCTTTTTTATGATGTGTTTTGCGGGGGTAATATCGGGACTGTTGGGTATAGGCTCGGGAGCTTTAAAAGTATTGGCTATGGATACCATCATGCGCATACCTTTTAAAGTATCAACCACTACCAGTAATTTTATGATAGGCGTTACAGCCGCCGCAAGTGCCGTTGTTTATTTACAGCGCGGGTACATTGATCCGGGTCTGTCAATGCCTGTAGCTATTGGCGTACTATTGGGCGCTTTAAGCGGATCAAAAATATTGGTGCACACCAACTCATCGGGCTGGTTACGCTGGGTGTTTGCGGTTGTGGTAAGCTTTTTGGCCGTGCAGATGATATATAACGGGCTAATGGGGAAAATATAATTTAGTTTATTGGTTCATTGGTCTTTAATAACCGGATAAGTAAAATACCATGAATTACCAATGATACTAATGAACAAGTGATACCGATGAACTAATGACACAAATGAACAAATGAGCAAGTTTAGAGATACCGACATGCAGGCCGTCATCGGCTGGATATTACGCGTAGGTGTGCTCCTGTCTATGAGTATTATTTTCATCGGGGGTATCATATATCTTTACAGGCATGGCCAAATTCCTGCGGATTACCGTACATTTAAAGGGGTGCCCGATTTTGTACATAACACCCGGGGTATACTTAACGGCATCATTACCTTTAGGGGCCGGGCTATTATACAGGCGGGTATTATTTTACTGATTGCTACTCCTATTATCAGGGTAATATTTTCGGCCATAGGTTTTGTACTCGAAAAAGACTACCTGTATACAGGTATTACCTTATTGGTTCTGCTCATTATTTTGGCCAGCATGCTTAGCGGCCATGCCGGTTAATATTGTACAAACAACAATTAATTAAAACTTTTTTCCGCCTGCATATATTATTATATATTATGCAACGGCATGTAGTTGAATCAACAGCATTAAATAGCCTGGGCTATGATCCCTCAGCTAAAATTTTAGAAGTAGAGTTTAGGGACAGCGGTGGTGTATGGCAGTATTTCGGATTTCCGATGACCGCCTATCAAAAATTCATCAATGCTGACTCCCTGGGCAATTACTTCGTCACTAAAATTAAAGGTAAATATCCAGAATTACGTGTCAGATAGCGGTTAGTTGCTATTACCCGTACGACGTTGTTCATCATCGCTGCCGGTATTATGCTTACTGGCCGATTTAACAGAGGTTTTACCGAAACGGTAAGTAAAGTTAATCATCACCCTGCGGGTTTCCCTTTTATCGATAGCGGTAAAATCAACATTTTGATACTGTACCTTATATCGAAATTTGTCGCTGTTAAAAATATCAATAACGCTTAGTTTTAAATTACCACGTTTGTTTAATACCTGTTTCCCTATGCCCGCGTTTACCCTGTATTGTTGCTTAAGCTCATTTATACCATAAAGTGTCGGCGTTTCATACATGCCCGACAGTTCTGCCGTAATAGTACTGCTCATCTTAAATTCCTGCGAAGTATTAAAAATAATATCCTGCATTCCCCGGTTGAAATTACCATATATGGCATAGGCTTTATAACGCTGATACATGGCTTCTAAGTTAAAACTACCACCCCACCAGTTATTAAATTGAACAGGGGCATAAAATGTTAGACCGTAAACGAATATCCTGCCAAAATTCCGCTTTGTTGTTATATTAACTTTTGACGAATCGTTTTGCTCATATATCGGGAAGTCATACGCATCATTGGTTATATTATAATACAAAGTGGTTATAAATTTATCGTTATAGGTATGTGCTAATTGTATGGAATTAGTATAATCCGGCTTTAGTTTAGGATTACCTGAATTATAATCGTACAGGTCGGTATAGGATAAAAACGGATTGATAGACTGATAATCCGGCCGTTCGATACCCCGGTTATAGCTTAGGTTCAGCGCATTTTTCTTATCCAGCTCATAACTAACCTGCATTTGCGGAAACAGGTTAAAATAGTCATTTTTATTGGTCACTCTATTGGTTTGATCCATTGGTATCGAAGTACCTGTGGTGTTTGTTTTTTCGGCCCTTAAGCCGGCGGTTATATCAAACTTTCCTATTTTACCCACATAATTTAAATACGCCGCGCTCACAATTTCGGTATAGATAAAACGGTTGGTATAATTTGGATCGGCTTGATAGGCATTATTTATCAGCGGGCCAAATATTAAATTATTATCACTTTGAACATGATTATATTTTACACCAGCCTCCAATCTGGAGGTTTTTGAAATCGGGTTCACATAATCCATCTTCGCTGTCCATATATGGATATCAGAAGGAGAAAGATTTTCCAGCTGCAGCGAATCACGATATTTTACGCCGGCTGGGGTATAAAAATTATTGGTTATATACTCGTTTGAGTGACGATGATAAGTTGAATAATTCACATCGGCCGACAATTTTTTGCCGCTCTTATCCAGCGTATTATTATAATTGATATTGTAATTTATAAAACTATTCCCCCTGTCAAGTGCCGATTGGGCAATGATCACCGAGTCGAGCTGCTTTTGGTTAGATATTTTTAAATCATTATTCTTCAAAAAATGATCTTTCCGTACAATCCCGCTCACCAGCACGCCTATGGTTTGTTTGGACGATATCGCATAATCAGCCCCAAATCTAAAATTATGATTTTGAGTTTTCTGGATATTATTATAATCAACATTATAATTACTTAAAACATTGTTATAAATAATATTCCGGTTAGTGTTAAGGTACCTGCTGGTTTTATTATCATCAAAGGTATAATTGCCAAAAATATTAAGCTTGGCACTGCGGTTGTTAAAAGTGATACCTGCCCGGCTTTTGTAATATTTGCCGTATCCGCCACCCAGGTTAATAGTGCCGTTGGTGCCAATATTGGTTCCTTTTTTGGAAATGATATTGATAACACCACCTCCTGAGGCATCATATTTTGCCGATGTGCTGGTAATCATCTCTATTTGGTCAATAGTACTGCTTTGCATGCTGCGCAACAAATTTACCAGATCATCGCCGGTTAAGTTGGTCGGTTTGCCATCAATAGTTATCAAAGCGGCTTGTCTGCCGCTGATCATCAGGGTTTCATTAGTGCTGTTTACATGTACGCCAGGCGACTGCCGGAGGATATCATAGGCTGAGTTTCCTTCGGCGGTGAGGCTATTCTGAACGTTCAGAACTATCTTACCAGGTTTTACTTCGATATAAGGTTTTTTAGCAACCACTTTAACCTCTTGCAGCTGATTGCTTATCCGCTTTAAAACTATATTTTCGGCTACAATATTTTGCCCTTCTAATACTTTGTATGAGCTGGAATAAACTTTACTACAACCTATGCTGGTGGCTAAAAGCAGATAGGTATCCGGGGAGATATTAGCGAATCCAAACTTACCTGCTGCATCCGCCAGGGCGGACCGTACCACTGATGAATCGGCAGCTTTCAATAAAACAACGGTAGCAGCCTCGGCGGCGTCCTTGTTTTCCATCAGAACTTTGCCCAGTATTGCCGAAGGTTTTGTTTGCGCGAAAGAAAAAAAACATATCCCGATCAAAAATATCGAGAACAAGCCTCCAAATAAAACCTTCATTAATAAGTAGTGTAGAAATTTCCTATAACCGAGACCTGATATTGTACTGCAATATAGTAAAATATATTAAATCATATAAATTACTTATTGGCGATTTTACGATACTTAAATAATAAATGTTGCTGATATCTTAATTTTTATAATTTAGTAACAAACCTGCAAGCAATATCTTTTTTAGGTGAACATCTGTACCTAATAAGTTAAAAACAATCAATTTTTATTTAATTTCGACCCACCAGACCACCATACTGTTTTGATTACCATAAACATGAAGAAAGTAAGCTTTTTTATCCTGATCATTTGTTTTTTTACGATCGGTACTATAGCGGCGGCCCAGCCGGCACCCGCTAATTATGCCATTGCCTTAAGCAAGTTTAAACGGTTGTACAACGCCGGTCAGCCTGATAGCATATTTAGTATGTTTAGCTCCGAAATGAAGACAGCTTTGCCCGCAGAGCAGTTTAAGGCTACTACCCTGCAGTTAAAATCACAGCTTGGCAACCTTACCGATGCCGATTTTGTTAAGTATGAAGCGCCGCTGGCCTATTATAAAGCTACTTTTCAGAAAGGCACCTTTTTGTTGAACCTTTCCGTAAATTCACAAACCCAGTTTACCGGTTTGCTTTTAAAGCCCTATCAGGCCCCTGCTACTGAAACCGCTAAGGTAACATCAACTCCAACTTTACCTACCGACCCATCTGTAACAGAATCGCCGGTAACGCTAAAAACTTTTTCGGGCTCTATTTCAGGCACATTGGCTATGCCAAAAAACGCTGCCGATAAAATACCGGTTGTGTTGATTATAGCCGGCTCGGGCCCAACAGACCGCGACGGCAACAGTCCAAAGCTGGGTTTAACTTGTAACGCCTATAAAATGATTGCAAATGAACTGGGTAAGAACGGTTTTGCCTCCCTGCGTTATGATAAACGCCTGGTTGGCCAAAGTGTAAGCTCGACCAAAGAGAATGAGCTACGCTTTGAGGATTATGTTGATGATGCCGTAGGCTTGATCAACATGCTCAACGACGATCAGCGTTTTTCAAAGATCATTATCCTGGGTCATAGCGAAGGATCATTAGTAGGCATGATGGCAGCTAACGGCCAGCCTGTCAAAGCTTTTATTTCTGTAGCCGGAGCAGGCGACTCGGCCGATAAGATCATGACCGAGCAGATGAAATCAAAAGGCGCCCTGATATCCGATGGCTTTAATCGCATGCTGGATAGTTTGAAAAGAGGCAAAACAACTGACAATATCGACCCTTCCCTTTATCCGTATGCCCGGCCAAGCATACAGAAATACTTGATGTCGTGGTTTAGGTATAACCCTATCCGTGAGATCAAAAAGATAAAAATACCTATCCTGATTGTTCAGGGGACAACCGATTTACAGGTAACCGTGGCCGATGCCGAAAAACTAAAAAAAGCCAAATCAGACGCTGTACTGGACATTATCCCGGGAATGAACCACGTGCTGAAAGATGCCCCGGCCGATAAGGAAAAAAACACAGCTACTTACAACGAGCCAGAACTGCCCCTGAAACCCGAATTTGTAACAGCCCTCATTAGCTTTTTAAATAAGCAGAAGTAAAATGTTAAAGTAATCGGCACCAAAACTTTCTAAACCTTAAATTTTAACAATTTCGAAACAAAAACAGGCAAAAAAACGCTTGAAAATTGATCCAAAACATCAATTTTAACACTTTTTAACAAATTCAAACACGGTTTTGATGTGTTTTAAAAACTTTAAAAAGTATTAAATAACTAATTACAAAACCGCCTGTTCTTGACCCGGTTTTTGCTCTTAAACAAACAGCCCGGTTCTCCAATAAAAGAGAGCCGGGCTGTTTGTTTATAAATTTGAGAAGAGGCAGAAATCTCAATAATATCGAATAATGAATTTCGAATGCCTAACATCGAAGATCCATTTTCATCTCTCCTACTTCATCATTCGATATTCAACATGCATAATTCGATATTCCAGTTCCCCCTTCAGGGGGTTAGGGGCTTCACCATGCGCCAAGCAGCCTTCTGATCATAATAATTTCGGCCACATGATAAGCGTTATGATCGGCAACCTGTAAAGCCTCCCGCAGGATAGTTTGCCCATCGCCATGTGGTATTTTACTATACAGATCACCGTTTTTTATTAAGCCGGCCAGTTCCTCCCGGTCAAGTTCTATTTGTTTTACCGATTGGTTCCAGGCTTCATCGCTTTGCGGCGCTGTTTCTTTGGGCCAGTAATCATTGGGCCAGTTGGGCGACTCATGGCTGCTATCCTTACTAAACTCCAGCATATCCCATTGCGCAATACGGATATGCTCCACCAGTTGCCAAATACTATAAGGCAGTTTATCGGGTTTGGCTCCTCTCAAATCGGTGGGTAAATCTTTCAGCGCACGTTTCAGGTCGGCATGGGCATTGCCCCCGTTCAGCAGATGCAGCAGTTCATCAATTAATATCTGGTGTTCTTTATCTGTTGCGTTCATTATAATTACTGAATTATTGAATTAGTGAATTAGTGATTGGGGGAACAGGAATTTCTTTTTAGAGCAAGGATTTTTGGAACAAGGAGCAAGGATTTCTTTATTCCTGTAGTCTTTGTTCTTTGCTCTTTCTGTCCTTGTTCCAAAAGTCCAAAAGTCTTTGCTCCTTGTTCCAAAAATCTTTGTTCCAGGAAAAGTAACAAATTAATCTATGGTTTGATTTATATGCCTTAAATGTTTTAAGTTTATCCTGCATTATTAAATCATTTTATCCCGTGATCATCAAAAATATATTCGTAAGGCTGGCCCTGGCCGTTATTGTTTTCCTTGTTGCCTTTACCGGCTGTAAAAAAGATATGGGCGGCGGTGGCAGCGGCGCGCTATTAGGTAAGGACGACGCGGCTTTTATTACTTATGAAAACTCCTTCCTGGAGCATTTATGGAAACTGAACCCCGACTGGGCAACTTCTGTAGGCTATCATAAGTACGATAGCTTATTGTACATTCCCAGCGAGCAAAGCCGGAGCAAAATGCTGGAGTTTGTTAAATTCCAGATAGATTCTTTGAGTCGTTTTGAGGTGAACACGCTTAATGAAAGCAACCGGATTGATTATAAAATAATGCAAAACCAACTGGATTACACCCAATGGCAAATTGAACGCCTGAAATCACACGAGTGGAATCCGGCTACTTATAATGTTATTGGCACCTTTGCTTATATGCTTAATGAGCATTATGCACCTCTTACCAAACGTTTGCGCAACTTTTATCAGCGCCTGGCTAATGTACCCGCCTATTACAAAGAAGCCCAGAAACAAATTAAAAACCCGGTTACCGAGCTTACCACGCTGGCCATTGACCAAAACCTGGGCGGACTAAGCGTGATTGAAAAGGATTTTGACGATTCGCTCAAAAAGACCGACATTCCCAAGGCTGAAAAAAAACAAATGACCGATAGAGCCGCGCTTGCTGTACAAGCCATTAAAGGTTATGCCGATTGGCTCAAGGCTTTGAAAAATGATCACCCACGCAATTTCCGTTTGGGAAAAGATCTGTATGAAGATAAATTTAAGTACGAAAATGTATCGGCCAGCAATGCGCAGCAAACCTTTAACGCGGCTATACAGCGCAAAAAATACGTACACGGTCAAATGGCTAAAATAAGCCGCGACCTGTGGCCTAAATATTTTGGCAGTAAAGCCATGCCTGGCGATACGCTAACCCTCATCAGAGCTATGATTGATACCTTATCGGCCAAACACGTGAAGCCGGATGAATTTCAGTCGGCCATTGTACAGCTGATCCCCAAGTTAAAAGATTTTGTAAAAACCAAAGACCTGGTAACGCTCGATCCTACCAAACCGCTTATTATCCGTAAAGAGCCGGGCTATATGGCCGGCGTAGCAGGCGCTTCCATGAGCGGCCCTGGCCCATATGATAAAAATGGCAATTCTTATTTTAATGTAGGCAGCCTGGCTGGCTGGAGTCCCGAAAAGGCCGAAAGCTACCTGCGCGAGTATAACCAGTATATCCTCCAGATATTATGCATCCATGAGGCTGTGCCGGGGCATTATGTACAGGGTGTTTATGCCAATAAAGCACCCAGCATTATCAAATCGGTATTTAGCAATGGTCCTTTAAATGAAGGTTGGGCGGTATACTCCGAAGAGATGATGCTGGATAACGGCTATGGCAACAACGAACCGGAAATGAGGCTGATGTGGTATAAATGGAACCTGCGCTCGGTTTGTAACACCATACTGGATTACAGTGTGCATAGCGGCGACATGACCAGAGATCAGGCCATCAAACTATTAACCGCAGAAGCGTTTCAGCAACAGGCCGAAGCTGAAGGTAAATGGAAAAGGGTAAGTGTGAGCAGTGTGCAGCTAACCAGCTACTATACCGGCTACAAGGAGATCATTGACCTGCGCGATGCCTACAAGATAAAAATGGGAGATAAATATAAACTGAAAGACTTTAACGAGAAACTTTTAAGCTACGGCGGCGCGCCTATTAAGTTTATCAAGGAGGCCATGCTGGCCAAACCCGCGGCGAGTAAGAATTGATTTTAGTCGGGAAGACGGAAAGTCAGGAAGTCGGAAAAGAGAAAAACCTTGCAATTACATGAGCTCGAAAATCAAAAAACTCGGAAGATGAGAAAACTCTCAAAACTTCCGAGCTTTTCAACACTTTCGGACTTCCTGACTTTCCGACTTCCGGACTACCCCGCCAAAAAAAGAGATAGCCCATGAATAATAAAAACTCATGGACTATGAACCATAAGCCATCACCCATGAACTATCAAATTCTTTTATGCTTTACTATGCGTAATGATTTTCGTAATGATGTATAATCTGATACTCCAGTTGGGCTAATACATTATCTTCCAGTTTACCCTGGCAGCAAACCACATTGTGCTTGCTATTGTCCAGATCAACTTCTGCAATAACTTTACCCTGATCAACCACGCGGAATCGTCCTGCTTCATTTGGTAAAACGGCTACAATGCGTTCATCATCCTTAAAATTGATCAACACATGAAACTGGTGCTGTGGTATAAATGCTATTTGCTGTAACATAAAAACCCCCTTTCCGTTGTTAAAATATACTAATGAAATATAAAGAGCATTGATTACTATAAAGTTAACGAAATTACTTTTAAATAATTGTTATGTTTTGCTGCATTTTTTGATGCAGATTTTTGTAATAACTTTAACCTGCAATAAATACACTATGAAATATCTTTTTAGTCTGCTTTTCATCGCCAGCATCAGCCTGTCGTCACAAGCGCAAAAATTAAAACTTGCCCTGCACCTGGTTAAGGGTAATACCTATAATATGGTTACCCATACCACATCGGCCATCAAGCAAACCATTAACGGGCAGGAGAATAATATTGAGATCACCATTACAGGCAGCACCTCGTTTAAGGTATTAAATGGCAATGATTCCCTGTACTATATGGAGGTTAATTATAAAAGCCTGGGCTTAAAAATGCAGCTCCCCAACGGCCCGGTAAGCTATGATTCGCAAAAGAAGGACCCGAACGATTTTATGTCGGGGATTCTGGCCGGCCTGGTAAACAAACCCTTTACAGCTACATTTACCAAAAGCGGCAGAGTTAAATCGGTGGAGAATGTAGAGAACATGATCTCGTCGGTACTGGATAGTTTTCCGCAGGTACAGGGACCACAGAAAGATCAGATCAAAAACCAGTTCCTGCAGTCGTTTGGCGCCAAAGCTATCAAAGGGAGCATTGAACTGGCCACGGCGGTTTTCCCGGAAACACCGGTGTCCAAAAACGACAAGTGGACAATCAACACCAGTCTGGAAAGCGCCATGTCGGCAAAAACAAGTACCGTTTACCAGTTAACCGATATCAGCCCCACCAGCTATGTGATCCATGGCGAAGGTACACTGGCCACCGACGCCTCTGCCGACTTTAAGCAGGTGAGCAATATGCCCATGAAATATAACATGACCGGCACCATGACCGCGGACATTAAGGCTGATAAAGTTACCGGCTGGATCAGCGAATCCAAAAGCAAACAAGTGATCAGCGGTACGGTGGATATTAAAGATAATCCAAAAGTGCCCGGGGGTGTTAGTTTCCCGATGAGTGTGGTGAATGAATCGGTAACTACGGATAAGTAATAAGCTTTTCTTTATAAATGGATGTCATGCTGATCTAGTCGAAACATAGTGGGTCTAGGCGACCAATGCATGGTGAATTAAAACGCGGGCTAAGACTCACCCCGTCTGCGCTTCGCTGGACGACCCTCTCTGCCGCTTTGCGGCAAAGAGGGTAACTCAGTATGACAAACAAGTACTAAGCCCTTCAATCTCCCTCTATGCGGCGAAGCCGGAGAGAGGGATGTCGAGCGAAGCGATGACAGGGTGAGTCGATTCTCTTGCTCCCGCGAGATTAGCGTAGCGTATCTCGTGGGCAACATGTTTAAAGCCTCCGGCTTTAGTTCAGCTGAAAGCTGAAGCGTGCATACCACGGACTGGAAGCCTGCAGCAGCGGAGGCTGTCATGCTGAGCCCGTCGAAGCATGGTGGGCAGGCCTCTACGCACGATCCTTCGACAAGCTCAGGATGACAGGCCGTTTTTTCTTGGGTCACGAGATACCTATTTAACTACCCACACGCCTTCCAGATACAGCTTATACCGTGTTGGCTGAAATTCGCCGTAGGCAAAAACAACTATCGTTTTACCTGTTTTGTAAAAATATAGTTTCAGGTTATCGCTGCCGCGATATTGATGCAAAAAGCCACTATCGGGTGTAAACCCTCCGGTTTTTACGATAGATTCAAAATCATCATCGCCAATAACGCCGCGCAGATCCTCAAAATCATGTTTAACAGCTTCATCAAATGCAATAGCGCCTTCAAAGTCTGTTTTAATGTTCGGTTTAAAGGAGCGGGATATAACGTCCTGCTCAGCTCCGTCAAAGATCAGTGATCCTATCTTCTCCTGTTTTGTGATCATGGTTGATGTTATTTAGTTTTTTTCTCCTCTGCTATATAACCTTCTTTTTTAAGGTCATTAATAATATACGGCGTTTCGTATTGGATACCTAAACCGGGTTTACCAAACCAGGGAATAATGGTGCCCCGCCTTACATTGGGTATAGGTTTCAGGATCTTATAAACACGGTAAGGCGAATTTAGTGTTTTATCGGGTAAAGCGCGCTGCGGAAAAGGCACACCGGTTTTGGATACAAATGTACCACGGTCCTGGAATACGCTGTCGGCATCAAAATAACCGCCGTAACGGTCAATTTCTATACCAGCGGGCAAGGTTACTATCTTCAAATCTACTGCGCCACGGTTTGGCGGCCAGCCGCCGTTCAGGTTGTTAGCGGTAAAAAACTGTTCCAGTTGGGCCCATTTTTCTTGTTTCCAAAGTCTCCAGGCAGTATCGGCCAAAGGTTTCTTGGTACTATCAGCAAAGTCCGATACCGATTTTACAAAGTCGGCATAGGCAATGCCCCTTACCAGGCCATTGTTTTGGTGACCTTTAGCATGATGCGGGTGATGTTTTTTGGATACCTGTGCCTGTGCAAAGAAAGGTATCAGCAAAACTGCGAGCAGCAGTAGTCTAATTTGTTTCATTTTTGTTTTGGTTTAAGTTGACTAATAATTAAATATTTAATAAATATTACACAAAACGAAACTAAATATTTATTATTAAGCAACAATTGAACTTTTTATTCATTTTTATATTTGGCCAAAACAGCGTTTATAGTTTGTAAGTAATATTGTCGCGCGGTGGACTCACCCCGTCTGCGCTACGCTGGACGACCCTCTCTACCGCTTTGCGGCAAAGAGGGTTACTTACCCATACGTCATTGCGAGGTACGAAGCAATCCCCGATTTGCAGAGCCACTCAGTATAGCATAGAGATTGCTTCGTACCTCGCAATGACGTTACTTTTTGATATTTTGTTGCCCCCTCTTTCCGCCGCAGGCGAAGAGAGGGATGTCGAGCGCAGCGATGACAGGGTGAGTCGACTGCCGCCCGACAATTTGAATTACATCCAGTTTTATAGTTTGTAAACTATGGAATAAAGTAATTTCTTAACTTCGCATCTATGTCACCAGCGGAAGCCAAAAACCAGATCAAGGCCTTAACAACCGAATTAAAACAGCACAACTACAACTACTATGTGCTGGCCATGCCTACCATTGCCGATTTTGATTTTGATAAGAAATTAGAACAGCTCAATAAGCTGGAAAAAGAATTTCCGGAGTTTGCCGATCCGGATTCGCCGACGCAAAAAGTTGGCGGCGATATTACCAAGGAGTTTGTGACTTACAGGCACCGCTGGCCCATGCTGTCATTAGGCAATACCTACAATGAACAGGAATTGCTTGATTTTGATCAGCGCATCCGCAAGGCCATTGGCGATAACTTTGAGTATGTATGCGAGCTGAAATTTGATGGCCTGTCTATGAGTTTAACTTATGAAGACGGCAAGCTGGTACGTGCCGTTACCCGAGGCGACGGCGTGCAGGGCGATGAAGTAACTGCCAACATACGCACCATTAACACCATACCCAAACGTCTGCATGAAGGTGCCGGATATCCCAGCTACTTTGATATACGCGGCGAGGTTTTTATGCACCGCAAAGCCTTTGAACGCCTCAATAACGAACGCTTAGAGAACGGAGAGGTTGCATATGCTAACCCCCGCAACTTTGCCTCGGGCACCGTTAAAATGCAGGATTCGGCCGAGGTAGCTAAACGTCCGCTGGATTGTTTCCTGTATTTTCTGTATACCGAAAAACCCGTGTTTAAAACTCACTGGGAAAGCTTGCAGGCTGTTAAAAGCTGGGGTTTTCATACCAACGAACATAGCCGCCTTTGTAGTAATATTGACGAAGTATTTGAATTTATAGCCAAATGGGATAAGGACCGGTTTGGCCTGAGCTATGATACCGATGGTATAGTGATCAAGGTAAATAATTATTCCCAGCAACAGGAGTTGGGCTTTACGGCCAAATCGCCGCGCTGGGCCATAGCCTATAAATTTAAAGCCGAACGGGTGGAAACCGAACTGCTGAGCGTAAGTTACCAGGTTGGCCGTACGGGCGCTGTTACACCGGTAGCCAATTTAAAGCCGGTATTGCTGGCCGGCACCACGGTTAAACGCGCCACACTGCACAACGCCAACGAGATCATCCGTTTGGACCTGCACGAAGGAGATACCGTTTTTGTGGAAAAAGGCGGAGAGATCATCCCGAAGATCATCAGCGTAAATCCCGAAAAAAGGGCGCAGAACGCTGTGCCCGTAGTATACCGCACCACCTGCCCGGCCTGCAATACCCCGCTGGAACGCAAAGAAGGCGAAGCTGCTTTTTACTGCCCCAATGATGAAGGCTGCCCTCCGCAAATTGTGGGTAAAATGCAGCACTTTATCGGTCGCAAGGCTATGGATATTGACGGCCTGGGTGATGAGACCATCGAAACCCTGTATTCGCGCGGGTTCATCAGCCATATCAGCGATATTTATAAGCTGCATGAGCATGCAGATGAATTAAAACAGATGGACCGCTTTGGCGACAAATCCATCACCAACATGCTGGAAGGTATCGAGAAGTCGAAACAAATGCCTTTTGAAAAAGTGCTGTTTGGCCTGGGGATCCGTTACATTGGCGAAACCGTTGCTAAAAAACTGGCCGTCCATTTTAAATCTATCGACGGACTGATGGCCGCCACCCAGGAAGAACTGGTTACCGCCGATGAAATTGGCGAGCGCATAGCCCAAAGCCTGATTGATTATTTCGCGGATGAAAAACACCGGGAAGAAATTGAAAAATTAAAAGCGCTGGGTCTGCAATTTGTTGCCGACATTAAAGAAGTAAAACTGGCCAGTGAAAAATTAAGCGGGCAAAGCTTTATCATATCCGGTGTATTCGAAAAATATTCGCGCGATGAGCTGAAGGATCTGATAGAGCAAAACGGCGGTAAAATACTGAGCAGCATATCGGCCAAGCTCAGCTACGTAGTTGCCGGTGATAACATGGGCCCCGCAAAGCTGGAGAAGGCGCAAAAGCTAAATATCCCTATCATCGGTGATGAGGAGTTACTGTCGATGATTGGTTAGATATGAGATTTGAGATTGCCGGTTAAAACACCGGCATTTCTATTTTTAATCAATTTCACATTATTTAACAAAACTGTGTTGTAACATTTAGTAATTAAGTTTCATCTTAGTACAAACTACCTGCTAAATGAAACATGCCTTACTATTTGCCCTGTTTTTATCATGGGGCGCACCTCTATTTGCCCAGCAATTTACCATCAGCGGCAAAATAACCGACGAGCAAAACAAACCCGTTCCCTTCGCATCCATCTATGTTAAAAATACATCCAAGGGCACTTCGGCCAATAGCGAAGGGGTGTATCAGCTGCAATTAAGCGCCGGTAACTACGAGCTGCAATATAAAGCAGTAGGCTATGGTCAGCAAAGCCGGCAGGTGGGTCTTAGTGGTAACCAGGTGATCAATATCTCGCTCCAAACCGAAACCTATCAGCTTAAAGCTATCTCTATACATGCTGGCGGCGAAGACCCTGCTTATGCCATCATCCGCAAGGCCATCAAAAAACGTAAAACTTATTTGACAGAAGTTAATGCTTACACCTGCGATATTTATATTAAAGGTTTGCAAAAGTTATTGGCCGCGCCCAAAAAGTTCCTGGGTTTTGATGTGCAGAAAGCTACTAACGAGGCTGGTCTCGACTCCAACCGTACAGGCATTGTTTATCTGTCAGAATCGGAATCAAAATATAGTTTTATGCGTCCCAACAAGGTACATGAGGTGCAGGTATCCTCCAAAGTATCGGGACAAAACCGGGCGTTCAGCTTTAACCGTGCATCGGATATGGCGGTTAATTTTTATGAGAATTTTGAAACCTGGGATGGCTTGAGCAACCGCCCGCTGGTATCGCCCATTGCCGATAATGCCCTGTTCTATTACAACTACAAATGGATGGGTATTTCTGTTGAGAACGGCGAAACCATCAACAAGATCCAGGTAACGCCCAAACGCGCGCATGACCCTTGCTTTGAGGGCTACATTTATATACTGGATGATAGCTGGCGCTTATCGGCCCTGCAATTGTTCATTACCAAAAAGGCCAACATCAACCTGGTTGATACCCTTAAAGTAAACCAGCAATTTTACCCTGTGAACAACAATACCGCCTGGATGCCAGCCAGTATTAAATTTGAATTTACAGGAGGTTTACTGGGCTTTAAAGTTGGCGGTTATTATATTTCGATATATAAAAATTACGACCTGGAGCCCAGCTTTGCCAAAACCAATTTCGCCGAAGTTTTGCGGATAGACAAAGGCACCAACAAAGATTCGACCTATTGGAATGAGCAGCGCCCTATCCCCCTAACCAACGAAGAAAAGACCGACTATATCAATAAGGATAAACTGGCCCGCAAACGCGAGTCGAAACAATACCTCGATTCGTTGGATAAGGCCAATAATGAGGTAAAACCCCTGGGGATATTGCTCACCGGCGTGGATGTCCGAAACCGGTATAAAAAGGAGAATTTCCATTATGATGGCCTATTAGGTTCGGCGCTTTATAATACGGTAGAAGGTCTCGCTATCAACTACGGCGTGTCATATACCAAAGTAATCGACACACTTAATAACCGTTCGCTGCTATTGGATAGTCATATCCGTTACGGTTTTTCGAATCATCTGCTCAATGGCACTGTGGGAGCAGCCATGCCTGTAGGCCAGCGGTTTACCCTTGGTATCCGCGGCGGATCTGACATTACCGACCTGAACAATCAGCAGCCGGTATCTACCCTTGTTAATTCGCTGTATACTTTGTTTGAGCGGCAAAACTATCAGAAGCTGTATCAAAAACAATTTGTATCGGCTTCACTGTCCGGTCGCGTTGTGGGCGGATGGCTGGCGAGCGCCACGGCAGAGTGGGCCAATCGCAAATCACTGGCCAACAGTACTACGTATAGTTTCTTTAGTCCGCAAAACCATCAGTTCACCTCCAACAATCCTTTGAACCCGGCACTGGATATTCCGCTGTTCCCGGAAAATCAATCGTTCAAAATAGCATTACGCACCAGCTATAATTTTAGCGATCAGTATGAAACCTATCCATCGGGCCGGCGGTATCTACCATCAAAATACCCTACTATCGGTATAAACTACACCAAAGGCATAAAAAATGTACTGGGATCTGATGTAGATTATGACCTGTTAAGCGCCGACATATCCAAATCAAACATCGATATGGGTTTCTATGGTAAAACCTCCTTTTTTATAGGCGCAGGTAAATTCCTGAATGCCAACAAACTATACTTCCCTGATTATAAACACTTTGACGGCAACCAGTTATTGGCCTACACTCCCGGCATCAACCGGTTCCTGCTGCTGGATTATTACAACTTCAGCACACCCGATAAATATGCTGAAGGTCACCTGGAGCACAATTTCATGGGCTTTATCACCAACAAGATCCCCCTCATCCGCAAATTGAAGCTGCAGGAAATTGTGGATGTAAATTACCTGTACACCCCTACGCTTAAAAATTATACCGAGCTTGGTTTCGGTCTGCAATATCTAAATATCAGGCTGATGTATGGCAAATCATTCAACAGCGGCAGCAACACCAATTCGGCTATCAGGCTGGGGGTTTCTTTTTAGTATCAAGTAGCTAGTATCAAGTATCAAGACTTTAATATAAAGCAGAGAGGTGCTAACCTTATATCAAAATGCTAAAGCCGGTCAGAGTATCTTGATACTTGATACTAGCTACTTGATACTAAAACGCTATATTAGCGTCCTTTAATTTTACTCATGAATATATTTTACGGAACAGGGGTAGCCATGGTGACCCCTTTTCAGGCGGATGGTCAAGTTGACTACGAGGGTTTAAGAAACCTTATTGAACATTTGATTGATGGCGGGGTGCAATACCTGGTATCATTAGGTACAACCGGCGAAAGCGCCACATTGAATGCCGACGAGCGAAAGCAGGTTTGGGCATTTACAGCGGAGGTTGTCAAGAAGCGCGTAAATCTGGTTGCCGGTATAGGCGGTAATAATACTCATGAGGTAGTTGAGCAAGTCAAAGAATTTGATGTTACCGGTTACGATGCCATATTATCATCAAGTCCGCACTATAACAAACCTACCCAGGAGGGTATCTATCAGCACTACAAAGCGATAGCACAGGTTGCGCCACTGCCGGTAATTTTATATAATGTACCCAGCCGTACCGGCAGCACTATAGCAGCCGAAACAACCGTACGCCTGGCCCGCGATTTTAAAAACATCATCGGCATCAAAGAGGCTTCGGGTAATTTCGACCTGTTTAACCATCTGATGCGCGATAAGCCGGAGGAGTTTTTAGTAATATCAGGCGACGATCCGGTTACGCTGCCTATGATGGCGATGGGTGCCGTTGGTGTGATATCGGTTATTGGTAATGCTTTGCCTAAACCACTGTCGGCCATGATCAGTTTATTGCTTAATAACGATTACAAAGCTGCGCAAAAAATAAACGCCAGCCTGGTTGAGTTTACCCGCTTAATGTTTGTGGAAGGTAATCCCGCAGGTGCCAAAAACGCCCTGAAACATCTGGGCGTTTGTGACGAGCATTTGCGCCTGCCATTGGTACCGGTAAGCAGCAAGATAGCCGACGCCATTAAACTGGAAACAGACAAGCTTTCCTGAAAACAAGCAAATAATCTTCAACAAAAAAGCCCGGTTATCATATAACCGGGTTTTTTATTGGAATAAGAAAAATCCTACTAAGCTTCTTTATTTTTAGCTTCCTGTACTTCCAGACGGATAGCCTGTGCCAGGTTTTTAAGATCTTGCATGCCTTTACGAACACGTGTTCCGGCAGCGCTGTTTCCTTTGTTGTAGAATTTGTCGGCGTCGGCCTCCAATGAAGCTACAAGCTCTTTTACTTCAGTAAATTTTTTCATTTAATTACTCCTTTTAAAATTATTGAGGTTTATTGTTTTAACTAAAGCTAATCTATAATGTTTTTTTTTAATTAAAAACTTTTAAAGCAAAAAAATACTGCCTTAAAAGTGGTTTTTTTCCACATTTTAAAGGATTAATGGATATTTAAGTGAACATTTATTATATTAAAAACAAAAGATAATAAAATATTTTCGATAATAATTTCAATATAAATATTTAATACAAAAAATTATTTTATATAATAATATTTTATATGATTTTAGTTGAAAAAATTCGTATTTAAATACAAATCATATATTAAAAATCGTATTAAATGATTTTCTGCAATATATCCGGATAATGCTGGTGTGTTTTGATGATCAATTCTCCAAATAAAGTGTTAGCCCAGGCAAACCATTTACGGGTAAAATCATCGGCATTATCCTTATTGAACGACTCATGCATAAAGCCCGTGCCTGCATGCGTCGTCTTTAATAACCGCAAACATTCGGTGATCTCATCTTTATGGGTAGAGGTTAAGCCACGCATAATAATAGCCATAGGCCATATATAACCTATCCCAACGTGCGGACCGCCAATGCCTTCTGCTACTTTGCCTTTAAAGAAGTAAGGATTGTTTTGGCTTAACACAAACTTACGGGTATTTTGGTACAGCAGGTCGGTAACCGGCAAAGAATCCAGGTAAGGCAATGCCAGTAAACTGGGCACGTTGGAATCGTCCATAAATAACTGATTACCGTAACCATCAACCTCAAAGGCTAATATTTTACCATACTCCGGATGCTGGGCTACAGCGTATTTTTTAAGTGCAACTTCAACTTCGGCAGCAAGGGCACGGCAGGCGGCAGATGTTCCGCTGTCGTTACCGATGGTGGCATACATTTCGGCCATTTGGTTTAAACTGGTAACAGCGAAATAATTTGACGGTATCAGAAATGGATAAATGGTGGCATCATCAGATGGGCGGAAGATAGAACAGATCAACCCTACAGGTTTAACCGGGTTACCATAACCCCTGTTAGGCGCGGTATCGCTGGCAACTTCGGTTTTTCGTTGGAAATGATAAGGACCTTTACCTTCCTTACGCTGCTGCTCCTTAAAGGTTTTCAGGATGATCTTACCGGCTTTTTGCCAGCTTTCATCAAAAAAGCTGCTGTCGCCGCTGATCTTCCAGTAATTATAAGCCAATCGTACCGGGTAACAAAGGGAGTCGATCTCCCATTTGCGCTCGTGCAGTTCCGGCTTCATATCGGTATTGTCGGTATCCCACTCGCTGCCGGTTGGCCCCTGGTTAAAGGCATTGGCATAGGGATCTATCTGCACACACTTAGCCTGACGGCTCAATACGCCCTGTATCAGCTTTTTAAGCGCTGTGTCGGTCTTGATCAGTGGCAAATATGGCCAAACCTGTGCGGATGAATCGCGCATCCACATGGCGTTAATATCGCCGGTAATTACAAAGGTATCGGACTTACCACCGGCTTCGGAATAGTTTACGGTAGTATCCAGGGTATTGGGATAGCAGTTTTCAAACAGCCAGGCCAGTTCGGGATCTTTAATATCTTTTTTCACCTTTTGAATAAGGGCCTCAACCGCCTTACTGGTAAATTTACGATCGGCCAGTTTAGGGCGTTTACTTTCAAACGCGGGCAAAGTGCTGGCAAATAATGAAGGTGTAACACCCAGGGTAATACCCGCGGCGGCTACGCCGTTCAGTTTGATAAAATGTCTTCTGGTGAGCATAAAGATTTTTTAATGGTAGCCGTAAAAATATAAAAGCCTTTGGTTATCCGAAAGACATTGGGATTTTATTTTAAAAGGTTTTAGCAACATCCCCCTCTACGTCATTGTGAGCGATAGCGTGGCAATCCCCGATAAGCAGAGCCGCTCTGTATTTTAGGGATTGCCACGCTATCGCTCGCAATGACGCGTTTGATAGAAACAACAAAGGCGCCTGTCGGCGCCTTTGTTGTTTCATATGTTTTTACCAGGATTAAACTCCCAGATCTTTCATAATGGTATCGATCTTTGCTTCCAGTTGCTGGTCGGTTTCATGGTAAGCAGCTTTGCTGGCCAGCTTTCCATTTACGCTGCAATAGAACTTGATCTTAGGTTCGGTACCTGATGGACGGGCAGATATAATGCTTCCGTCTTCGGTGATGAATTGCAATACATCTGATTTTGGCAATTCCAGCGCTTTGGTGGTATTGCTGTTCAAATCAGTTTCTATGCCTTTTTCATAATCTTTCAGGGTGATCACCTTTGATCCGCCTAAGGTAGCCGGCGGATTGTTCCTGAATTTATCCATCATCGCCACAATTTCTTCGGCACCGGTTTTACCTTTTTTGGTGATCGAGATCAGTTTTTCTTTATAGAAACCATACTGGATATAGGTATCAATAAGAGCTTCAAACAAACTGCTTCCCTGATCTTTATAAAAGGCGGTCATTTCGGCAATAAACGCGCTGGATACAATGGCATCCTTATCACGTACCAGCTCCCCTATCAGGTAGCCATAGCTTTCTTCGCCGCCACCAATAAAGGTTTCCTTGCCTTGTAATTTGGTCATCAGCTCGCCAATATATTTAAACCCTGTAAGTGTATTATAATAGGTCACATTTTTGGCTTTGGCAATCGCCTCAATCAGGTTGGAGGTTACAATGGTTTTAACGATGTACTCCTTGCCGGTAAGCTTGCCTTTATCCTGCCATGCGGTCAGCAAGTAATTGATGAGCAAACTGCCGGTTTGGTTACCGTTAAGCAGTATAAATTCGTTCTGATCATTTTTTACGGCGATACCTACACGGTCAGCATCCGGATCGGTTGCCAGTACCAGGTCGGCATCGGTTTCCTGGGCCTTTTTCAGCGCCAGTGTTAATGCTTCCTTTTCTTCAGGATTTGGATATACTACGGTTGGGAAATTACCATCTGGCGTGGTTTGTTCATCAACCAGTATCACATTTTCAAAACCAAAAAGCTGTAATGCTTTAGGTGTCAATGTGATACCCGTACCATGGATTGGCGAGTATACAATTTTAAGATCCTTTTGTCTTTTAATGGCTTCTGGCGATACAGAAAGCTTCACAATTTCGGCCAGGTACAGATCATCTATATCCTTACCTATTGTTTCTATATTTTCTTCAACGCGGTTAAATTTAACCTCATCAATACTTTTTATAGCTGCTACTTCGTCCATTACGGCTTTATCATGTGGGGCAACCAACTGTCCGCCGTCATCACCGTAAGCTTTATAACCATTGTATTCTTTTGGATTGTGCGACGCGGTAAGCATTACTCCACTTTTGCAACCCAGGTGGCGTACCGCGAAGGAAAGCTCAGGCGTTGGGCGTAAGGCTTCAAAATAATATACGTGGATACCATTTGCCGAAAAAACCTCGGCTGTAGTAGAAGCCAAAAGATCGGCATTGTTACGACTATCATGCGCGATGGCTACTTTAATTTTTTCGCCAGGATAAGTTTTTTTAAGATAGTTGGCCAGTCCCTGAGTGGCAGTACCGATGGTGTACTTATTAACACGGTTTGAGCCCGGGCCCATAATACCGCGAAGACCACCTGTTCCGAATTCCAGGTCTTTATAAAATGAATCTGTTAATTCTGTATATGCCTTATCATCCAGTAATTTTTGTATCTGTTGTTTAACATCAGCATCGTAGCTGCCTTGAAGCCATGTATTTACTTTTTGTAGTACGGAGGGGTCTAATTCTTGCATGTGTACCTATATTAATGGATAATTTGTTAAAATCAGTTTCATAACAAATATGGTAATAAAATGTGTGCGTGCAATTGAACAATAAAATATTTTGCTTTGATTTTTGTTGTTGTAAAACAATTATATTTAAACATTAAGCCTACACTACTACCTGCATGAAGAAATTTTCACTCTTGTTGCTGATATTACAATCTTCCTGTATCGACCCAAACACACCATCCGCAATAAATGGCAAATCGGTTAATACGGCAATTATTCAAACTTGTATCGATTCGTTGTATAGAGAATACTTAGTCAATATGAGTCCGACATATCCATATCATATTACTAAAGTAGTATTAAACAAATCAAAATATTTTAATGGAGATCAAAAATTCAACTGGGGCAAATACCCCATCACCTATAAGTTTGTACCTGATAGCCTGATGGATAAAGCCTATGAATATGATACCTTCTCAAATGTTGAAATGCCCTATATGTTAAAAGCAGACAGTATAACTGTTGGTGATAATAAGGCATACGCAAAAATACTGATGACAGGCGTTGGATCACAAGCCGAGTTTTATCTATCATATAAAAATGATCATTGGATCATAGAGAAAACGCTTGAGGTGGATTATAAGCTGACTCCAGGGCCAAATATCATTCGGGATACGGATAACCACAAAAAGAAGCCCCGCTAAACCAGGGCTTCTTTTTGTGGTTATGGAGCTACATCTGCATAACTTGTACCAATCCGTATCTTTTTAACAATATGGGTTGCTTGTGAAGCATCGCCGCCATATACACCCCATTTTGGATCGCAGTAGTCGCTGTCGAAGGTACGGCAGTAGTAACGCTGACTACTATTAGTAAACGTTTGTTTTACCCCGTTATACCATAGTTCAATATAGCCATCGGTGGCGCTATCTGATGACTTTATGCGTAAGACAAAGGATTGCCAGGTACTTACAGCAAGGGGGATTGACCAGGGAACGCTGGCCACGTGATTAATATCAAAGTATTGCAGCTCCAGATTCCCATTATTGGTGCGCAGCATTAAAGGATGATTAGCTGTAGTACTGGTAGGATATGATTTCCACTGGAATACAGCATCCGTTTTTAACGAGGCAGGCATATACAGTTTGTCTGTCCAGCCGATGTAAAACTCGGAGCCAATTTGTGCCTGGTAGTTTTTGGCACCATGACCTTCGGTACGGTGACTGCCTGCCGGTTTGGTAAATTGCCAGCAAAGGGTGTTGGTTTCATCATTCACGGTTGTCATGGCACCTGAGCCCTCAATATTCACGTCCTTCCATACATTGCTTGAGCCGAGAGATGCATCACCGTTAAATAACAGCGACATGGTGGACAATTTTCCATTGGTTTGTGCAGCAACATCTCCATTACCTGTGGAATTGGTTTTTACATCTTTGGTGCATTGAGATAGCAGTAGCACGCAACCTGCCCCCAAGGCAGTTGCCATTAGTTGAATTTTTCTCATTCTTCTTTAGTTTATAGATGGTTTATAATATATTTACGCAACCGGTTGTGTAAATATATAAAATTAATTCACAAAAGAATTTTTATTACAATTTATTGTGTGTCAGAAAGATTACTTATAGCGGGAATAATGATAAATTAGATGATTTTCCGGAATACACGTACAAAGTAAGCATGAGCATAGAGGATCGTTATAAATTAAATAAGGAAATTACTTTAATTGACATAGCAAACGAATTAAACGTTTCTAAAAGTACGGTATCACGGGCGCTGCAGAACCATCACTCCATTGGTGCGGCTACTAAGAAAGCTGTACAGGAACTGGCCGAAAAATATAATTACCAGCCCAATGCCATTGCTGCCAGCTTATTTAAAAAATCAACCAAAACCATAGGGGTAATCGTCCCTATCTTATCGCATTACTTTTTTTCGACGGTAATAGCCGGGATTGAGGATGTGGCCTATAAAGCAGGTTATAAAGTGATCATTTGCCAATCGCACGAGTTATATGAAAGAGAGGTGATCGTATCCAAAACATTATTATCGGCCAAAGTAGATGGACTGATCGTGTCCGTTTCAAAAGAAACCGTCAACATGGATCATTTTCAGTCGTTTTTGAACAAGGATATTCCCCTGATTTTCTTCGATCGATTGCCCGCCGGTATTCAAAGCAACAGCGTATCGGTTGATGATTATGAGGGTGCTTTTAAAATAGTAGAGCACTTGATTGAGCAGGGTTGCAAAAGGATAGCTCACTTTACCGGGCCATTAAATATTGCACTGGCACAAAACCGATTACAGGGATACAAAGACGCTTTGAAAAAGCATCATATCCCCATAAATAACGAGTTGATCTATGAATGTGGTTTTGAAAGAACCCAGGGAATAGCCACGACGGAAAAAATGTTCACTGACCAGGTTTCCATCGATGCCATATTTGCGGTTTGTGATCCGGTGGCTATCGGTGTGATGCTTACCTTAAAGCAAAAGGGAATAAAAATACCTCGTGATATCGCGGTTGTTGGTTTTAACGACGATCCTACCGCTACAGTGATTGATCCTCCCCTAACAACTGTTGCACAACCAGCATTTGAAATTGGCGTGGCCGCAGCTGATATTTTCTTAAAACAGGCTACTGATCCTGGCAGCGGATATATAAAAGAAATATTAAAAACGAATTTGGCTATCAGGCAATCCAGTCTTTGGAAAGATAAAGACAACATTTAAACTCATGAAAAAAGCCCCGGTAAACCAGGGCTTTTTTATTTTATATCATGAAGACTTAAGCAATTTCCAGCTTATCCTCCTTGTAGTAACCTGATTTTAGTTTCTCGGCCATTTCGCTGTAGGCGTCGAGGGTACGCTGTACATCCTCTAAAGAATGGGCAGCGGTTGGTATGATACGCAGCACGATCAATCCTTTAGGGATCACCGGGTAAATTACGATAGAGCAGAAGATGCCATAGTTTTCGCGCAGGTCGCGGGTAAGGGCAGTAGCCTCATACAAGTCGCCCTTTAAAAACACCGGAGTAACCATAGTATTGCTGGCGCCCAGGTCAAAACCACGCTCTTTTAAACCCTTTTGGAGGGTTGAGGCAATGAGCCATAGCTTTTCGCGTAACTCGGGTTTTGATTTTAATAGTTCAAAGCGCTTTTTTAAGCCTATTACCATTGGCATTGGCAATGCCTTGGCAAAAGTTTGTGACCGCATATTATAACGCAAGAAATGAACTATCTGCTCATCGGCAGCTACAAAAGCGCCAATGCCAGCCATTGATTTGGCAAAAGTGGCGAAGTAAACATCAACACCATCAATACAGCCTTGTTCTTCGTGCGTACCGGCACCGGTTTTACCCATGGTTCCAAAACCATGCGCGTCATCAACCAATAAACGAAAATCGTATTTCTTTTTAAGTTCTATAATTTCTTTCAACTTGCCCTGAACGCCCGACATGCCAAAAACGCCTTCGGTGATCAGTAAGATACCGCCACCGGTTTGTTCGGCCAGGCGGGTAGCACGTTCCAGTTGTTTTTCGCAGCTTTCCACATCGTTATGCTGATAAACAAAACGTTTGCCCATATGCAGGCGCACACCGTCAATGATACAAGCGTGCGATTCGGCATCATAAACAATAACATCGTTCCTGTCAACCAGCGCATCTATAATGGATACCATACCCTGGTAACCATAGTTCAATAAAAAGGCAGCTTCTTTACCTACAAAAGATGCCAGGTTGTTTTCCAGCTCTTCGTGATGGATGGAATTACCAGACATCATACGCGCTCCCATAGGGTAAGCCATACCATAATCGGCAGCGGCTTTTGCGTCGGCTTCCCTTACTTCGGGGTGATTGGCCAAACCTAGGTAATTGTTCAGGCTCCAGATCAAATGTTCTTTGCCGTTAAATTGCATATGCGGGCCAATCTCTCCTTCCAGCTTAGGAAATGTAAAATAACTGTGCGACCATTTTTGGTGCTGACCGATGGGGCCGCCAGAGTTTTTTGTTATTTTATCAAATAGATCCAAAATAGTATGCTTTTGTAGATAGTATTTTAAAATACAAATATAGCTGTTTATTCGGCTCGCAGCAATAGCTATAACTTTTTAGAATAGGTTATAACTGAGTGGAAGGAGCAAGGATTATTGGAACAAGAATAAGGACAGGAATCGCATTTGTTTTAAACAAGAACAGGAAAGTTATCTGAAGATTTTTCTTGTGATAACTTTCCTGTCTTTATTGTTGTGGTTTTCAGTCCTTGCTCCTTTATCTCTTTATCCTTGCTCCTCAATCAGCATTATCATGCAGGAAAGAGTTATTCTTGCGGATCTCGGTATTACCCTCGTTATCCGGCATCAGGCTGAACCTGGAGATCTGGCTTTCGTCAGATTGCGGGGTTTCCTGCAGCGCTATTTCCTTGCGTTTGTAGGCTGGTACATTTTCCAGCTCCTGTATGTTACCGCTACGCAGTTTCATGCTCAGGTCCTTCAACCTCATGATACGCTCGCGCGATTTTTTCAGCTGCTCTTCGATGGATTCATTTGTTTTATGATCATCGGCACCTACTACAGGTTCCGGTTCTGGAGCGGGAACTGGTGGCTCGGGCATTCTTTCTTCTTTAACAGGCGCGTATGATTCCGGCTCACTCATTTTAAAGGTGAAGCCCGCGGTATCCGGTTCGTTATCTTCCTCCGCTTCCTCTTCATCCAGGTTATACCTCATCACCACTTCTTCTTTTTCTTCAGAACGACCCGCGGCAAACATATCAAACAAGCCTGTTTGTTTTGGCTCATCCTTTGGTTTAATATAAGGCTCGGCAGTAGCGGTGGCTTTATTAACCGGGTTGATAAATTCATTTACCGGTTTTACCAAAGGTTTAGCCTCAGGCTCCAGCATAGAAATGATCTTTTTGTTACTGTTCTCTTTTTCGCGCTCATCCTTGGTTTGGAAACCGGTAGCTATGATGGTAACCGATAGTTGGTCGCCCAGGTTATCGTCCACGCAATTACCCCATATCAGGTCGGCAGCTAAACCGGCTTCTTCCTGTATGTAATCGGTAATGATGCTCACCTCATCCATGGTTACTTCATGTATACCAGAGCTGATGTTGAGCAATATATATCGTGCGCCTTCAATCTCATTATCTTTTAACAACGGTGATGCCAACGCGCCTTCAACCGCTTTTAAAGCACGGTTCTCGCCTTCGGCAGAGCAGCTGCCCATGATGGATACACCGCTATCTTTCATTACGGTGCGTACATCCTTAAAATCAACGTTGATATAACCTGGTAAGGTTATGATCTCGGCTATGCCTTTAGCGGCAGTTGTTAATATATTATCGGCCTGTGCAAAAGCAGAGCTCATGGTTAAGTTGCCGAAGATCTGGCGTAACCTGTCGTTTGATATCACCAGGAACGAATCGACATATTTTTTCAGCTCTTCCAAACCGGCGTCGGCCTGCATTTTACGGCGTTTCCCTTCAAATGAAAACGGGGTGGTAATAATACCTACCGTTAATATATCCATTTCGCGGGCCGCTTTGGCAATGATAGGGCTTGCGCCTGTACCGGTACCACCGCCCATACCAGCTGTAATAAACAACATTTTGGTATTTACACCCAGCATCTGCTTAATATCGTCGATATTCTCAATAGCTGAGTTTTTGCCCACCTCGGGTATTGAACCGGCACCCATCCCTTCAGTAAGACTTGCGCCCAACTGTACCTTGTTAGGTATAGGACTTAACTCCAGCGCCTGGGCATCAGTGTTGCAAATTATAAAGTCAACACCGGTAATTCCCTGCCTGTACATATGGTTCACCGCGTTACCGCCGCCACCGCCAACACCAATTACTTTGATGATTGACGATTTTTCTTTTAACATCTCAAACTGCATAATCTTCGTTTTCAGCTATATGTGATTCAACCAATATTTAGATTTTACCATCGTAATAATAGTACTTTTTCCACAAAGGTTTTCCACAATTGTCAATAATGTGGAAAAGTTGCTTTATGTGTAAAACTTTGGTATCAAGTAGCTCGTATCAAGTATCAAGACAAACGATTTTCAAAGATCTTGATACTTGATACTAACTACTTGATACTATAAAACCTATTTCAAAAAATCCTCATCATTTATGTCATCCTTTATAAACGTGATGCTTTTTTTCAGCAACCTGTCAAACAAACCGCCTTCTTTTTTGGGCTCGTATTTTGGTTTTTCTGTTCTTGTATCTGTTGCAGGCGCCGCGGTCATGTACTCCGTTTTCTGGATACCTTTTATCAGCAAGCCAATGCCTGTTGCAAAGGTCGGGCTCTGCAGCTCCTCATAAATATTTTTTGGCAGCACTTCGTTTTTGGCCAGGTGCTCGGTAGGGTAACCCACACGACAATCCAGCCCGGTAACAAACTCCACCAGTTGACGTAAGTGCTTCAGCTGAGCGCCACCACCGGTTATTACAATACCGGCTATCAGTTTTTTCTCGTAACCTGATGATTTAATCTCGTAGTATACATGCTCTACAATTTCTTCCATGCGGGCCTGTATCACGTAGGCCAGGTTTTTTACAGAGATCTCTTTGGGCTCGCGGCCACGTAAACCGGGTACACAAACAATTTCGTTCTCTTTATTTTCATCAGCCAGGGCCGATCCAAACCTTACTTTTAACTGCTCGGCTATGTTACGCATTACCGAACAACCCTCGCGGATATCTTCGGTTACGCTGTTACCACCAAATGGGATCACCGCGGTATGACGGATAATACCTTCGTGGAATATGGCCACGTCGGTAGTACCACCACCAATATCTACCAGCACTACACCTGCTTCTTTTTCCTCTTCGCTCAATACCGATTCGGAAGAAGCTAATGGCTCCAGGATCAGATCCTGGCTATCCAGACTGGCCTTATTAACACATTTCACAATATTTTTAATAGCCGTTACCTGGCCGGATATGATGTGGAAGTTTGCTTCCAGGCGCACACCTGCCATGCCAATCGGGTCTTTAATACCAGGCTCGTTATCTACCGTAAACTCCTGCGGCAACACATGGATGATCTCCTCGCCCGGAGGCATCACCAGGTTGTACATATCTTCAATGAGTTTATCGATATCCTTACGGCCTATTTCTGATTGCAGGTCACGACGGGTTATCAATCCCCGGTGCTGCAGGCTTTTAATATGCTGACCTGCAATACCCACAAATACCACTTTGATATCTACATTGGATTGAGCCCCGGCCACATCAACCGCCTGGGAGATCCCCTGTACTGTTTTATCAATATTTGATACCATACCACGGGTAACACCCGCAGATTCGGCCTTGCCAATTCCTAATACCTCAATCTTCCCGTTCTTGCTCCTGCGCCCAACAATGGCGCATATTTTAGTCGTCCCGATATCCAATCCTACTACAATTGGCGAACTTTTGTCTTGAGTTGAGCTTTTGTCCATATTCCTAATTTATTTGAGATGTATCCTTTTCCATTTTTGCAGAATCGGGCTTCAGGCTTTTGGCCTTGCTTGCTTTGATCGAATCTGCTTTCATATTTTCATTTTTAATACCAACCACCTGGCCGGAGTATTTTATATTTATAGTGCTGTATTTATCCCAGCCCACCTTTGGCAGTACCTGTTTATAAAACGCTATCAGGTTTGCAAATTTCACCTGCAGCGAATCGGCATTACCGATCAATATTCTTTGGCTCCCTACACGCGGGATCAGTTCAATTTCATGGTCTTTATTTACATACAGCTGTGCTATCTGCGCGTCCCATAAGGAGTCCTTGCGGATATAATCGGCGGTCAGGAACAAGTCCTTGGCCAATTTGGTATGCAAGGAGTCCACATGGTTGGTAAATAGCTCGTCTATAAAACCATTGGCCACCAGCACCCTGGCGGTAAAGTTTGGCGACAACGGGATCTTTAAACCATGCTGATCAACATAAAAATCCATATCATAATGGTTCATGATACGCAGTATTGGCTGGCGCTGACTTACTTCGACACGTAACACACCATCCATCTCCGTATAAACCTTGGCAAATTCAATAAATGGATTCGCCCTGAGCTTATTTTCCAGGTCCTGTATATCTATTCCTTCCAGTTTGCGCCCTATTAGTGTATGACTGCTGGTTTGCAAGATCTGGTCTACCTCCTGCTTATCAATAAAATACTGACTGCCGGGGATATTCACTTTTACAACCGTGCAAATAACACCGGCCTTTTTTATTTCAATAAAACTCATGAGCGCGATGAGGCCACCCAGGCAAACCACCCAGGCAGATATGATCAACACACGTCTCCAAATGAGTTTTCTATTCATTGCTTAATATTTCTTTTAAAGCGTTTACCAAAGTATCAATATCGCCGGCGCCTACGGTCAGTAATAATTCTGGCTTTTCATGGGCTACAGCATCCAGCGCTTCCTGTTTGCTCAGTTTCCGTTTATTTTGCAGCTCCATCCTGTTCAGCAGCATTTCTGAATTAACGCCCTCAATAGGCAATTCACGTGCCGGATAAATATCCAGCATGATCAATTCGTCAACCATATCCAGCACCTCGGCAAAGCCTTCGGCAAAATCACGTGTGCGGGTATATAAATGGGGCTGAAAAATGGTGGTCAATTTTTTTTCAGGATACAGTTTTTTTACTGAGGATATGCATGCCCTTAATTCCTCAGGGTGATGCGCATAATCATCAATATAAATATGCTGTGGTGTTTTTACAATATATTCAAACCGGCGTTTAACACCCCTGAATGATCCAAGCGCGCTTTTTATAGCCTCTGTATCGACACCCAACCGCAAAACAGCCTCAATAGCCGCAACCGCGTTTTCCACATTATGCGTGCCGGCTATACCCATCCTGATGTTTGGAATAGTAACATCAGCATTGATAAAATCGAAATAAAAATCGCCGTTCTCGATACGTACGTTAGCCGCATGCGCATCAGCAGTAGCATCACTAAGCGCGTAGGTATAACCGGTATCCAAAGGCAATCCTTTTTTGTGCACCAGTGTGCCGCCGCTTTTGATCTGCGAGGCAAACAGCTGGAACGATTCGGTTAAATGAGCATGATCACCATAAATATCCAGGTGATCGGCATCCATTGAAGTAATGATGGCCACATCCGGAAACAGGGTAAGGAACGAACGATCGTACTCATCGGCCTCTACCACCATTACATTATTTTTACCATACAGCACATTGCTTTGGTAGTTGGATGATATACCACCCAAAAATGCCGAGCAATCGTTACCAGAATCTTTCAGGATATGCGCCACCATGGTTGATGTGGTAGTTTTACCGTGCGTGCCGGCTACCGCTATGGTAAAGGAGCTTTTACTGATCAAACCCAAAACCTGTGAGCGTTTGAACAACTCAAATCCTTTATTTTTAAAATAGTTTAATATAACCGAATCCTTAGGAACGGCCGGCGTATAAATAATCAAGGTATCATTGCTGAGTTGCTGAAAACTCATCGGGATCCAATCGGCCCGGTCATCAAAAATGATCCGTATACCTTCGTTGTGCAAATCGTTAGTCAGGTCCGTCGACGTTTTATCATAACCACAAACAACACACCCTAAATGATGGAAATAACGAGCCAGGCCGCTCATCCCGATGCCGCCTATACCTATAAGGTAAACTCTTTTGATGTTATGCAGTTCCATTGTTTTAATTTTAAAAAAGGCCCTCCTCTTTTTGGGGAGAAGGAGGACCATAATTTTAATTGTTGTTGTTTATTGTTATTTTTAATAATTCGTGTGCTATAACCTCATCAGCATCTGGCATAGCCATTTTGCCAATATTAGTACTAAGTTTCTTTTGTAAATTTCTGTCGTTTAATAATTCAATTGCTTTATCAACCAGCTTTTCTTCGGCATCCCTGTCGGCCAGAAAAACTGCCGCATCTTCCTCTACCAGTGCCAGCGCGTTTTTAGTCTGATGATCTTCGGCCACATTAGGCGAAGGCACCAGGATCACCGGCTTTTTAACCATGCACAATTCGGCAATGGTACCTGCGCCGGCGCGTGATATAATGATATCGGCAGCGGCATAAGCCAAATCCATACGGGTTAAAAACTCCCTGATCTTCACATCAGGGTGATGGTCTTCACCTAATTTTTCAATGATCTGTTTATAATAGAACTTGCCGGTTTGCCATATTACCTGCACATCGGCAGCAATCAATTTATCTAAACCAAGGGCTATGCTGTTATTTAGCGTACGTGCACCAAGGCTTCCACCGGTTATTAATACTGTTTTTTTAAATGCCGAAAGCTTAAACAGCTCCAGTGCTTGCATATGTTTACCGGCCACGTTCACCGAATCGCGACGGATGGGATTACCCGTTTTAATAATTTTTTCGGCAGGAAAAAACTTATCCATGCCATCAAAAGCCACACATATTTTCTGAGCGTTTTTACCCAGCCACTTATTGGTGATACCTGCATAGGAGTTTTGCTCCTGTATGAGGTAGGGTATATTTTTCAGCGAAGCAGCATACAATAACGGCCCCGAAGCATAGCCTCCAACACCAACCGCCGCGTCGGGTTTAAAATCCTTAATAATTTTAAGCGCCCGGCGCACACTGTTCATTAGTTTTATAGGGAACATCACGTTTTTCCAAAGTGATTTACGTTGTATCCCCTGAATATCCAGACCAATGATCTTATAACCGGCTGCCGGAACTTTTTCCATCTCCATGCGCCCGTTAGCGCCTACAAACAATATCTCGATAGCCGGATCAATATTTTTTAAAGCATTGGCAATAGCAATAGCCGGGAAGATATGTCCTCCTGTTCCGCCACCACTGATGATTATTCTTTTTGCCATTTTTTTAAACTCTAAAAACTAAATTCTAAATAGTAAATTCTAAATCCTAAACTCTAAAAACTAAATCCTAAAAACTAAATTCTAAACTCTAAAAACTAAATCCTAAAAACTAAATTCTAAACTCTAAAAACTAAATCCTAAAACCGTAACTCACTAATTCACTAAATCAATAATTCACTAATTAACCTTATGCCGTCCTGATCTCTCCTACCACTACTTTTTTGGGTTCCTCAATATCACGGCTAACGGATAATATGATACCAAACGCCACACTGGTAAATAATATCGATGTACCACCCATACTCACAAATGGTAAAGGCACCCCGGTTACAGGACCCAAACCTACAGCCACCGCCATATTTGCAAATGCCTGTATAGTTAAGCTAAAACTTAAGCCGCAGGCCAATAACGCTCCAAATGCCTTTGGAGCCTTCGTCACAATTTTTATGCATCTGTATAGTAAAAACAAGTAAATGCCTATTAAGGCAAACCCGCCTACAAGTCCATACTCCTCAATAATAATGGCGTATATTTCGTCGGAGTAGGACTCTGGCAGATAATTTCTTTCGGTGCTGTTACCCGGGCCTTTGCCAAATATTCCGCCGCTCGCGATAGCTATCTTGGCATGATCTGATTGGAACGACTTATCGGGCTTAGCCTGTTCGGGATGCAGGAACGTACTTACACGGGTAGCGTACATGTGCCTACGTGGCCCTAAGAACAAAACACCCATTAATAATATAAACCCTGCCGCACAAACCACCGCTATTTGTTTAATGCTGATACGACCGATGATCAACAGTAAAATACTTACCCCAAACAGCATCAACGCTGTTGAAAGGTTGGCCAGCGCTATAAGTATAAATACCAGGCAAACAGAACCCATAATAGGCAGGAAGGATTCTTTAACATCCTTAATATTTTCCTGCTTGCGCGATAGTGTACGCGCCAGGTAGGTGATCAAGGCCAGCTTAGCCAAATCGGATGTCTGGAAGCTGAGGCCTATCACCGGGATATTGATCCACCGACTGGCGTTATTGATGTGGCTACCAAACAGCAAAGTGTATAGTAACAAAGGTATGGTCACAATCATCATGATCTTGGAGATACCGGCATAGTAACGATAGTCGAGCTTATGCGAGATATACATCAGTGCAATACCCCCTATCACCATAGCCAGGTGTTTCATCAGGATCGACTCGACCCCAACGCCACGTTTATAAGCCAGCGTACCGGTTGAACTGTATACCGCCAACAGGGATATAACAGAAAGCAATATGACTATAAGCCATATCCAGCGGTCGCCTTTTGTATTACTGAGTATCCTGTGCATATGATTCATGTATGTGCAGATGTGCAGATTTCAAATGTGCAGATGTGCGGATGTGCATATTTGCAGATTTTAGATGTGCTGATCGCTGTTTATCTTTTGTTGTTATTTCTTTAAATTAATTAGTTGATGAAATTATCTTTCCTAAAACTTTAACTATTGACTGTATATCGCCAAGCATTCCCTCTTCAAATGGGTAACTGTCTGCTTGCTGACATAACCTTAACCAGTATCTTGTTTCTTCGGCTTCCTTATACGCTATCTTACACTTATGTTTAAAATCAACTTTGCTCTGCGCTCCTTGTGCCTCACAAACATTTGCTCCTATTGATGTACCGCTTCTAAAAAGCTGATTTGCCATATTAAACTTCTTTTCAGTTTCCAGCTTTTCTGTAAAGCTTATTATCTTCAAAGAAAACTTAAATGTCAGATCAACTATCAGATTAGGTTTTTCATCCATATTTATTTAATTCATTCAATTTTTTTCATCTGCACATCTAAAATCTGCACATCTGCACATCTACCTACAATTCCCTTACCGCGGCTTTAAATTGATTACCTCGATCTTCGTAATTTTTAAACAGATCAAAACTGGCGCATGCCGGTGATAACAATACGGTATCGCCTTTTTCGGCCAGGTGAAACGCCACCTGCGCGGCCTCCTGCGCCGAGCCTGTGTTCACGATCACTTCCACATCATCTTCAAAAGCATCATGGATACGTTTGTTATCCTTGCCTAAACACACAATAGCTTTTACCTTCTGCTTTACCAGTTGTTTCAACATGCTATAGTCATTGCCCTTGTCAACACCACCAAGGATCAACACTACATCAGTTGTCATGCTTTCCAATGCATACCAAGTTGAATTTACGTTGGTAGCTTTAGAGTCATTAATAAAGCTGATACCGGATATTTTACCAACCGACTCCAGTCTGTGCTCGATATTTTTAAAGCTGCCCATACTCTCCCTCATCGATTCATTGCGCAATTCGAGCACTTTTGCAACAATACCTGATGCCATGGAGTTGTAAATGTTGTGCTTACCCTGCAGGGCTAATTCTTTAATTGACATTTGAAAATGTTCTTGTTGTGTGTTGATGACAATATTGTCGTTTTCGAGATATGCTCCCGGTTTAATCGTAGTTTCAATTGAAAAGGGTAACTGCTGCGCTTCAAACGTACGCCCGGCCATTCCTTTAATGGTTTCCGGATCATCGGCGCAATAAATAAAATAATCGGCCGAGGTTTGATTTTGCGTAACACGGAATTTTGATGCCGCGTAGTTTTCCAGCTTGTAATCATACCTGTCTAAATGATCAGGCGTAATATTGAGCAAAACAGCAATGTCAACCTTAAACCTGTACATATCATCCAGCATAAAGCTGCTTAGCTCCAACACATAATATTCAAATTTCTCCGTAGCCACCTGGTAAGCAAAACTTTTACCAATATTGCCCGCCAAACCCACATTTAATCCCGCGTTTTTAAGGATGTGGTAAGTTAAGCTGGTGGTAGTAGTTTTCCCATTTGAGCCTGTGATGCCGATAATCTTTGCATCGCAATACCTGCCTGCAAATTCTATCTCTGAAATAACAGGGATGCCTTTTTCACGTAACTTTTTAACAATAGGCGCTTTCTCCGGTATCCCCGGACTTTTAATCACTTCAACTGCACCTAATATTTCTGCCTCGGTATGCTGGTTTTCTTCAAAGCGGATCTTCCAGTCCTGCAGCTGCTTTTTATAGTTATCGGCAATAGCCCCAAAATCCGAAACAAAAACATCATAACCCTGCTGCTGGGCAAGGTATGCCGCACCCACACCACTTTCGCCTGCGCCGAGCACAACAACTCCCCCCGCCCCCTGAAGGGGGTGCTTTTGATTGGCTATGTTTTTGTTATCGTTCATTTCTTGTCTTATTCTTCTCTTTCTTTACTTTATTTCTTCGATCTCTACTATTGTTCCCCCTTCAGGGGGTTAGGGGGTTATCTCAGCTTCAATGTTATAATGGTTATAATAGCCAGCAGGATCCCAATGATCCAGAAGCGGGTTACGATCTTGGCTTCATGGAACCCTTTTTTCTGGTAATGGTGATGCAACGGCGCCATTAAAAATATTCGTCTGCCTTCGCCCGATCTTTTCTTGGTGTATTTGAACCAGCCAACCTGCATAATAACCGATATATTCTCGATCAGGAATACACCGCACAGCACCGGGAGTAATAGTTCCTTGCGTATCACAATCGCAAAAACAGCTATGATGCCACCAATGGCCAAACTACCCGTATCGCCCATAAACACTTGCGCCGGATAGGAGTTGTACCATAAAAAGCCTACGCAAGCCCCCACAAAAGCACCGGCAAATATTACCAGCTCGCCTGAGTTGGGTAAAAACATAATGTTCAGGTAATCGGCCATAGCGATGTTACCCGAAACATAAGCCAGTATAGCCAGCGTAATACCTATAATAGCCGAGGTACCTGTTGCCAAGCCATCGATACCATCGGTAATATTTGCCCCGTTTGATATAAAAGTGATGATCAATATGACAAAGAACAGGAACACCACCAACCCGTATTGCTCATAACCGGGTCCCAGGAATTTCAATACTTTGGCATAGTCAAACTCGTTGTTCTTATAAAAAGGCATGGTGGTTTTTGTCGACCGAACATCCTGCGTATAAACCGGCACATCCCGTTTCATGTGGAACTCAACCGGGGCATCAACCTTTACGGGTAGCTTTACTTCCTGCCTGATCACAATGTCGGTATTGAAATACATTGTCCACCCGATAATGAGCGAAAGCCCTACCTGTCCGATGATCTTAAACCTGCCTGCCAGGCCCTCTTTATTTTTTCTGAAAACTTTAATATAATCATCCAGAAAACCAATAGCTCCCAGCCACACCGTGGTGATCAGCATCAGGACAATATATACGTTACCCAATTTGGCAAACAGTAACGTTGGGATCAGGATGCCTAATAAAATAATGATACCACCCATGGTAGGCGTACCCGATTTTTGCATTTGCCCTTCCAAACCCAGGTTCCGCACCGTTTCGCCCACTTGTTTAAAACGTAGATAATCAATCAGCCTGCGACCATAAACCGTGGTGATCAGCAACGATGTTATTACAGCCATAGCCGTACGGAAAGTGATATACTGAAATACCCCTGCCCCCGGAATACTGTAGTTTTTACTTAGATATGTAAATAAATAATATAACATCCTTTTTTCAATATGCAGATGTGCAGATTTCAAATGTGCAAATGATGTATTTGCAGATTTTAGATATGCATACTTGCGGTTTTATGGCTTGATTACTTTTACTTTGTTTATTATATTAATTGGTTGATGAAATTATCTTCCCTATTTTTTCATTATTTCAATCCATTCATTTTTTCATTCTCATCTGCACATTTGCACATCTGAAATCTGCACATCTATGACATTAATTTAAACTGCTCTTCCAACTCTTCCATGTCATCGAAGTGATTTTTCACTCCTTTTATTTCCTGGTATTTTTCGTGTCCTTTGCCAGCAACCAGTATAATATCACCTGGATTGGCCAGCATACATGCAGTTTTAATGGCTTCCCGCCGATCAACTATGCTCACCGTGTGTCTTTTGAAAGCCGGGTCGACCCCCTCGTCCATATCTTTGATGATCTGTCCAGGATCTTCCGACCGCGGATTATCAGCAGTCATTATTACTTTATCACTCCATTCGCTGGCTACCCGAGCCATGATAGGGCGTTTGGTTTTGTCCCTGTCGCCGCCACAACCAATTACGGTGATCACTTTTTCGTTACCCTTGCGGATATCATGAATAGTGCTTAACACATTTTGCACGGCATCAGGTGTGTGGGCATAATCAACAATACCTATCACCTTATTGGGTGCTACTATATATTCAAATCGACCTTCGGCGCCGGTCAGTTTGCTTAAACTTGTTAATACTTTGGCCTTGTCCTGATCAAGCAGCATGGCTGTGGCATAAACAGCCAGCAGGTTGTAAGCGTTAAACGTGCCTACCATTTTAAACCAAACCTCTTCGTTATCAATATGCAGTAGTAAGCCATCAAATTGATTTTCCAGGATACGGGCCTTATAATCGGCCATGGATTTTAATCCGTAACTTTTTTTGTGGGCCTGGGTGTTTTGCAGCATCACGTTCCCATTTTTATCATCACTGTTGGTCAACGCGAAGGCTGCTTTCGGCAAGCCATCAAAAAACGCTTTTTTAGCTTTCAGATAACTGTCGAACGTTTTATGATAATCTAAATGATCATGCGTAAGATTGGTGAATATCCCACCCGAAAACACCAGATTGGCAATACGGTGCTGCGCTATAGCGTGCGAACTTACTTCCATAAAACAATAATCACACCCCTGCTCTACCATCTCGGCCAGTAAGCTATTCAGCTCAATAGGATCTGGAGTGGTATGGGTTGATGGGATCACGGTATCATTGATCTGATTTTCGACAGTTGACAGTAATCCGCATTTATAGCCCAGATCGCGAAACAACTGGTATAACAAAGTAGCTACGGTAGTTTTGCCGTTGGTACCGGTTACTCCCACCAGTTTAAGCTGTTCAGACGGACGGCCATAAAAATTGGCTGCAACAATACTTAAAGCTTTGCCAGAATCGGCTACCATCAAAAAGTCAACCTCTGCAACAGTACGTGCGGGCAGATCTTCACAAATAACAGCTATGGCGCCGCTTTTAATAGCCTGATCAATATAGTCATGGCCATCAACCAGCGTGCCTTTTACAGCAACAAACAATGAACCGGGCTCAACTTTGCGCGAATCAAAGGTTACAGACGTAATTTCCACATCAGCGCTTCCCTGCAATTCAGTAAAAGCCAATCCTTCCAATATATCACTTAAATACCTCATTGTAATTCAATTGTTATTCGTGATCCTTTGGGTATGAGGCTGCCGCCGGTAACCGATTGTGTGGTTACCACGCCGCTGCCGCGTACCGTTACTTTATAACCCGCGTTACCCAATACATACAGGGCATCGCTCAGACCCATACCTGTTACAGCCGGCACAGTGCCATTTTTATATTTTACTTCCTCAAAAGGGATCCCATTACTGGTATCAACACCATTTGCATCGGCATTTGCCGAAGCATACAGTGGCTTTACACCCAATTTGGTATAAACCTTTTTTAATGCTTTTAAATTACCCTGTTTTACTTTTGGCATACTGGTATTACCTACCAAGTGCGTTGCCGGGCTTTGATTTATTTCCATATCATTGGCATAAACCCTATCGGCCACTTCCCTGAAAACCGGACCTGCCACCAGGGCTGCCAGGTAATTACCTTTTGTTGGGTTATTGATCACCACAATCATCGAATATTTAGGACGATCGGCCGGGAAATAACCGCAAAATGAAGCCTGGTATGTTTTATGGGCAGTATAACCTTTCCGGCCGTCGGCTATTTGCGCCGTACCGGTTTTACCAGCAACGCTGTAAAGCTTGTTTTTAATTACATTTTTACCCGTACCATTAAGTACTACACCCTCTAACATACCCTTCAATTTACCTATGGTAACATCTGAGCATACCTGCTCATTAATAACCCGTGCCTGGAATTGCTCAATAGGATTACCCAGGCGGCGTATTTCGCGTACAAAAATGGGCGCTATCAGCTTACCGTTATTAGGTACCGAGTTATAAAAAGCCAGCATCTGCAATGGCGTTAAATTCATTTCGTAACCATAAGCCATTTCGGGCAGGGTGTAATTTTTGTTCCAGCTGCGGTTTGACGGATTTTTGATCACCGGCTTACCTTCGCCAGGTATTTGCAGCTGTAGCTTTTCATTTAAGTGATAGCTGTACAGCTTATTGATATACTCCCATGGATTACCACTATAGTACCTGGTAACCAGCTTAGCTGCCGCTACGTTTGATGATTCTTCAAACGCCCGTTTAACACTCATTTCATAATTATCATGCTCGGTATCGGTAATGGTTGGCCCCTTCGGGAATTTATACTTACCGCCTTCAGCATTAACAATGGTACTGGTATCTATCTTATGCTGATCAAGCAAGGTCATGTATGATGCCAGTTTAAAGGTTGAACCCGGGTCAATAGCGTTACTGATAGCATAGTTCATCCGTTCTTCGTAATCACCATTTTTGGTACGGGTAAAGTTGGCTATAGCCCGCACCTCGCCTGTGGCTACTTCCATTAATACCACACAACCATGATCGGCCTCGCTTTTGATCAACTGTTTCATTAAAGCATCCTGCGCTACATCCTGAAAATTCACGTTGATAGTTGATATGATATCGGCGCCATCTTTAGCGGCTATCTCTTCATCATCATCAACAGGCATCCACGTTCCACCGGGAATGCGCTGCATTAACCTGCGGCCATTCTCGCCATTGATATAAGACGAATAGGCCCCCTCCAGGCCTACAGCATTTTTAACATTCTCATTTTTATATCCAATAGTACGAGCAGCCAGCGAGTGAAACGGTCGTATACGCTTGTTTTGCTGCAGCACAATCAAACAGTTTCTGGTCTTCCTTTTTTTGAAGATCGGGAACTCTTTGATCTTTTTCAGCTCCTGATAACTCACCCTTCGCCTTAGCAGCTGGTAACGCGAACCTTCCTTGCGAGCATCACGAAATATCCTGGAATATTCACGGGCAGGTCTGTCGTTATACATTTTTGACAGATTCACAGCCAGCTGATCAATATTATCATTAAACACACTGTCCTCGGCAATACCGCCGGCCAGCATATCCATATGCAGCTCATACTCCGGAACAGAGGTAGCTAAAAGACTACCATCTACAGAAAAAATATTACCACGGGCGGCCTCAACGGTTTGATATTGCGCCGAAAGACTGGCCGCCATATCTTTCCATTTTTTGCCCTGTACAAATTGCACGCGGCATAACTGCACTACTACAGCAAAAGCAAACAGCAATATCAGCCCGAAAGCGATATATACCCGCAACAGAATGTTGGTTCTAATTCCCATCCTGATCCTCCTCCTTTACTGTTATTTTTTGCGGTGGCTCCACAGACTGCCTTACCCCCAGGGTATCGGCACGTTTAGCTACTTCTGTTAATGTACTTTTAAAGGCCATATCGGCTTTGGCCGTTTTATAATCCCAGCTACGTTCTTTTACCTCTTTGCTGATATCATCAATGTCACGTATCGTTTTTTCGGCAAGGTGCATATTGCCAATGTACATCATGCCTAAAAAGGCTATATACATCACAAACGGCAGGGCACCGGTGGCTTTTTCTTTTGAGATAAAGCCTTTGGTAAAAAATTGGGTAAAAAAATTATCAGGAATTTCCCGTGCAGGTTTTTCCTCCACGATAATATCCTGTTCCAATTCCTCTTCCTGAATTTCTGTACGTAAACGATTAGTCATTTTTTTACAGCTATCCTTAATTTAGCGCTCCTTGCCCTGTTATTATTCTTTATTTCTTCGTCTGACGCGATTATAGCCCCGCGGCTTACCGCATCAAGCGGCTTATTGTTATTACCATAAAAGTCTTTCTCCACCTCTCCGCTGAATTTGCCTTTAGCGATGAAGTTTTTCACCAGCCTGTCTTCCAGTGAATGGTATGACATCACCACCAACCTGCCGCCAACAGCTAATACTTCTGCCGATTGAACCAAAAATTCCTTCAATGCTTCCAGTTCCTGGTTAACCTCAATCCGTAATGCCTGGAACACCTGTGCCAGGTATTTATTTTCCTTACCCCGGGGGATCCGGTTACTGATCGCATTTTTCAGATCGGCAATGGTTACTATCGGCGCATTTAAACGGGCTGTCGCGATGGTTTCGGCCAGCGACTTTGCGTTTTGTATTTCGCCGTAAATACCAAAAATGCGGTGCAGCTCGGCAACGGTGTAATTATTAACTACATCCTTAGCAGTGAGCTCACCCAATTGATTCATGCGCATATCCAGCTCAGCATCAAACCTGATCGAGAAACCCCGTTCAGCCTGATCAAACTGATAGGACGAAACACCCAGATCGGCCAGTATCCCGTCAACCGGGATAGCGCCATGCAAACGGCAAAAGTTTTTTAGATAGCGAAAGTTTTGATCAACAAACACAAAACGCTTATCATCAATTAAATTCTGCTGTGCATCGGCATCCTGATCAAAAGCCAGCAAAGTACCTTCGGGCCCCAGGTGCTTTAATATTTCACGCGAGTGACCGCCACCACCAAAAGTAACATCCACATAAGTGCCGTCCTTTTTAATGGCAAGCCCCTCAATACATTCATTGAGCATAACCGGTACATGGTACTCACTCATCACCCCTCCTTGCTTTATTACCCATAACCCTTTGCGCCAGCGCGCTAAAGTTTTGCGGCTCATTGGAGAACGCGGCTTTATGCGCCCCGGCATCCCAAACCTCAATTTTATTTAACTGACAGGCCAGTACCACATCATTTTTTATACCTGCATAATCCAGCAAAAACTTTGGCAACAACACCCTGCCGGCAGCATCAAGGGCAAGCTCTGTAGCGCCACGGGTGAAATATCTGATAAACTCTATGTTATCTTCCTCGTATTCGTTAAGTTTGCTCAGTTCATCAAGCCGTTTGTCCCACTCTGTTTTAGTATAAATAACCAGGTAATTTTTGAATCCGCGATTGATCACCAGGCCTTCAGTTTCAGCTTCAGGAAGCTTTTTTTTGAGGCCAGCAGGTATCATCATCCTTGATTTAGGATCCAGCTTACATTCAAATTCACCGGTTAAATAGGACATTTTGAGACTATGGCATGATTCAATGAGTAAAAGTAAGGTACTTTTACCACTTTCTACCACTTTCTACCACCAAAAAGTTTTCAACATTTTTGGAGGGTATTTCGCTATACCTATAAAAACAAAAAAATCCGGCAGGCGCCGGATTCTAAAAATTAGTTGTTTTTATTGCGAATCTCTACAACATCTGGGCATTCAAAATCATCATTGAATATTCATTCTTACACGGCAAAAAAATATTTTAAATCAACCACGCTATATATAGAAGGTAATTGATAGTATACTGTTTCATTGCCCTCACTTGGCATGGAAACAAAAAAAGTGGGTGTAAATTCTATTCCTGTGGTATCGCACCAGTTTTTCATGGCCTCTACCTTAGCATTTTGCTGTTTCAATTCTCCATTCATCGGGTATTTAGCGGCAAACACCTCATAGTCTTTCTTTTCGGCCAGGTACCAGTCATCCAAAGCTCGTTTTACAATAGATTCTTCATTTTTTTCAGCGATAGCTAACAAATGTTTTACAGGCGGAGCCTTCATATCCTCGTCGCTATTTGTGGCTGTAAATAAGATCTGTATCCGTACATCCGGATTATTCTCCAGCAGGTCTTCCATGGGCTGATGTGCTTTAGCACAAGGGCCGCAATAAGGGTTACAAACTTTAATCAGTTTATAAGCACCGTTAGGGTTACCCAAAGTTATCCCAAGATCACCAGGGACATTAGTCAGCATCTTTTGCTTTTGAAGTAATGCTTCAAATATTTCCTGGTTATGTTTTAGCTTTTGTAATTCGTTACTGGTTCGTTTACTCTCTTTAGCTTTTTGAAAAGCCGGTATTAACAAAGTGACAACTATAAATGGAATAACAAGCGCAGTTACTGTTGAGATGATCAATCCAGGTTCAATGGCACTAAGCGATAACAAAGTATGCCAGCCACCTGTAAGTGTAGCTGCCAGTTGCAAAACCAATAACCCTTGCACACATAAGCATAACACACACCATTGTTTGGCTATACGCCATTGATAATAAATGGAGAATACTACATAAGGTACAGCTATTACATTTAACCAGGATGCTACAAACAAAACAGCCGGATTGGTGACGCCCGAAAACAGCAACAACAATAATATGCCCATGAAATAACTAAAACCTATTGCGCTCCAGCTGATGCCTGCAATTTTTGCAGCTTTAGATTGTAATATAGCTCCACAGTTTACCTTTTTACCTGCACTGCAAATCTGCTGTAATACGGGATTATGCTGATCAAGTTCATACCAAAGTAATAATGCCCCCGTAATAGCTCCCGCAAGGGTTAATAGAGAAAAAGCAAAGGGAAGCAAGGCCGTTGTTCCTGATTGCACTAAGGCCATTAACCCGGCAATAATTGCTATAACTGGGATGCAAAACGCACTCAGATATTGGATGATATTTTTTCTGTTTTCTTCTTTTATCTTTTTGTTGTAATCCTTCTCACCCGCATCATCTTTGGCCTCGGCCAATAATGCCACTCCCGACCACCTCTTTAAGAAATCTTCTTTAGCAAGTGAGGTCCATTGATTTTTTTCCTGTTCAAAGAAGTGGATGGTATTTTTGCTTACCTCTCTTACAACAGTAAAAAATTCGGCTCCTCCCTTCACTCCTTTTACCTGGGTAATAAAGGGACAGGGGAGCTCTTCTAATTTCTGAGGGTCAACCCTTATCCCCATATTTTCAACACCATGATTGTTTAACACATCACTTATGCTCAACAGGCTCGGATAATCCGGATGTTCTTCTATTTCCCGGGTTAGTGTTGTTGCGGTGACTTTAACATGCAACAGGTCGAGCAAGCGTTTTGCAGCTTCCGGACCATTGGTTTTAGATTCAAAAATAGAAAGCATAATAAGCGTATGTTAATGGTTTTAGGCTTGATTAGTTAATAAACATTTATATATCCAACTGCTTAGAATAAGAAATTATGTAAATCTTATTTCATTTATGTTAATTATTAAAAAGAGCGCCTCTATAACAGAGAAATATCAATTTTTTATAATTTCAACCCAATAGCCATCTCCGTGCTTTACTTTAAAACAAGCATTTCCCAGCTTACATTTCATCAAACAATTGGTCTGAAAACATATATGGAAAGTTCATTAAAAAAAATATAATAAAAAAGATATCTTACTATTTATTCTTAAATAATATGATACAATAACTAAACCTAAAATATTGGTCAAATACCAGAGTTTGCTTATTTAATAATGCAGGGTTCAACCTGTCTGGGAAACAGGCGCGCTTATATTTAGCAACAGACGCAGAATGCTGCTGCTCATCCAAAGAGTATTCTTTTATAAAGGAATTACTAATCGTTCGCTATTGTAAAAATCAGATCAGGCAAATAAATGCATAGCCGATTAAGCCGTGACCAGGGTCTTTGCGCGGGGTTTCTTTTTTCTGGTACGGTTTAGCCACATCATTACGCCGGTTACCGGGAATATGAGCGATAATGCACAAACAACGAAACTGATTATTTGAGTTGGCAAACCATACACTGCCCCGGTATGCACCGGTTTCACAAATGCTCTAACACGCTGTCCCAAACTTTTTGAAGCGAATGTAAGAGAGCCAGCCAGGCGGCCGCTGTATTGATCGACATAATAAATATCTGACACTGTTTCGACCAGTTCATTTGGCCAAACGGTAACGGAGTATGTGCCGGAAGAATCACGGGGCAGACGAACACTGTAATAATCGGCAGTGGCTATTGTTTTACCCATACCTGTTAAAACCGCATCGGCAGATAAGGCGACGGCATCGGCTTTATATACAGACAGGGGCTGTTTAGGCAGCTCCTTACCCACTACTTTTGAACCGGTTAACGCGAACAAGGTGGCATTAGCCCATTTAAAGGTCATAACCAGGCCGGTTAGCACCACCACAATTAAAAACACAGAGGTATAAAATCCGGTAACTATATGCAGGTCATGTGTTAATCTTTTGGCACTGCCATCCCATTTAATTTTGAGGCGATGCTTCATGATCTTCTTTGTTTTAGGCCACCACAACACTACCCCGGTAATTAATATAAACAGGAAAAAAAGCGTAGATAAAGATACTATCCAATCACCAACGCTATTTTTAGCACCCAACAAATACCGGTGAAACATCTCGACCTTATACATAAAGGTTTGGCGACGGTTATATTGCCCAATCACCTGCCCGGTGTAGGGATTTACAAAAAGCGTGAGATTAGATCGCTCATCTGCCTTTGGTTTCTTAGGATCATGGCTCTCTGCTTTTTTCCCTTTGTCGGTTTCCGGCACAGGCGCCCCATCGTTTCTTTTGTTCTTCTTTTCCGGCACTATTACCGCTATTTCTATAGCGCGCTCCGGGTTATTATAAACCATAACCGATGAAAGCTTCGCCTTAGGCACTTGTTTTAAAGCTCCTGGTATCAGATACGTCAAAGCCATCCTTGTTCCTGCTGGTTTTACATAATAACGCTGCGGATTAAGCGTATGCTGTATCTCCTTTTCAAAAACCAGCATAGTACCGGTAAAGCACGAGCAAAAAATGATAATACCAGCCGCCAGGCTCAGGTAAAGATGTATTGTGCGAAAAAAAACCTTCATAGCTGCTGTATCTGCAAAAACCGGTATGCAAAAGCATAGCCGGTTTTTGTGTTTTTATTGTGGTTTAAAAATTTTAAAACTTATAAGCCAATGTGGTTAAAAACTGTCGCGGTGGTATAGGATTTATGCTATAGTTTTCATGTACATTGTAATTAAGCACATTACCTATGTTTGATATTTTACCAATGATGGATAATTTTTTATACGTGTATCCAACTGAGGCATCAACCGTAGTAAATCCGGAAACATTGACCAGTCTTGATCTGGGTTGTGTTGAGGTTGGTGTTTGTCCAACTGTATTGGCATTACCGGCAGTTCGATCGCCCAGGTAATAAACAGAAGCACCCACTTTAAAGCCTTTCAGATCGCCATTATAAAAAGTATAGAATAAGCTGGTATTTGCGGTATGCTTAGGTACATTCACCAGTGGTTGACCGGCTATATTGCTGCCTACCGCTGTTGGTGTTTTGGTATACCTGGCATTGGTGTAGCTATAACCTGCTAATATATCAAGCCCCTTTATCGGATGGCCCGCAATATCCAGTTCAACCCCATCACTTTTGGTTTGCCCTGTTAATGTTTTGATATTGGTATTGGTATTAGGTGTAACGCCATCAGCCTGAAAAACTGCCGTTTGCGCCAGGTTATTATTCAGTATCCGGTAAGCCGTTACATTTACCGATAGGTTACCGTTCAGGAAATCGTTTTTAACACCGAATTCATATTGATCAAGCAGCGAAGGATCAAGCGGGTTGTTGTTAACATCTGTACCGGTATTTACAACAAACGAATTGGAATAGCTGGCAAATAAAGCAGTATTGGTTAATGGCTTATAAACTATGCCAACCCTTGGCGAAAATGCTTTATCTTCTTTACCGGCTGCAGGTTGTGCTAAAGCTGGGCTTGTGTTATAATAAGTGCTAACCGTTGTAGGTGATATATATTGATATGACCAACGTAAACCTGCCAATACCTTTACTTTTTCTGACAAGCTGATCAAATCATTAAAATAAGCGCCAAAACGGTTTGTAAGGGTTAAAACATTATAAAAAGGGTTCATGGTTGGCTTATCTGTACGCTGGGTGTATTTGGAAGGATCAAGAATGTTGATCTTATCATAAACCGCGTTTTGAAGTACATTATTCTGATCGAGATAACTTGATACCTTATTTACACTGGCCACATAGGTATAGTTGGTATTTCTGTACCAGTCGGCGTCAACCCCTACTAAAATATTATGTTTGATAGCGCCTGTATTGAACTGGCCTGTTATATTAAACTGGGCAGTATAATAATCTTCCAGTGTTTTAGCACGATTTAAGGTACGCGCCCAGTCGCCGGTAAGCGTATCTGGCAGTACACGTTCTGTGGTTTGATACTGACGATCAAAATGTTGGTAAGAGAATCCACCGCTCAGCTGCCATAAACTATTGATCTGGTGATTAATAGTGGCCGTGGCTGTTGTTTGTTTGGTGTTGCCGGTTGACCACAAAGCCCCCAGATAACGGTTACGCGGCACTTTGGCTATTACATTATTAATTTGCCCGGTTCCGAAATCAGGTGTAAAATCATAATTCAGGTAATCGCCTTCAACAATGATGTTGGTTTTATCGCTGATCTTATACAGAAACGAAGGGTTGATGTATTCCCGTTCTGATTTTACGTTATCGCGAAAGCTCTTTGCATTTTCATAGGTTCCGTTTACACGATATGCCAATTTAGATGATATTGGGCCATAAACATCAAACGCTGGCTTATACAGGTCATAGCTGCCATAGGTCATAGATACCTGGCCTCCCTGTTCAAACTTTGGTTTTTTGGTAACCAGATTTAAGATACCACCCGGCGCAACGTTGCCATAAAGTAAAGCAGCGCTTCCTTTTAGAACCTCTACCCGTTCAAGTGAGCTGATCTCGGGCATTACACCTGAATTGATACGAAAGCCGTTTTTAAACATGTTGGTGCTTGAAAAATTGTATCCACGCGCTCCAAAGGTTTCCTGAGTATTGCCACGGGCGCTGTATAAATAAACACCATTGATGTTTTTTGTAACGTCGCTTAACCGTAATGATTGTTGCTGATCGAGCACATCGCGCCCTATAACAGTAACACTTTGCGGCAGGTCCATAGGTGATACATTCATTTTACCCACGCTCAGCTTTTTACTGTTGATGGTTTTTGTTGAAGACACCACAACCTCATCAAGCTGCGCCGAACTTTCACTCAGTATAAAATTAACAGTAGTAGTTTGTCTGGCAACCACCTCTACTGTTTTCTCTTCACTTTTAGCGCCTACATATGAGGTTATTAATAAGTAAGTACCCGGTTTTATATTGGTAAAAACAAATGAGCCATCCCCAATTGTCATAACGCTTTTGTTTAAACCTTTAATAGCCACATTAACAAATGCTGCCGGTAAACCATCGCTTGTTTTTACAAATCCGGATATTTTTCCGTTAATGCCCTCATCGTCAGCTTTTGCTGTTAAAACAGTTACCAATAAAACTAATAGAAGAATAGAAACTTTTTGCAGGGTATTGTGTAAGTGTCTTGCCATTTAATTTAGATTAAGTCTAATTAAGCGCAAAAATAACAACGCAATCCTAATTTGCAAACATTATTTAGAATTAGTTTAAATTAATAAGAAGATGATCGTCGCATCATTAACTATTTTGTTACAAAAGCATTATTACAAAGCATCATTGTATAAGTATGTTATATTAGCTACATAAACCTTTTATGATGAAAAAACTGTTTTTGCCGGTTATTACCATCTTGCTTTCAGGTACATTAGTAAAGGCCCAGCCGGGTAAAACTCAAATAACTAAGTGGCAATATGGCCGTAATGGCGCGGTATCCATTACCTGGGACGATGGCTCCATTAACCAGTTCAAAGTAGCATTACCTATCCTCAACAGGCTGCAGTTACCCGCCACGTTTTTTATCATCACCGGGCAAATACCGGGTTCACAATACCATGGTAAATTCATTGGCCGCCCGGTAAAAGATATCATCAAAGAAACAGCTACCATACCTACCAATAAGGATAACTTTTTTGAGCGGGCCTCGGCAGCAGGTTATCTGGGGCTTGTCGGTCCGCTTGATTATCATTATAAAGCCGGATCATTAGTAGATGCCGGTAAAACCGAAGCCGCCTATAAAGCCATTGATGAATGCTATACTAAAGTTCGCAATGGTGAATTTAAACCCGGCGTACAGCACAACGACGAATACAAAGATGCGCATGGCACTACCTGGGCACAAATTAAAGCTTATGCGGCGCAAGGTCATGAATTTGCCAGCCACATGGTAACCCACCCACGCCTGGCCGCCCTTGATGAAACCAATTTAATGTACGAAGCCGAAAAAAGCCGGCTGGATGTTTTAAATCATTTAGGCCTTGCATACACCTTTAGTGCAGAAGGGCCGTTTGGCACCGAGAACGAACGTGCCGTAGCTTACCTGGCCAGGGTTTATCCTGCCCTTCGCAATCGTATGCCCGAACCCTGGCTCAAAGAAATAAGCCGTGGTAATAAGGATACTCCCGGCAATACCAATAAGGAATATGTACAATACCAGCGCGGTGCAACTACCAAAACCCCATTGCCCATGATGAAGGCCTGGGTAGATACCACCATGAACAGGAAAGATACCTGGCTGGTACTCACCCATCACGGCGTTGACGGTATAGGCTGGGAAGCCCTGCCCCACCAGGAGCTTGACGAATATTTTACCTATATTAAAAATCATCAGGATAAACTTTGGGTAGCCACTTTTGGCGATGTAACCAAGTACATGCGCGAAAGGCAAAGCGCCAAAGTACAAAGCAGTTTAAAAGGCAATAAGGTAACCGTGAGCATCAGCCACCCGCTCAGCAAAGTTTTTTATAATATCCCGCTTACACTTAAAACTTATGTACCCGCTGGTTGGAAAACTGTAAACGCTGTACAAGGCACTAAAAAACAATCGCTTAAAGTAGCTACAGATAGCAATGGTTCTTATGTATTGTACCAGGCCTATCCAAATACCTCACCGGTAACCTTGGCAGGAGTTTGATCAGTCAAACACTATCTTTTCCGGTCCTGATACCTTTTTTATGTGGCAATTGCAGCCTCCGGCTATGGTGATAATTGCACTCAGCGTTTGATGAGTAGCGGCATTAGTAGCCATTATTTTTATATCATCTCCTTCAGTCGAAAAATCCTTGATATTATCGTCTGTAGCTAACAATTTAAAGCCTGCCACAAAATCGATATTAGGAGGATACTTTACCGGCGACAATGGCTTATTGGTACGCAGGTTAATAGCCGAAAAATTGGTGATAGCCGGGTAGGTATTTTGTTTATCAGTAATAACAATTCCCAGGTAAGCGTATTCCAGGGTACAGGTTTGTACACCGCAGCCATTTTTTTGTTTGTTTCCTTTGCAGGCTGTAAAGCCTGCAATAACTAATAGCAGGAAAGATACTTTCTTTATCATAATCAGGGTTTTATACTCATTACGACAGGAAAGTTATAAATGCTACAAATGCTATTGCTTGCTGTTCAGATATTTCTCTGAAAACTCACCCGTTATTTTTTTGGTTCGTAAATTATGAACAGCCCAATCTTCCACATCGGTTTGATTAATGCTGATCTTATCACCAAGCTTAATACTTTTAAGCGTAAAAGGCGAATCAATAAATATCGCCTTAAAAACGCCATTGCTATAACCAACCACTTCAGACCACATATGCTCATGGTTATTGCCTTCTACAAAGTCGGATTTTACTACAAACCGGTATCCCTCTTTGTCGCTTCCGTGCTTTTGCAGGCTATCTATAAACTGGGGCAAATATTTTTGAGCAGTACGTTTTAAAGCCAGAAACCGGGCATCATCTTTTGGTAACGGTACGGATTTATACAACACATTATTTTCAACCTTGGTTTGCTGACCATAGGCACCGGTTATAACAAACAGCGACAAAATAAACAGTAGATTTTTCATGCAATTCACTGATAAAGTTCGGATCTCCAGGTTTTAACCCCAAATCTATAGTTTAGTACAAATCTTGCATTATACCACAACTGTTATTTTTTATGCGGGTTATACAAATTCATTTGATCGTCCATGTATCCCTATCCCATTATGGTTTCTGTTTGCTTATGCTCGATGGTGAGGTTCACGGATCTTTCGCCGCCGGGGCGGGTGCGGTGACGCATGTTTTTGGGCACGGTTAACAATTGCCCGGGTTGCAATTCGATAGTGCCGGTCTCCAGATCGATCAACAGGGTACCTTCCAGTACCAGGAAGGTTTCGTCGGAGTTGGGGTGCAGATGCCAGAAATAAGGTTCGGTCATGATCCCGATCCGCACGATATGATCATTCACACTGCTCAGGATAGTATTGAAATAATCCTCCGGGTGCTCTGCCGAGATCACTTTGGGATCGATAACCGTTGGTTGTAAAGGTTTCATAAAAGCTTGGTTATTGTATCATACTTCAGGGGTTGTGGACATAGCTCATCAGAAGTACAGGAAAAACAATCCAGGGAGCAAAATAGTTTAAGAAAGCGACTTATCGTTTTCATCCATACATAGTTTTGAGTGCTGTGGTGATACACCGACCATAGGCGAAAGATACTCCGGAGGAGTAAAAGCTTTGTAGAAAAAGGCAACTATAAAGCATGCCGTAGGTATGCAACTATAAGTGTTCGAAAGATTGTTGTTTCGGCTAAAGCCAGGAACTGTTTCCATTATCCGTCCCATAAATGGGACGGCAATGAATAGAGGACATATTAACTTATCTTTCATTGCCGTTAGTTTTAACCAACGGATTTTAAATGATCAGCCATTGGCTTTAGCCTAAAAAACAATCAATTCGTTATTTTTAGTATTTCGAACACTTATGGTATGCAACCTGAGTACAGTACCTACGGCACTGATTGGGAGCCGTTTTTTTTCTACAAAGCTTAACCCCTATGGGCAATGTCATTATTTAAGGATACTCCGTAGGAGTAAAAGCTTTGTAGAAAGCAAAAATAAGTATTCAGCATGCCGTAGGTATGCAGCCTGAGTGCAGTACCTACCGCACTGAATTGGATTGCCTTTTTTCTACAAAGCTTTAACCCCTTTGGGGTTTGCAAAATTCCTTAACTTAATGACATTGACCTATGGGGTTTACAAACATCCTCAACTTAAGGACGTAATCCCTTCCTATGGAAGGAATCGCACTATTCCTTGCTTTTATTTCCTCACTATACCAGGTGCCGAATGATAGAACATTTCGATGTTCAACATTCAGCATCCGGTGTTCAACATTCAAACCCTATTCTATTACCCTTACCTTTAAAAAACTGCTGCCGGTATAAACCCTGTTGGTCGCTTTTTTAAAGTCGGTATCTTTTGCTTTCATAATATCCTGAAATTGTTGGGTATTCCTGTCGATAAGCGGGAACCAGGTGCTTTGTACCTGCACCATTAAACGGTGACCTTTTTTAAACGTATGCAGTATATCCTGTAGTTCAAAGTTCACGGGGCTAACCTGTCCGGGTACAAATGGCTCAGGTTTATCAAAGCCATTGCGGAACTTGCCTCGCATAGCCTCGCTCCGTACCATTTGCTGATAGCCAGATAAGTAAACCTCTTTACCTGTCCACTTATTGTTTTTGGCCGAATCGGGATAAACATCAATTACCTTAACCACCCAATCGGCATCGGTACCTGTAGTTGATACCTTTAAATTGGCCCATATATTACCGGCAATGGTGATGTCTTTATCCAGCACTTCGGTTTGATAGGTCAGTACATCCGGTCTCCGCGCGGCAAAACGCTGATCGCCGGTCATATATTCCCGTTTCATATCCATGGTAATATCATTGGTAAAAGGCACCGGTTTGTTAGGGTCGGATACAAACTCGTCAAAACTGCTTTCTGCTACTGAATCGAAGGACAGTTTACCTCCCGGCAGCAGATATAAGTTCTTTTCGGTAGCCTCTTTTGCCGGCCAGGTGTTGTAGTTTTTCCATTGATTGGGACCCGTTTCAAATACAGATACCGGCGCCAGGTTCAGGTCGGTACCTTTGAGGTAGTGACTAAAAAAGGCGAACTCTATCTTTTCGCGATAGAAAGGCCCGGTTGGCGCGCCAAAGTCAACATCGCCTAAATGGTCGCCATCACCCCGGGCCCAGCCGCCATGCACCCAGGGGCCCATAGCAAAGTAAACCGGTGTTTTTGGGTTTTCCCTCACCAATGTTTTGTAGGTATTGATAGCTCCGTACAGATCCTCGGCATCGTACCAGCCACCGGTAACCAGTACAGCGGTTTTAATATTGTGCAGATGGGTTAATACGTTGCGGTCCTTCCAATGCTGATCATAGTTGGGATGATCCAGCATTTCGTTCCACAGGCGGATGGTATCTTTATAAAATTTATCGTTGGTGTTTTTTACCGAACCCATTTTCAGGAAGAAATCATAGCCATCTTCGGTACCAAAATCAAATCCCGGAGCCCGGCGCTGGGTGGGTTTATCATCCTGGCGGTTGGTAAAAAACGAATAGAAACCAAAATTGGCTACCAGCATAAAGGCGCCGTTATGAAAGGCATCATCGCGGTATAGATCGGCAATAGGGGCCTGCGGCGATGCTGCTACCAATGCCGGGTGACGGCTCAGCAATGCCGTAGTGGTATAAAAACCAGGGTATGATATTCCCCATACGCCTACTTTACCATTATTGTTGGGTATGTTTTTAAGCAGCCAGTTAATGGTATCATACGTATCGGTGCCTTCGTCAACATCATTCTTGGTTTTGTGCACCTCTTTTTCAGGGGTCATTTCCTCATAAATACCCTCGCTCATCCAACGGCCGCGAACATCCTGATAAACAAAAATAAATCCATCATGCGCAAATACCGACGATGGGCCCAGGCTGCCTTTATACAGGTCGGTTCCATAGGGCGCAACGCTGTATGGCGTGCGGTCCATCATGATGGGATATTTTTTGGATTGGTCTTTGGGTACGTATACCGAAGTAAACAGCTTTTTACCATCGCGCATGGGTATCTGGTATTCGTATTTTTGATAATTGGCCTTAATGTATTCAGCATCAGGCGGTGAGGTTTGCGCGTAAACGCTGATAGCTGTTACGGCCAGCCACAAACAGATAAATAAAGTTTTTTTCATTTAATTAGTCAATCAAGCCCTAAATGTACCTGAATAAAATAAAAGAGGCAACTGGTGTGTTAAGTCGTAAGTTTTAAGTAGGCAGTTTTGAGTTTAAAAGATTACACGAATCCTATAAACCAAAAAAGCCCTTAGCATTGTTAAGGACCTGGGGAATAATACTGAGAGGTTTAACAGATTCCTCTATCTCGATTTTACGCGATATGGCAAGCGTAAAATCCATTGAGGTTTTGAGGTTTAAATGGGGCTTTATTTGCCTTTTTCTACAGGTGATAGCCAGGGTTACGCAAATGATAAGAATCGAACGCGCGGTATCGACTCACCCGACATCGCTGCGCTTGTCACCCCTCTCTCCGCTGCGCGCATAGAGGGGGTTGCTTTCTTTTTTTCTTTACCCTCTTTACGGCAAAGCCACAGAGAGGGTGGTCGAGCGAAGCGTAGACTGGGTGAGTAGACTATGCACTATGTTATTATTCTTCAATGTCCGATTTATAACTTTTCATAGCTATTAACTTTCCTCCGGGTTTATGAAGAGTTTTTGCGGATTAAAGAAATGATTTAAAGGGCCATTTCCTTTGCCCGTTCGCACATCCTTTCCAGCAAGTATGGCCTGGTGTACGTACTCCTGCGCAAGTACTACCGCATCGGCCAATGATTTCTTCCGGGCTATGTAACAGGCCATAGCCGATGACAGGGCACATCCGGTGCCCCGGGTATTTTGGGTGTCTATTTTTTCAAAGCTGTATTCCTGCACTTTACCGTCGTTTGTAAAATATAAGGAGGTTAATTGCGTAGCATCCAGGTGACCGCCTTTTAATAATACTGAGCGTGCTCCCATCCCCATTAGTTTTTTACCGGCAATCCACATATCATCCAGGGTATGTACAGGCATCCCGGTTAAAACAGCGGCTTCATCCAGATTGGGGGTGATAACCGCGGCCAGCGGAAACATTTTTTTAATGATTGCCTCCACAGTACTATCCTCCAGAAGTCGATGACCGCTGGTTGACACCATCACCGGGTCAAATACCACCGGAACCTCCGGGTAATGCAGCAGGGTATTTACTATGGCTTCAAGCACATCAGTTGTATGTACCATACCTATTTTAATGGCATCCGGAAAAATATCATCCAATATAGCCTGTAGTTGCGCTCGCACCACTTCGGCCGGGATAGCGTGAATAGACCTCACCCCACAAGTATTTTGCACCGGGAGCGCAGTGAGCACCGAAGTGGCGTAGCATCCCAGCGCCGAAATAGTTTTGATATCGCCCTGGATACCGGCCCCACCGCTGCCATCGAACCCCGCAATCGTTAAAACGGATGGATAGCTAAAGGTTTTTTTATTCATGGTTTACAATTTCATAAAAACATGGCTTCGGGGCGCAGGACTGAGCGCTACAGACAGGTATGTCCCGACTTTTCCCTACGCCGGTATCAGCCGGATCAGGTTCAAAGGGTTTATCTCAATTCTGTACAGAATACCCCTAAAGCCATGGCAAATGTAGCTTTTTCTTGTTCATTTATGCGGATATATCATTATCAGGTATATTATAGAAAACATATCAAAATAAAAATATTAACTTGTAGAATAAAATTTTAAATCCTTGTAGGCAATCCCTGATTATTATTTGTCTATATCACTATAAACCAATTAAATCATCACGCATATAAACCTATAATATATGCTCAATACATTTATTAAAAATTGTAAATTATATAATATTTACAAGTTATATAACTATGCATACTATGCTGCTAAATCGTTTAATACTATCTCTCCCCTATTAATTTATGCTCATTAATTTATTTGCCGATACCTATAAAAAAACATCAGATGCCTATGGATAAAACACTGCTTTTGAGCTTACAACCTATCAAAAATTTATAAACCAATTTAAAAACCGACAATGAGAAAAACGTCCAATTCAATTACCAAAGCATCTATTGCTTTATTAGGCTTTTCGCTGCTGTTTACAGCAGCCTGTAAAAAAGATCTGTCACCCACACCCCAAGCCAATAACGCTTCATCAAAATTAAGTACCAGCGCCATTGGCGTTAGCGGCCCCAAAGGCGTTTGTTATGTGGAAGTGAACAATAACGATATCCTTAACGTAGGTAATTATAAGCTTTCAACCGGGGAGCAGCTTTTTGATATCGGCATTATATTCGCGGCCAATATCAATTACAATACCACTACCCAAAAAGCCGAACTATTTTTTAATCCGCAGGTAACCACTGTATTAAATAACGCGGCCACCAAGATCCAGCCTTTACAGGCTAAAGGGATCAAAGTGCTACTCTCTATACTGGGTAATCATCAGGGTGCGGGTATAACTAATTTTCCGAGCCAGCAGGCCGCCCAGGATTTTGCGCAGTTATTGGCCAATGCCGTAACCACTTATGGACTTGACGGTATTGACTTTGACGATGAATATGCCGACTACGGCACCAACGGAACCGGTCAGCCAAATTCAAGCTCATTTGTGTATCTGGTAACCGCCTTGCGCCAGCTGATGCCTACCAAGATCATTTCCTTTTATTTTTATGGCCCGGCAGCTTCCCGCTTGAGCTTTAACGGGGTAACCGTAGGCTCAAAAGTTGATTACAGCTGGAATGCCATTTACGGCAGCTATTCTGTACCAAATGTACCTGGATTAGCGGCCAGCAACCTTGGGCCTGCTGCTATCGATATCCAAAGTACCAGCGCATCAACCGCGGCATCCTTAGCTACACAAACCGTTAATAACAATTATGGCATCTATCTGTATTACAATTTACCAAATACCGATGTACACACTTACCTGAGCAGTGTTTCCAATGCCTTATATGGTAAAGCAACGGTTTACGGCAGCGGTACTACACCAGCTACGGGTGTTACTTTTTACCAGGATATCAATTATACCGGCACTGCTACCAGCACCATAGCCAAAGGCAACTACACCTTATCGCAGTTGCAGGCCCTGGGTTTTGTGAACGACTGGGCATCGTCGGTAAAAATTCCTACGGGATGGACGGTGACTATGTACAGCAACGATAATTTTGCCGGTACTTCCTGGACGCTAACCTCCAACACCACCAATTTCACCACTCTTTCGCCCAACGCTAACGATGTGGTAAGTTCTGTTAAAATTCAATAATTAAAAAAGAATCAAGAGTTAAGAGTCAAGAATCAAGACAGAAAAAAAATAAGAATCAAGAGTAAAAAAATGATCATCGATCAATTGCGCTCCCTTCCTGATTCTTGACTCTTAATTCTTGACTCTATAAAAAAACCTATTATGAAAAAAAATACTTTTTTAATGAGCGTAGGATTGCCTATACTCTGCCTGTTTACCCTTGCCGCTACGCAATCCTGCAAAAAAGATAATGGAAACGCCGCCGAAAAATTACAAGCGGAAGGTGCATCTAAAAACGGATTAACAACCCTGTCGACAACTTCCAATGCCGACCTGATCGCTTACAAAAACAGCGTACATAAAATATTTGTAGGCTTTTTGGTTGGCGATGGCGCCGATCCTGCTGCCAGTTTCAACCCGGCCAATGCACCGGACAGTACCGATTTCCTGGAGTTTTTTGCCGGCAATGATGCCACAAGGTCACACTGGCGTGCAGCCCAGGCCAAGGGAACCCGGATCGTGGTATGTCATTTTTTGGGGGATGCCTATTTTGATGGCTCATCCAAGGATCCGGCTACGCCAACTTCAACCGCTACCGTTGCCACTTCAACAAGCACTTATGACCATTGGTCGCAGGCGATGTATAACCAGCATATTGTAGCCGATTCTTTGGATGGTATAGATCTGGATATTGAATCAGGTACCATCGACAATAAAAATGTAACCAGCAGCAGTTATCCCAATTTATTAAAATCAGTAGCCAAATGGTTCGGACCGAACTCTACGTCGGCAGTTACACTAAGTATGGGCAAAAAACCCGTGTTTTTTTATGATACCGACGGCTCCCTGGATAATAATAGTTTAACCGGCACCAAAAGCAATTATGACTATATATTATTCCAGTCCTATACTACCGGAAGCCATTTCTGGAGCAGCAGTTCCTTCCCACTATTCTCTGTAGCTTCTACTTATGGATCGGATAAAACTATTTTACTGGTTAACGGCGATAGCTTTAAACATGCCGATGGTACCGAAGACCAATCAGGCGGCGATGCTAAAGCAACATCAGATCTGTACAGTTATGCCACTAATTGGGCCAAAACCAACAAGGTTGCCGGTGTTGGAGCATATCGTATGAGTCGCGATTATAACCACACTCCTCCGTTCATCGTTTCAAGGAACGCTATCCAACTGATGAATGGTACAGGCGGTGGAGGTACTACAACCGGTGTCACTTTTTATCAAAATACCAATTACGGCGGTACAGCTACCAGTCTTATCCCTAAAGGCACCTATACCCTGGCACAATTACAGGCCAAAGGCTTTATAGATAACTGGGCATCGTCGGTAAAAGTACCATCGGGTTGGACGGTGATCATGTATACCAACGATAACTTTGGCGGTACCTCATGGACACGCACGGCCAACACGCCCGATTTCACCACCTTATCGCCAAATGCCAATGATAAAGTAACCTCTGTTAAAATTCAGTAAATAGTAAAACCCATACCCGGTTTATTATGCCGGGTATGGTTAGTTAATCTTATTCAAAACCCTCTTTTGGGAGTAATAGCCCATGAAAAGGCAGCGTTGAAACCTACAAGGTTAAAAACAAGTCGCAGAGCCGACTCACCCGGTCTACGCTGCGCTGGACCACCCTCTCTACGGCTTTGCCGCAAAGAGGGTAAACCCCTCTATGCGCGAAGCGGAGAGAGGGGTGACGAGCGCAGCGATGTCGGGGTGAGTCTATAGGTGCCAAATTTTCGCCTTATGTCTTTTCATGGGTTATTACTCTTTTGGGAGGGTTCCTGGGTAACCTATTGCCATTTTTTTAAAAAACCAAATCCATAAATTATAAACCATTAAAAAGCCCTCATTATGAAAAAAAACCTCTTCTCTTTTAAAGCCGGCATCTTGTTGATCGGTCTTTCAGCTTTATTCGCTATGCAAGCCTGTAAAAAGGATAGCGGAAGCGCGGCTTCAAAACTACAAACAGCAGGCGCGTCTAAAAACAGCCTGACCACCCTGTCGGCAGCTTCAGACAGCGCTTTGGTTGCCTACAAAAAAACAAAGCACGAAATTACCGCGGGCTTTTACAGGTCATATGGCTCGCCAACCGGTGGCGGTACCGATATTTCGGGAATGGTCAATTTGCCTGATAGTCTGGACATTGCCATTGCTTTCGGATTTAGCAATAGTTCCTCTGCCACCGAAAAAACACAAATGAAAAACACTGTTATACCAACATTACATACCAAAGGCACCAGGGTGATACTTACCGGTAACCTGGATATCCCCTCGGGTGTACCGCACACCACAGCGGGATACCAGACAACCGCTAAACTGATCATGGATAGCCTGGTTAACAAATATGGTTTTGACGGATTTGACATTGATGTGGAAAGCAATCCTTCGGGCACTACACTCACCGATATGACCGGGGTTTATACCGCGCTTTCGGCTTATTTGGGTCCAAAATCCGGAACCGGCAAACTGCTTACTTTTGATACCAACCAGACCGGCACCAATAGTCTTTTCAGGAATGTTTATACGATGATAGATTATGTGTGGCTGCAGGCTTATGGCAGAGGAACGTCCGGATTTCAAAGTACATGGAACACGTTCTCCGCTTACATTACTTCGGATAAATTTGTACCCGGGTTTTCTTTCTATGAAGAAAACGGCTATCCAAGCAATTACTGGGATGATGTTACTTACCTGGAAAACGGTACCGGTCGTGCTTATGATTATGCCGGTTGGGAGCCAACAACAGGTAAAAAAGGTGGCGTGTTTGGTTATGCTATTGACCGCGACGCGCCGCTTACTTCTATGCATGACAATACCAACCGCATTCCGGATTACAAGGTAACCAAAGATCTGATCAAAATCATGAACCCAACCGGCGGCGGTGGTGGCGCTACAACAGGCGTAGTTTTTTATCAAAACTCCAGCTATGGCGGCACGGCCACTCAAAAAATAGCTAAGGGGAATTACACCTTAGCGCAATTACAGGCCAAAGGCTTTGTGAACGACTGGGCATCGTCGGTACAAATACCTTCCGGCTGGACGGTCATCATGTATTCCAACGATAATTTTAGCGGTACATCCTGGACGTTGACAGCAAATAACAGTTGGTTTGGCGCACTGTCGCCAAGTGCCAATGATGTGGTGTCGTCGGTTAAAATTCAATAACCCCCTCTAAATCTCCCCCATAAGGGGGAGACTTCAAAAAAAATGCTTTAAAGCCCTCTCCTTTGGAGAGGGTTGGGTGAGGCTCTTGCTTCGTACCTCGCACTGACGCGTTTTGTGTGATTTATCCCAAAAAGCCTCCCGATAATATCTGGAGGCTTTTTCTATTTAAGTAAGTATTCTTAATGTCACCGCAGGGTCTCTCAGAGAGAACACTGCGTTTTGAATTGCAGCAAGACTAACCTCAGGGTCCCTTGCAGGTTTAAGTTAACCCACAAATTCACTAACTTAAACTTGCAGGAGACCTTGAGGGGACATTAAATCTATTTCCACTTCCACTCCAGTTGCTTATTGATTACGATATTCGGGTTATTAAAGATCGCGATAAGATCAGTAATAAAAGATGGGCTATTAATAGCAGCTTTAGATAAAATTATTGATGATCCGGACCGGGTTTTTATAAAATAGTGAGAGGATATTTCATTAATCTCTACAACTTCATTAGTACTAAATTTACTTTCACTAGTTGCATCTTTGGTTTCGATAAAGTCTGGTTGAAAGTTAATTTCACACGCTACACCAACCTTATATTGATAATTATCTGATACATGCTTTTTGTAACGCTTTTTATATTCATAACTCTGATAAGAAGGGTAAAAAATGAAGCATATAATCCCGAAAGCAAAAAAGTAATAGGCATAAAACTTATTATTATTAATAAAAAGCATTCCTAAGACCAAAAAACAAATTGAAATTATCAACCACGATTTGCGGCGATTTGATTGTATTTTTTTACTCCTGGATGCCGTATATAAATAGTAAGTCAGGTAATCATCTTCAGTTAAAGCCAGCGTTTTAATCATTTTTGTTGTATATTTTTGAAAAGCGATATAAAAATAAAAAGTTCAGCCTATCCAGCTGAACTTTTTATTTATTCGTAATAATAAATTTTATTTATTCGTTGATCGCTTTTACGCCCGGTAACTCTTTACCTTCCATATATTCCAGCAAAGCACCGCCACCGGTTGATACATAACTAACCTCCTGGGTCAGGTTAAATTTAGCGACAGCTGCTGCTGAATCGCCACCACCTATCAGGGAGAAAGCACCGTTTTCAGTTGCTTTAACTACCGCTTCGGCAATAGCTTTGGTACCTACTAAAAATGTTTCCATTTCAAAAACACCCATTGGGCCATTCCATAAAATGGTTTTTGATTCTTCAACCACTTTGCTGAATATAGCAACGGTTTCCGGACCGATATCCAGGCCCATCCAGTTGTCGGGAATTTCGCCGGTTTTGGCAACGCCGGTTTTGGCATCGTTAGCAAAAGCATCGGCAATAACGTTATCAACCGGTAAATACAATTTTACACCTTTGTCCTTTGCTTTTTGTTTCAGGCTGATGGCCAGGTCCAGTTTATCGGCTTCAACCAGTGAAGTACCAATATTACCACCATCTGCTTTAGCAAAGGTATAAGCCATACCACCGCCGATGATCAGGTTATCAACCTTATCCAGCAGTTTTTCGATCAGCTCAATTTTATCAGAAACTTTGGAACCACCCATAATAGCGGTGAAAGGCTTGGCAGCGCCATTCAATATCTTTTCGGCATTGTTCAATTCGGCAGCCATCAGGTAACCAAAATATTTGGCATCCGGGAAAAACTGCGCGATAACCGCTGTAGAAGCATGTGCGCGGTGAGCGGTACCAAAGGCATCGTTCACGTAGATATCGCCTAATTTGGAAAGCTTTTCGGCAAAAGCCACATCGCCTTTTTCCTCTTCTTTATAAAAACGTAGGTTCTCTAATAAAAGCACCTCGCCTTTTCCTAATTTTTGTGATTTTTCAAGGGCATCGGCGCCAATGCAGTCATCAGCAAATTGTACCTGCTGACCCAGCAGATCAGATAAATGCGCAACAACGTGTTTTAGAGAATCTTTTTCATTCGGACCATCTTTTGGTCGGCCCAGGTGCGACATCAGGATAACCTTACCGCCATCTTTTAAAATCTTTTTTATAGTTGGCAAAGCAGCCGTCATCCGGTTATCATCAGTAATATTGTAATCCCTATCCAGGGGCACATTAAAATCAACCCTGATCAGGGCTCTTTTGCCTGCAAAACTTATTTGATCTACTGTTTTCATATTAATTATATGGGTCATTTACTGTAAGGCGCGCAAATTCAGCATTTTATTCTTAATTCTTAACGAAAAAGTAAAAAAGGTGTTTGAAAACGGCCCAAACTTCATGCTATTTTAACATACATCACATAATGCGGCCCAATTCCGGGCACTTCAAACTCCGGCGAAATGATCTCGAAACCGGCATTGTGATAAAACGGAACCGCCTTTTTGCGCGCGTTGCACCAAACGTAGTTGGCCTTTTGTCCGCGCAGATAAACCAGGGCAAAATTAACCAGTTGATTGCCCAGTCCCTTGCCCCTGTATTTTTCGGTAGTGGCCATGCCCCTTAGCTGGTAAGCCTTGCCCGCAAAACCTTCATAATTTTGTGGATGGAACGACGCTATGCAAGCCAGCTCATCATTCTGAAAATAGCCTAAATGAAATGCGCCCTCTATTTTATCCGTCGGGAAAATACACTCTTCTAAAGTGAGCTTCCCTTCACGCAGCACTTCATTACGAATAGGCAACAGCTCTTCTACGGTTATAAATTTGATCATAATTTTTTATTAGAGTCAGGACATTGGGAGTAAGGAATAAGGATTTTTGGAACAAGGACCGAAAATAAGTATGTGTTGCACGTTCGTCACTATTCTCCTTGTTCTTTGCTCCCAATCCTTGCTCTTAAAGTCTTTGCTCCTTCATTCCTTGTTCCAAAAATCCTTATTCCTTGCTCCACTAATCTTTGTTCCTAAACCAGCTATTTCCTCTACCAGATCTGCCAAACGGCTGCTGTAGCCCATTTCGTTATCGTACCAGCCAACCACTTTCACCAGTCCCCCAACAATGGAGGTTAGTTGCGCGTCGAAAATACAGCTGTGCGGGTTATCCAGTATATCGGTGGAGACGATGGGATCTTCGGTGTATTCCAGTACATTTTTCATAGGGCCGTCGGCTGCCTGTTTAAAGGCTGCGTTAATTTCGGCAATAGTGGGTTGCTTTTTAAGACTGCAGGTAAAATCTGTCAGTGAGCCATTAAGCACCGGAACACGGATACCTGCACCACCCAGGCGGCCTTCCAGATGCGGAAATATGGCGGTAATAGCTTTTGCCGCACCGGTTGTAGTAGGTATAATAGAAGCCGAAGCTGCCCTTGCCCGGCGCAGATCTTTATGCGGGGCATCATGCAGGCTTTGGTCGCCGGTCATGGAGTGAACGGTGGTAATATAGCCATCAATAATTCCCCAGTTCTCATCCAGTATTTTCACCATAGCCGCCACATTATTGGTGGTACAGGATGCGTTGGATAATATGGATGAACGCAGATCGACCAGGCCATCATTTACAGCCAATACAACGGTGGGTACATTTTTATCAGTTGAGGGCGCCGAGATGATCACCTGTTTGGCGCCGGCGGCTAAATGCAGTTCGGCGCCCTGCCTGGAAGTAAATTTCCCGGTTGATTCAATCACCAGGTCAATATTCAGTGCTCCCCAGGGTAATGCCTGCGGATCACGCTCGGCAAATACTTTTATCTGCCGGCCATTGACATAAAGATTGCTGGCATCATGCTCAACCGTGCCTTTAAACCCGCGGTGAACCGAATCATATTTAAATAAATGAGCAAGGGTTTGGGTATCTGTGAGGTCATTGATAGCTACCACCTCGATACCGGGTTTAGCTAAAATATTTCTTAGAAAAATGCGGCCTATCCGGCCAAATCCATTTATAGCGATCTTCATTCTCTCTGTTTTAAAAACAGGTCAAAGTTAGTAATTAAGTCATTGGTACATTGAGTCATCAGGTCATTTAAATTACATAATACCCCCAATAACTACAAAGTAAATAACTTAGCGTCTTATTGAATTTTAAACAAATAAGTTACGTAAGGCCACCTGCTCACGCTCTTTGGAGCGGATGCAGAATGTAACTATCCAGTTAAAGATCATCGGGATCAGCAAAATCACCGAGATCAGGAAAGTGTTGCTCAGGTCGCTGAAAGTTAACACAAGACCAATGGCCCCCAGGTTAATGCCTGCCAGGCAAAGCGTGGCCTGTAAATGATTCAGCCCCAGCTTCAGCATCCGGTGGTGCATATGGTTCCGGTCGGCATCAAAGGGCGATCCCCCTTTTAATATCCTTAATGTAAATACCCGGAGGGTATCAAAAACAGGTCCTATCAATATGGCTACGGTAAGCGCGGGTGCGGTAAACAGTTGTGGTACACCCGCCACGCTGATCTTACTGATCTCGGTATATTTAATAGCCATTACCGCCGATACCAAACCGATCAGCAAAGCCCCTGTATCACCCATGAATATCTTGGCCGGGGTAATATTGTAGCGTAAAAAACCGGCTACCGCTCCTACCATGGCCAGGCAAATAGCGGTCAGCTCATATTGTTTTATTGACAGGAACATCAGCGCCAGCGTACCATTAACAATCAATCCCGTGGTGGCGGCAAGGCCATCTATTCCATCAATCAGATTAAAGGAATTCACGATCAGCATGATCAGCAGGATAGAGAAGATGGCGCTGGGCATATAAGGCAAATTAAAAATTCCGAAAATGCCGTACATGCTGGCGATGCGGATATCGCCCAGCAATACCAGGATGGCAGCCACAATAAACTGGATGAAAAATTTAGTGCTCGAGTTTACGCCCGAAAGATCATCCTTTAAACCCATGGCAAATAAAATGATACAGGCTATCAGCAGATAACTGATGGGCAGGTATTTGCCTATAACACTGAATAGCAGGGTAGTGATAATAAAACTGACAAATATGGCTACACCGCCCAAACGTGGGATGCCATGGTCATGCTGTTTGCGGAAATGGCCCACATCATCATATAAATGGCGGGCACGCGCCACATGTAAAATGGATGGTATAACTAACCAGGTTATAAGCGTTGACATTACAAGTATCAAAACCTGAAATCCAAAGTTGTTAGGATGCAAAAGTTCAGTCATGTAATTGCTTTAACAATGTTAGCGGGGACTATCTTATAAAAATCGAGTATATGATTTACTCTTTATACGGGTTTAAAAAATTTAAGTTTAAGTTGAAATTAAAGAAATTGAACTATTTTTCGGAGGGGCTTTAAAATCAGAGTAAGTAAGGGAAAAGGGAGTTTATTTTGACGCATGGCCAACAGATCAAATTGCCATGCCTTTATTCTGTTCCTTAAATTTTTGCTGCTGATGCCCCCGGCGCGCATGTTAACCATTACCTTTTTCAGATAAAAACTTTTAACCTGATGCAGGTACATTAACCGGAGCATCAACTCATAATCGGCTGCCGAACCATGACCAGGATTGTAAAAGCCAAATTGGTTAAATAAATTACGCCTGCAGTAAAAAGTAGGATGCGCGGGCATAAACCCCAGCTTAAAGGAATTGCGGTTGCATTTACCGGAGCGCCACTTACGGATAACTTGCTGGTGTTGATCAATTATATCCAAATCGCCGTACAATGTTTCTATATCATGTTGTGCAAATATCGCGGCCACCGATCGTAAAACATCCGCATCGGCAAAATGATCATCGGCATTTAATATGCCCACTACGTCGCCGGTAGCCCGGCTTATACCTTTATTCATGGCATCGTATATCCCATTATCCGGTTCTGAAACTAAAATATGGATAAATTTATGATACTCCCGGATAATTGAAAGTGTTTGGTCTGTTGAACCGCCGTCGATAATAATGTACTCCAGGTTGGGGTAGTTTTGGTTGATAACAGATTGGATACACTGCCTGATGGTATCCTGGGCATTATAAACTACTGTAACCAGGGAGAGCTTCAAAACGTACAAAGTGAGAAAAGAATTACCAATATATATACCCGCAAATTATGTATTTTTGAAATCAATCCCTAATTATATACTTATTTAGTTTCTACTCGTCTGTATGCGTTTTTTTACTTTTACTCTGTTCTTTCTCGGGATAATTTTTGTTTTAACATCTTGTTCCAGTAAACAATACCAATCGCTTTTTGAACAAAAAACCACTGTTGCAGATAGCAGCTCTGCGCAAAGACCCGCTGTAGCCATGGCTGCCTATCGCATACAACCACAGGATATACTGCAGATCAGGAATCTGCAAAACGTAAAGTATATTGTTGACGAGGCGCCGGCAAGCACCACTACTTCGGGCGGAGGTACCGGTACAAGCACCGGGCAAACTTTCCAGGTTGATGATGACGGCACCGTAGCCCTGCCGGTTATTGGTCATGTAGCGGTAGGGGGCCTTACCCGGCCCGAGGCGGCAAAGCTTATCGAAGGTCTTTACCGTAAAAGCCTGCTCAAGGACCCTATCATCGAACTAAAAATTGTAAACCTGAAGGTTACGCTGTTGGGCGAAATTAAAGGACAGGGAAATTATCCGCTAACCAAAGACAGGACTACCCTGGTGGAGATGATTGGCGCAGCCGGCGGTCTTACAGAGAAAGCCAACGAAACCAATATTCAAATTATAAGGGGCGACCAGGCGAATCCGCAGGTAACGACCATCAACCTCCGGAATATCCAGGCCATCAATGATCCGCGTGCTATTCTTCAAAATGGAGATATTATTTATATTGCCCAAAACAAACGTGCGGTCAGGAACGAGAATCTGCAAAACGTATCGGTGATCAGTCAGCCGGTTTTGCTTTTGCTCAACACGGCCTTAATTATTTTCACGCTTGCCCATCGCTAATGGAAGAAACAGAAAAAATTCAGCGAAAACTGCCCAGTCAGGAAATTGACTATTTTAAGATAGGCAAGATATTGCTGAGCCGCTGGTATTGGATAGCCGCTTCTGTGGGCATAGCGGTGCTTATATCATATACTTATCTGTGGTATACGCCTAAAACCTATTCATCATCGGGCACTTTAAAAATTGAAGAAAAAAAATCGGAGATCTCCGACCTGGTAAGCGTAATAACCGTTCCCGAACGCGGACCATCAAAAATACAAAGTATTACATCTGTGATACAAAGCCGCAACCTTATCTTAAGTGCCATAAAAAACCTGGATTACAGGATAAGTTTTTATGTTATGGGCCGGGTGCGTACCTCTGAGATCTATCCTTCAAAACCGTTGAACATTGAGCTCATCAGGTTTGATAGTTTAAATTTTTACCACGATCAGATAGGTTTTAAACCTTTAAACACGAAATCGTTTGAGTTGTCGTACAAAATGGCGGGTAAGGAAATTCAAAACATCTTTAACTATGATACACCCGTAAATATAGGGCATACCAGCTTCAGCATCAAGTATCCGGGGGCGCTGAGCAAGAATACGGTTTACCTGTTTAAATTCAATATTCCGGAAGACTATGTTTACCGGGTAAGGGGGGGCTTGTCCACTGGTGAAACCACAAAAAACTCCAATATTATCGGCCTGCAGGAAGTTGACTCCAATCCTCAGTTTGCCGCCGATATTATCAATAGTATCATGAACGAATATGTGGCTTTTGATCGTAATCAAAAAACTCAGTCGGCTTCACAAATGATCGATTTTATCGACAGCCAGCTGGCTTTTCTGTCAACCGAGGTTAAAGGTTCAGAAAACTCGATTGAAAAATACAAGCAAAAATCAAAGATCCTGGATGTAAGCTCGGCTTCAACAACTTCGGTCTCCAAAGCGGCCGATCTTGAGTCGAACAAATCCTTATTAAAAATACAGCTGATGGCCCTTGATCAGCTCAAAGACCAGATCACCAGGGAAAAGGATAATGTTAATTTAAATTTCACCACGGCAGGGGCAGACAATCACCTGTTACAAGCCATGGTCGAAAAGCTGGATGCTTTGATACAGGAAAGAAACGCGCTGTTAAAAACTTACAATACCGATTCGCAACCCATCCGCGACATCAACCAGCAGATATTACAAATAAAACTGAATGCGTTGAATAATATCAAAGCTTTGCGTTCGGGAGTTGAAAAAAACATCGCTTTTTTGGATAGTCAGCTTTCGCAGGTTAATCAAGCCATCATGACATTGCCCGCTGCTCAGCGCGACCTGGTGAGCCTGCAACGGGATTTTGAGATCAACGATAAAGTGTATTCATTTTTATCAGAAAAAAAACTGGAGGCACAAATAAGCAGGGCCGGTATACTGCCTGGAGCAACCATTATTGAACCGGCTCAGCCCAATTTTAACCCGGTATCGCCCGACGAGCATAATATTCACCGCTCGGCCATTATCCTGGGTTTGGTTATTGGTTTGAGTCTTATTGTTGTTGTCAGGATCATGAATCCTTACATCTACGATAAAGAAACCATCGAAAGCCTTACCTCGATACCTATATTGGGTATCATCCGAAAATTCCCGGAGCCTATTGATGAAAACAACAGGCAAATTTTAGCGCTTGTACGCCCAAAATCCATATTTGCAGAGTCGGTACGTTCGGTACGTACTAACTTAAGTTTCCTGGCATCCGAGAAAAAAAACAAGGTGATTTGTATTACTTCGGAAGTAGCCGGCGAAGGAAAATCATTTGTGGCCGTTAACCTGTCAAGCACGCTTTCATTGATCGACAAAAAAGTTATCCTTATTGGGGCCGACCTTCGCCGTTCCAAAATACATAAGATATTTAATGTGACCAACGACATCGGACTGAGCAATTATCTGGCCCACCAAAACGAACTTGATGATATCATTTTTCATTCCGAACAGGAAAATCTTGATTTTATAATCTCCGGGCCTGTTCCACCCAATCCCTCCGAACTGTTGCATAGCGAACGGATGAGCACTTTAATTGCCCAGTTAAAAGCCAGGTATGATATTGTGATGATAGATACCGCGCCAATAGGTTTGGTGTCTGATGCTATCCCGCTTATCCGGATGAGTGATATCAATGTTTTTGTGATACGGTCTGGGAGGTCAAAATTTTACGCGGCTACCGTGCCCCAGCGTGTAGCGCAGGAGTATCAGCTTGATAATACCGTAATAGTGCTCAACGCATATGAGGAAGAGCCCCTGCACTCCAGGTATTATACCACCAAATTTACAGGTGATAATTCTGGCGTGCACTACTATTATTATGCCGATTACAACGGCTATGAAGATTCGGGGTACTATTTGGATGATAACAAAACCAAATGGTGGAATGTGAGAAGATGGTTTAAATATTAAGCTTTTTAATAAATATGGGGCTGTTAACAAGTGAGGTAAAAAATAAATGGTATCCGGTTTATACACATGCAAAGGCCGAAAAAAAAGCATACGAAGCATTAACCAGTAAAGGAATTTTGACCTATTTACCCCTGCATCGGCAACTTAGGCAATGGAGCGACCGCAAAAAGTGGGTCGAGGAGCCCTTTATCAAATCATATATATTTGTTAACATCGCCGAACGCGCACAGGCAGATGTATTAATGACCAGGGGGATATCCCGTTTTCTATATTTTTCGGGCAAACCGGCCACCATGCCCGACAGCCAGATCAACGAACTAAAGTTATTGATGACAAGTTCAATCGATCTGGAAATTACGGAGGAGGATCTGCAGCCCGGGGAAAAAATTATTATAAAGGCGGGACCCTTAAAAGGAATGACCGGCGAGGTGGTAATATACCAGTCGCGAAAACAATTGATATTAAGACTTGAAAGCATAGGACGCTCCATTATTGTGCATGTTGCGGCTTCTTATATTGAGCGTTTTTAACCAAAACTATCATTTTTAATATTAAAGAAAATACAGGCGCTTTGGCGGCTTATATAATACCAGGAGGCCATTGTGCCTTAAATTACAATTAACTGTAAAGCAATAAGTTGCAAATAAAATTGTGACTTACGTGGCGAAGCTATGAAGATATGATTAAGATATATACAATAGCAGGATTATTAACTCAACATTTTATATACTTGCACAAAAAGAGCTATATGATGCAAATTGCATTTCCGGGAAGAAAGGGATGTGTTATTGTAAAGTGGAAAGATGTAATACAGAATTGATATACCTGCCTCCTTATTCACCAATTTGAACCTGATTGAATTATTACAAAATGAAGATCCAGCCCGCAAGCAAGCGCCAATCAAATTATTCGCTTTGATTTTTTAAACTTTTAAAAATAGTAGACAATACCCCATTTAAAATACCCCATCCATGTGCCGAATTGCAGGAATAATTGATAAAAATTTACCATCTGACGAAATAAACCAAAAAGTAAAAGCCATGTGCGATGTATTGCAACATGGCGGCCCTGATGATGAAGGCACGTTTTTCGACCACAAAAATAACCTGGGCTTTGGGCACCGGCGCCTATCCCTCATTGACCTGAGCAGCAACGGCCACCAACCCATGACCGATACCGGGCAAAAGGCCTGCATAAGTTTTAACGGCGAACTTTATAATTACCTGGAATTAAAAACAGAACTGTTAGCGCTGGGAGCACAATTCCGGTCGGCGACTGATACAGAGGTAATTTTATTAGCGTACCTGCAATGGGGAACCGCTGCCTTCGCCAAATTTCGGGGTATGTTTGCTTTTGCGTTGTACGATACTGTTAGCAATCTCGTTTACCTGGTACGTGACAGCGCGGGCATTAAACCCATATATTATTACGCCCGGAATGGGGTTTTATGTTTTGCCTCAGAAATAAGAGCTTTTAAGGCAGCTAATATCTCAACAGAAAAAGATCCCGATTGGCTGGTAAGGTTTTTGGCCTTTGGCCATATCCCTGAGCCATATACTACCTTAAAAAATGTCTTCAGTTTACCAAAAGGTCATTTTTTACGCTGGGATATTACCTCATCTGCCTATACCATCAATCCATATCATGGAACCCCTGCGCAAGAACAGATCACCGATGTAAACGAGGCCCGCTTACTGATCAAAGAAACGCTGATAAAAAGCGTAAACCGGCAATTAATAGCCGACGCCGCCATTGGTGTATTTTTAAGCGGAGGTATTGATTCCAGTTTGCTCACCCTGCTGGCAAATCTTAAAAAAGAACAGCAGCTTAAAACGGTATCCATCTTTTTTAATGAGCAAAATTATAACGAGCAAAACCATCAGCGTATAATTTTAGATAAGTTACAAGGTCAAAGCTTTTCGCACCTGGTACAGCAACATGATTTTAATACTTTTTTACCTCAGATCATTGCGGCCATGGATATGCCAACTATCGACGGTATCAATAGCTGGTTTATTAGTAAATACGCCCATGAAGATGGTTTAAAAGCAGTACTATCGGGTATTGGCGGCGATGAACTTTTTGGCGGCTACCCTTCTTTCAAGCGGATAAAGTACTTAAAGTATCTAAGGAAAATTAGTCCATCCCTGTTTTCGGCAATAACCGGCTTCTTGCCTGATCAATATAAAAAACTTACATTTTTAGCTAATGACCATTATTTAGCCGACTATCTTTTGTTGAGAGGTTTTCTCTCGCCTATCGAGATCGCTAAAATTCTGGATACCGACAGTAAACAAGTCAGGGACATTCTTTTTGACACAGGCTATTCCTCCTGTCCAAAAAATTATAATCAAGAACACGCGTCATGGCTCGAAACCAATTTGTATATGCAAAATCAGTTACTCAGGGATACCGATGTGATGAGCATGAGTCATGGGCTGGAAGTTAGGGTGCCTTTTTTAGACGAGGACTTTACCAATACGGTAAGCCGCATTGATCCATCCATCCGGTTTGACAACAATCAACCCAAAAAGCTACTGATTGATAGCTTTGGAGATCTGCTGCCGACGCAGATATGGGACCGGCCCAAAATGGGCTTTTCCTTCCCGCTGCAGCAATGGATGGCGGCTCATCCCGAAATAAGTAACAGTGCGGCCTATAAAGGAAAGGCAGCTCAGGCAATGATTCAAAAGTTTAAGAACAAGGGCGTACACTGGTCAAAAGCATTTGCACTTTATCAGATACAGGCGCATGTCTAAAAAGGTACTGCTACTTACTTTACAAATATTTAGCACCACCGGTGGTATCCAAAAAATGACCCGTACCTTAGGCTATACCTTAAACCAGATAGCCCTTGCCAATAACTGGAACTTTGAATTATGGTCGGCCTATGACCGTGCCCAGGATCTGATGCCGGAGTACCTGCCTTCTTCAAATTTCAAGGGATTTGGCATTAACAAATTAAACTTTGCCTTAAAGGTTATTAGTAAAAAGTTTACGCTAAAAGATATTATCATACTGAGTCATATTAATCTGGCTGCCATTGGTTTGCTTATCAAGGCGGTGAACCCCAAATGCAAGGTATGGTTAGTGGCTCATGGTATTGAGGTATGGCGGCCTCTTTCATTCATCAAAAAACTTTTCCTTAAAAATTGCGACAAAGTGATCTGCGTAAGCAATTATACCCGGCAGCAAATACTTGACCGTCACCATATTGACAAGAACATTTGTATAGTACTGAACAATGCTATTGACCCTTTGATGCCATTGCCGGTCACCTTTTCAAAGCCCGCGAGTTTGCTTGATCGTTATCAGCTTAACAATAGCCATCCTATCATATTTACCTTAACCCGCTTAACCTCTACAGAAAAATACAAGGGCCATGAACTGGTGATTGAAGCCATAGGAAAATTGAAAAATAAATACCCCGGCATCAAATATATTCTGTCTGGAAAATACGATGAGTTGGAGGATGTGAGGATCCATAAATTAATAAGCGATCATGATGTAAGCGATCAGATCATATTAACAGGCTTTATTGATGAAACCGAGCTCACAGATCATTTTTTACTGGCCGATCTGTTTGTTTTACCCAGTAAAAAAGAAGGCTTCGGCATTGTGTTTATTGAAGCTTTGGCTTGCGGCCTTCCTGTTATTTGCGGTAATGCCGATGGAAGTATTGATGCCATACGTAACGGAGAGCTGGGCAAATCGGTTAACACAGATGATGCTGCCGAGTTATACAATTGCATGAACGAATCGTTAGCACAACCGCTAACAAGTACCGACCGGGAGCAATTGCAAAAACGCAGTTTACACCACTTTAATCAACCCGATTATGCCCGTAAACTGCAGGAATTATTAACCGAATAAGTATGTCGGAAAACGAAGACTGGGACATTCAAATAACCGCGCAAAATAACATTTTCGACTTAAAGTTTAAAGATGTATGGCACTACCGCGACCTGCTCTTGTTACTGGTACGGCGCGATTTTGTTTCCTTTTATAAACAGACTATCTTGGGTCCTATTTGGTTTTTTATACAGCCGGCTATTACTATTCTGTTTTACACCCTGGTTTTTGGTAACCTTGCCGGTATACCCGTTGATGGCCTGCCAAAGCCCCTGTTTTACCTGGCGGGGATCATTATATGGAATTATTTTTCTGAATGCCTTACTAAAACATCCACCGTTTTCAGAGATAACTCAGCCCTGCTGGGTAAAGTTTATTTTCCCCGGTTAATTATGCCGTTGAGCATTGTATTATCAAACCTTATCAGGTTTGGTGTACAGTTTTTGCTTTTCCTGATGCTTTATGTCGTCTATCTTTTTAAAGGTACAGTAATTGTTCCGAATGCTTTTTTATTGTTACTGCCTTTACTCATCATCATGATAGCGGCTTTGGGTTTAGGCTTCGGGATGATCATATCGGCAGTAACAACCAAATACCGCGACCTGGCTTTTATCGTATCATTCGGAGTACCCTTACTCATGTACACCACCACAGTAATTTTCCCGCTATCCGTAGCTCAAGCCAAATACCCGACTTATAGCTGGCTGGTAAAATTTAACCCAGTAACGGCTATCATAGAAACTTTCAGATATGGCTTTATGGGTCGCGGAAGTTTTAGCTGGGAAATGATGGGCTACAGCCTGGCAACTACTATTATTATTCTGCTGCTGGGCACTGTTGTATTTAACAGGGTTGAAAAAACGTTTGTGGATACCGTATAATGAGCACCGTAATTAAAGTTGAAAATTTATCAAAAGCCTACCAGCTTGGCGATTTTGGTACCGGCACCATCTCCCGCGACCTGGAACGCTATTGGGCCAGGATACGCGGTAAAGAAGATCCTTTTTTAAAAGTTGGCGAAACCAATGACCGCACAGCCAAAGGCGAAAGTGATGTGGTGTGGAGCTTACGCGATATTAATTTTGATATTGAACAAGGCGATGCAGTAGGCATTATCGGTCGTAACGGGGCGGGTAAAAGCACCTTGCTGAAAATACTAAGCCGGGTTACCTCGCCTACTACCGGCTCCGTAAAAGTAAAAGGGCGCATAGCAAGCTTGCTTGAAGTAGGTACCGGCTTTCATCCGGAATTAACCGGAAAGGAAAATATTTTTTTAAACGGCGCTATCCTGGGGATGCGCAAGGTCGAGATTAAGCGAAAGTTTGATGAGATCGTGGACTTCTCGGGCGTGGAGCGCTATATAGATACACCGGTAAAACGGTATTCATCGGGCATGTATGTACGCCTGGCCTTCGCGGTGGCAGCCCACCTCGAGTCGGAGATCATGATTGTTGATGAAGTATTAGCCGTGGGCGATGCCGAATTTCAGAAAAAATGCCTGGGTAAAATGGATGCCGTGAGCAGAGGCGAAGGCCGAACCGTTTTGTTTGTTTCGCACAATTTGGGAGCGGTTCAAAAACTATGCAATAAGGGAATTTTACTCAGCAACGGACAAATTACATTTAACGGATCCTGTAAAGATGCCGTCTATAATTACGGCCAAAGCGGTATCAAAACGGATACGGATTTTCTGAACAGGATAAATTATTCTTCTGATAAGGTTAAAATAAACAATATACTTTTTAACAATAGCTCTGTCAACAGCATTGTTTTAAACCCGGAAAATAACTTTTCATTTGAAATAAGAATTGAGCTGTCGTTACAAACCGATATGCCGATGGATATTGAATGCCGCTTTGTAGACCGGGATTTAACCCCCCTTGCTTTTTATAGTCCCGGTCATCATGACGGAGTTAAGATTCAAAACAAGGGAGAAGTATCGCTATCCTATAAAATAACTTTCCCCAATAATTTGAATAAGGTAGATCTGGATATGAACTTGTATCTGACCTACCCAGGTGTAGAAATATACGCGTTCTGTGAAAAAGCTTTAAGCATTGAATATGCCGGATACAGCATGACCAGCGGTCATGTTTTTGAATATGAAAAGGGGGCCGGATTGATCTTCCTTCCACCTCATTAATTACCTGCACAGGGGTTTCCTGAACTTGAAGACAAAATATATATCATATTCCTTATGGGGTGATAATACACTGTATACCACCGGCATGATCAGAAATATGGAACAGGCCGCCGTACTATACCCGGACTGGCAAATCGTTGTATATTTTGATGATACGGTTCCTCCGGAGATCATCCATACTATTAAAGAAAAAGGGGCAATTACCATAAACAGAACAGGAGATATTTACGGCATGTTCTGGCGTTTTTACGCGGCTGATATGGATGGTTGTACCCATATTATTTTCAGGGATTGCGATTCGCGTTTAACCATGCGTGAAAAGCTGGCAGTTGATGAATGGGTTAACAGTGACAACATGATCCATATTATGCGAGATCATCCGCACCATCGCTCCATAGATGAAAACAATGCTTTTCATATTTTAGGAGGCTTGTGGGGAATTAAGGGCGGCATAGTCCAAATGCAATCAATGATCAGCAATTTTGCAGAAAAAAACAATTTGGTTTATGGGAGCGATCAGTTTTTTTTAAATGAGATCTATTCCAGGTTCAAAAACTCCTGTACTGTACACGATGAGTTCTTTGAAAAAAAACCTTTCCCCATTAAAAGAAAAGGCTTTGAATTTATCGGAGAGCGGATCGGCATCAACGAACAGCCTTACAACAATGACCGGCAGGCTATAAAAGAGTTTTACCTCCAAAAAAAACTGATCTTTAGAATAAAAAAAAGACTCTCTTCTTTTTTCCGGTCATTTTATCGATAAAGCATTTAAACTTGAATAAATTAAGATCTGCCAAACATTTTCTAACCGGAAAAACACGGACATTTATATTAGCTATTGCCCAACTAATGCCGCGGAGTCACCGATCAGGTTTTTGGTTGCGGGTGGGTCACAAGGCCTGGAAATTAGCTGGTATTAAAGCAGCGCATCCTGTTTTTATTGATAAAGGCTTTAAGTGTATCAATCCTACAAATATTGCTTTGGGCAGATATGTTTCTTTAGGGCACGATAATCATATCTGGGCCTTTGATACCGTAAACATTGGCGACTATACCCAAACCGCAAAAGATTTGCTGATCATATCCGGATCGCATGAGGTAAATTCCTTATCTCCCAAAAACAACCAACAGGTGGTGATCGGGGCTGGTTGTTGGATCGGGGCACGGGTAACCATTCTTGGAGGTGTTACCATCGGCAAAGGAGTTGTGATAGGCGCATGTTCGGTGGTCAATAAAAATATCCCTGATTTTGCGGTGGTGGCCGGTAACCCGGCCAAAATATTAAGATACAGGGAGCCTGATGATGAACAATGGAATCCTTTTATCAAGTATCAGATTTGACACAGGCCAAAATATCTGTTATTACCCCATCTTATAACCAGGGCAGGTTTATTGAACAAACTATCCTTTCGGTTATCGGGCAGCAATACACTAATCTTGAATATATCATTATTGATGGAGGAAGCAGCGACGAGACCCTGGATATGATCAGGAAATACGAAAAGCATATCACTTACTGGGTTAGCGAAAAAGATACGGGCCAAAGTAACGCTATCAATAAAGGATTTGCGCAAGCTACGGGTGATATTTTATGCTGGCTAAATTCTGACGATTATTATTTGCCGGGCGCGTTGCTGGAAGTAAACCGGGCATTATCCAATGAGCGGGCCGAATTATTGTTCGGCAATTGTATCCATCTAAATGAGGCTACCCACTTGGTCCATGGCAGTTCTTTTGATCCTTTAAAAAACTGGGACATTAAACATGGTGATTATATTGTACAACCCAGTAGTTTTTGGACCAGGAAGGCTTTTGAAAAAACCGGGAAGCTCCGGGAAGATCTGCACTTTGGTTTCGACTGGGAGTGGTTTGCCCGCGCACAGACCAGCGGTGTAAATTTTATTCCTTCGGAAAAATACTTTTCGGTTTACCGGCTGCACAACGATCAAAAATCAAACGATAATAATGTTGACCGGTTTAAGGAACTCCTATTGATTGAAAGGGAATTGAACCCATCCAAATTTGAGTTTATTGACCATTACCTTAACAATCATCTGAACGGTATCAACCAAATCTATAACATCAGCGCAAAGCAACCATTCAAACTTTTAGAGTACCGGCTCTTGAAAACTTTTCATCCAACTTTAATAAAACTAATAGATAGGGTTAGTTTGAAAAAGTATATAGAATACGTTTATCAGCGTCAAAAATAAAACCATAAATGCTGCTGCCTAACCTGCTTCATTATCGTGCCAAATTAGAAAAAAGCGGAGTCCAATATCCATTGCAAACGGTGCCGTTTACCAAACAAGGCTTATTGAAAACTTTACCTCAACCAGAGACCCATAAAACAGGTTGGCCCTGGACGGAGGAAGCCCCACCAGCTCAGTATGATGAAAAGACTGCATGGCCAAAGCTCAGCATTGTTACACCCTCCTTTAACCAGGGGCACTTTCTGGAAGAAACCATCAGGGCAGTTCTCCTGCAAAATTACCCCAACCTGGAGTACATCGTAATTGACGGTGGCAGCACAGATGGCAGCCTTGAAATACTGGAAAAATATTCGCCCTGGATTAGTTATTGGCAAAGCAAAAAAGACGAGGGACAATCAAATGCCATAAACCTGGGTTTCAGCCTGGCAAGCGGCAGCTACTACGCCTGGATAAACAGTGATGATTATTACCTGAAAAATACCTTCCATTTGGTTGCACATACATTTTTAAAAAGCTCCACGGATTTTATTTATGGATATGCCTTTAATAAGAAGAACGATGAGTTAGAATTAGTGACTGTTCCTCCCCTTTACGATTACTTTATCAAAATACCATCTTTATCACAACCCGCTTGCTTTTGGAGCATGGGTATCAATGAGCCGGTTTGGGAAGAGATGCATTGCGCACTTGATTATGAACTTTGGTTAAGACTGGTGAAAGGCCATAAACGCAAACGGATCAGGCAGCCGCTGGCCATTGTCAATGTTCATGATGATGCCAAGACACATGATGCCGCTATAAAAATTAAATGGCAGGAAGATCACTTAAAAATGTGGTCGGCCGAAGGACATGGACCAGTACCGGAATGGAAACGAATAGTTTTCCTGAACCGCATCAGGTTAAAATTATATAAATTATTGAAGATCATCTAATTTGGAGTATCAAGTAGTTAGTATCAAGTATCACGACTTTGAAGATTTTGTCTTATATATAACAAAAGGGTGTCTTGATACTTGATACTAACTGCTTGATACTAACATCAAATGTTATTTAACTCTCTCCTGTTCCTGATCTTTTTCCTGGTGGTAATCAGCGCGTACTATTTGCTCGCGCCAAAATTACGCTGGGTATGGCTTTTATTAGCCAGCTGCTACTTTTACATGTATTTTAAACCGGTATATATTTTAATTATACTGTTTACCATTGTAGTTGATTACATAGCGGGTTTATTAATTGAAAAGGCACAGGGCAGCAATAAAAAGTTTTTTTTACTGGCAAGCATAGTAGCTAACATAGGCGTACTGGCCGTATTTAAGTATTTCGATTTTTTCGCAGGTAACTTCAATTTCCTGAGCCATGGCTTTAACGGTCCGCAGATACCCTTACTGCATATTTTATTACCCATCGGTTTATCGTTTCACACCTTTCAGGCCATGAGTTATACCATTGAGGTTTACCGTGGCAATCAAAAGGCCGAAAAGCATTTTGGCATTTACGCATTATATGTTCTTTTTTATCCGCAAATGGTTGCCGGACCCATTGAAAGGCCTCAGCATATTTTGCCGCAGCTGCACCGTATCAACAAGTTCAATACTACAGGCTTTATTACCGGTATATTTTTAATCATGATCGGTCTGTTTAAAAAAATGGTAATCGCCGACCGTTTGGGGTTGTTTGTTGACCCGGTATTTAACACCCCCCACGGCCATTCGGCATTTGATCTTTTGGTAGCGGTTTACTTTTTCGCGTTCCAGATCTATTGTGATTTTAGCGGGTACTCAGACATAGCCGTAGGTGCAGCATTAACCTTAGGCATTGAACTCATGCGGAATTTTAACATGCCCTACCTCTCCAAAAACATCACGGAGTTTTGGCAGCGCTGGCATATCTCCTTATCTACCTGGTTTCGTGATTATGTTTACATCCCGCTTGGCGGCAGCAGGGTAAATTCTATGGTTACCTGTATTAACATACTCATTGTATTTATCATCAGTGGTTTGTGGCATGGCGCCAACTGGAAATACCTGGTATGGGGTTTGGTACACGGCTTGTTATTGATCGGTTATCAGCTATTGAAAAAACTCAAAGTTAATGTCAAAGGGTTTAGTTATCTTAAATGGATACTCACCTTTAACCTGGTTTGCCTGGCGTGGATATTTTTCAGGGCCAATACAGTTACCGATGGCTTTTTCATTCTGAACAAGATCTTTACTTTATCCCCCCTCCACTATACGGCAGCTTCTATTATGCCCCGGAACGAGATCTTCTATTGCATATTCATTATCCTGGCCCTGTTAGCCGGCGAGTGGTACCTGCAGCGGAAAGTACAGTGGTCAAAGCGGAGGATGCTGCTTACAACGGTCATCTTATTTATTGCCTGTTATTTCCTGGGTATATTTAATGAGGCCCAGTTTATTTATTTTCAGTTTTGATGAAAAAGATCACCGGCATATTGGTTTTAGTTTTTAGTACAATCGTACTACTAATGGCCATGAATCAGTCGTTCATTAACCGCATCAAACAGGATAGATATTTTGATCATTTAAATACCGACGATACGCCCAGATCATTATACCAACGTGTTTTTGTAAGATCGGACCGCTGGGCATATGGCGACCTTTACGGTTTATGCTATTTACCCCAATACCGGTTTAAGCTGGAGCCTTTTAAAAAATACAATTCTATAAACAGAGGTAATCCCCAAAATCGTATCCTCTACATCATAGGTGATAGCTTCCTGGCTGATAAAACGCTTACCAGCGCATTTGATGGTTTTGATAATGTTGTGTTCTTAGACAGGCGGTTTCCATTCGGCCCTATCCTGGTAGACAGTACCAAACAAAACTTCCTGATCATGGAGTTTGCAGAGCGTAACCTCAACGGCTATGACATCAACAAAACAGATGAAATACGATGGACGGAAAATGATATCAAGACCATTGGTTCGAGATCTGTGTTGCGCGGTTCGGGGGCGCTTTTAACTCCTCGCTCCCCGAACCGCGCAACACGCACCTCTTTAATAAACAGATTGGGAAAAATCATTTTCAATAAAGACCTAAGCCGCAACCTCGAGCTTTTATTATTTGACGATAAATTATTTACGCCGATAAAAGAACTAAAAGCCTTGCTCAACTATAATTTATTTGGCCGGGTAACCAAAGAAGTTGCTGTGAGTACCGACAAAAAAAGATTATTATTAAACATCACGGTTGATACCAGCGATATCCATTCGGCTTTCAGGTATAAATCCATCCAGCAAATTGATACTATAACAGCAAACCTTAAAGTGGCCAAAAACTACTACGAAGCCATTGGTTTTAAAAAAGTATTTCTAAGTATTATACCAAACCCGGTATCTATATATGATGAAAATCGGATGCCCTATAATCATCTGCTGGAACGGGTTGAGCATGAAACCAACATGCCTATCATCAGCATCTATAAAACTTATAAATTAGATAGACATAATCTATACTTTTTAAGTGATGCCCATTGGAATCCCCTGGGCTTTGACATCTGGGTAGCGCAGGTAAATAAAACTTTAAAAAGTGCCACTAAAAAATTCACTAATTCAGTAAATCAATAATTCACTAATTACCCCCGGATGACCATTGGTTTAATTACGCCCTATTACCCGGATAAACAAACTTTTAACAGTGGTATAGCTAATCATTTCTCCATTTTGGCCAATGCACTGGCAAAGCAGGGTCACCGGGTGGTGGTTTTGCATATACGGCCCTCCTATGGAGCAGGCGATCATATTCAGGAACAACAGCATAGTCCCTTAATTACCTTATTAACCTATCCCATAACTTTACCGGATTATTTCAATAAGCTTTTTAAAAACAAATGGGCCGTGCTTGATTTTCTGATCAAGCTACGATGCATGCTGGCTACTTTTAAAAACCTGGACAGGATCATTAAGGAGCATCAGCTTGATGTGATAGAAACAACCAATTATTACTCGCTGTGCTATTTTAACCTTTTAACAAGGAAACCGCCAATACCTATTGTGGTGAGAGTGAGCACCACGTTTTTACAGATCATGGAGGAGTACTACCCGTTTAAGTCACGGCTTCAAAAAAGGTTGGGACGCATGGAGATTGCGACGCTTAGAAAAAGTGATTACCTGGTTACCCATACCCATCATCACGCTGCCGAAATGGAACGGTTGTATGGTATTAGCGCCGGCAGTTTCCGGATCATTCCGCATGGTATACCTCTACCCGTTTTGTCGCCAGTTCAAATCTCCAATAATAATCAGATCGAAATATTATTTGTAGGCCGTTTTGAATACAGAAAGGGTATCGATCTATTATTAGCCGCAATTCCTTATGTATTGGAAAAATATAAAAAGGTGGTTTTTAAACTGATTGGTACCGATAAGGATAATTTTTACGAAAACACTTTTCGCGATAAGCATCCGGTTGATATTACGGACAAAGTAATGTTTTGCGGTTCAGTTGATCAAGAGAGTGCGAGCAGGGCCTATGCTGGCTGCGATATTTTTATAGCTCCCTCACGATACGAGTCGTTCGGGCTGATATATATTGAAGCCATGAGTTATGCAAAACCTGTTATAGGGCTTAAAGCAGGTGGAGCATTAGACATCATCAAAGATCACTACAATGGCTTATTAGCCGAACCGGAGGATGTATCAAGCCTTGTTCATCAACTCTCCATACTCATAGAAGATGCCGCTCTGCGAAAAGAATTAGGTACAAATGCACACAAAACAGTTGAAGATAAATTCTCAGACGAACAGCTTGCATCCAACTCAATCACATATTACCAGGAGGCGATCAACAAATTAACCTGATGGATATCTCGGTTATCATCTGTACTTATAATCCTAATTTAAAGAGGCTTCATCAAACGCTTTCGGCATTACAAAAACAATCGCTGGATCCCTTGTTGTGGGAACTTATTATAGTAGACAATAATTCATCCAATGGATTTGATGCTTACGTTGATCTTAGTTTTTTTCCCAATTCCAGGATCGTCAAAGAGGAGAAGCAAGGCCTTACATACGCCCGGCTTAAAGGTTTTGATGAAGCCCAAGGAGCGATCATTATAATGGTCGACGATGACAATATGCTCCAAAGTGATTATCTGGAAACATCTTTAAATATATTTAAAGATCATCCTCAAATAGGTGCTGCTGGCGGCAAATCGCTGCCGGAATTTGAATACGAAGCTCCTGTCTGGTTAACGGAGTTTTATGGCAACCTGGCCTTACGGGATCTGGGTAATGATACCATCATTGCCAAATGGAAAAACACTTATCCTGATGCTGCCCCTATAGGCGCGGGTATGGCCGTCAGAAAAGTTGCCATACAATCTTACATCGATGCCGTGACTACTGATAAAAGTATCATAACCGACCGCACCGATACTTCCTTAACATCGGGCGGGGATAATGAGATCAACATCCAGCTTTTAAAATCGGGCTGGGAATTGGGATATTTCCCGGAGCTGGTGCTTCATCACATTATATCAAAAGAAAGAATGCAGGCTGCGTACCTGGCCAGACTGCTCCGGGATACCAACAGATCATGGGTTCAATTGCTGGAAAAACACCACATCAACCCATGGAAAAAGATTAATAAACAAACACTGTTACTCAGAAAAATAAAAGCGTATCTGACTTATAAGGCCTGGAAAAACGAGGTTAATTTTATAAAATGGCAGGGAGCCTGCGGCATGCTGGAAGGACGGATAAAACTATAATGTTACAGCAAATTATTAATGCACTCTACCGCCATCCCTTATCCCGGCTGAAAAGGTACAGGCGTTTCGGTGGATATTTTAGTTATCAGGCCATGATGCGTGGCAGCCGGCAAATGATGAAAGCATCTTTGCAGCTACCTCCTGTTCAATGCCATGCACATGGCTTGCCAGTTTATTTTTTGACCGGTAAAAACTATCTCTATCAAACTTTATTTTGCATCCGGTCATTAGTAAAGTTCCGTAACCAAGAATTTCAGTTTATACTGGTTGATGACGGCAGTTTTGACAGCACTCTTGTTGCGCAAATTCAAAAACAGCTTCCTGGTTGTACCATTGTTATGCAGGATGAAGTAGATAAAAACCTACAGCAACGTTTACCTCAACGGCACTACCCTCATTTGCATCAAAAAAGGAAAGTATATCCGCATTTAAAAAAATTAACAGATATCCATACCCTTCCCGGTGCTGACTGGAAACTTGTATTGGATTCCGACATGCTATTTTGGGATACCCCTCACGAGATCATTCAGTGGCTAAAAAAACCGGATCGGCCTATACACATGGTAGACTGTGCAGAAAGCTATGGTTATTCTAAACAGCTTATGAAGCAACTGAGCGGTCACGCTATCCCTCCTTTACTTAATGTGGGGGCTATCGGATTAAACAGTACCGCGATCAACTGGTCCGCCCTGGATAATTGGGTATATGAATTGGAAGAAAAAGAGGGCTCGAGCTATTACCTGGAGCAGGCTTTAACCGCTATGCTCATCGGTGAGCAACAATCAACTATTTTGGATCAGGATAAATATAAAGTGAATCCTTCCCTGGGCGATACTAAACCTCCTGTTCTGCATCATTATGTAGATCTCTCCAAAAAATATTATTACACACAGGCCTGGAAAAAAGTGATCAGCTAAATGAGCATCGGGCGATTGATTTACAAGATATTTTTTAAACCAACTTTACAGATCAGGTATCATATCCGTCATTTTGGTTTAATAGGATGGTACAAATTATACCAGGGCGAACAGCAAATGAAAAAGGCTGCCTCGGATATTCCTCCCGTTCCATTAGCAAAAGATCATTTACTGGAGGTTAATTATTTAACAGGCGCTAAATATTGGCACCAAACTATTTTCTGTGCACAATCACTCGCCAGGGTTTTGCAGGGAAGAGTTAAAATAAACATTTACTCCGACGGAACATTAGATCAAACACATGAAGCTTTTATTGCACGAGCCATTCCCGGTGTCAGCATTATTGCAGAAAAAACTGTCAATAAGTATCTTGACCAATTCCTTCCGGTCGCTCAATTTCCCACCTTGCATTATTTGAGAAAATGGCACCCCTTTTTCAGGCGGCTGATAGATATTCATTCCGCCCCATTATGGGCCATACACCTGGATAGTGATATGCTTTTTTTTGACCGGCCGCAACAGACCATAGATGCGTACCAAAATAAAACCGCTATTTACATGCAGGAGCATCTGAGCAGTTCTTATTTTGTTGATGACGAAAAAACGCTGAAAGACAAACATGATATCAATTGCATAAGCCATGTAAACGGAGGTATCATTGCCTATAACGGCGATATAAATTACACCGATCTGGAAGAAAAAGCAAAGACTTTACTAAAACATTACCCCAATGCAGGCCCGGCCCAGGTGGAGCAAACCTTAATGAGTTATGTATTATTTAAACAAGATGCCACACCGCTTGATAAACAACGGTACCCTATATTTTATGATAGTAAAATTGAGTTGAACAATTCACAAATAGTACGTCATTATATTTTTAAAGCCAAGCTGCCGTACTTTAATACCGAATGGAAAAAAATACGCCATTAGTTTCTGTTTGCATGCCGGCTTATAATGCCGGGGAATATATTGCTGATACAATAAAATCAATTACTGCCCAGTCGTATACCAACTGGGAGCTCATTATGGTGAATGATGGGTCGACAGATGATACCGCTGATATCCTGAACCGGTTAACAGATCCCCGGATCAAAGTATACAACCAGGAAAATAAAGGGCAATGTGCGGCGGCCAATCAAGCATTCCAATTTTCAAATGGTGAGCTGATCAAGTTTATGGATGCAGATGATCTGTTATCACCCAACTATATTCAAAACCAGGTATTGGCAATTAATGGCGATGATAACGTAATTGCTTTTGCCGCCTGGGGAAGATTTTATAATAATTCATTAGCGACCTTTCAGCTGGATGATGACTTTTTAAAAGTCTCCATGAAACCTATCGATTGGCTTATCGCCTCCATGACCGGTAAACAGGTGATGCTGCAATGTGCCTTATGGCTTATTCCGCGTAAGATATTAGAGGTTTCGGGTTTATGGAATGAAACACTTTCACTCATCAATGATTTTGAATTTTTCATCCGGGTGTTGTTATGTGCCCATGAGCTACGGTTTACCAATGATGCCATTTTATATTACCGTAGCGGGCTTGCCCAATCGTTATCAGCCACCACCTCGGCAAAGGGCGCGGAATCGGCATACCATTCGATAAACCTGGGCACACAGTATCTTTTAAAACAGGAAGCCAGCGACAGGATAAACAGGATAGCCGCCGATTGTTTTCAGCGCTTGGTTTATAATTTTTACCCGCAGCATCCAATCATTGTTCATAAAGCAGAATTAAAAGTAAAAGAGTTGGGTGGTTCATCCATTGCTTTTTCGGCAGGTGGCTATACAAAAATACTGGTATCGGTATTAGGATGGAAAGCTACCCAGTACCTTAAATTTATATTCAAAAAACGTGCTTAGCTGCAGGGTGTATTTGTTTACTTATAAAAGAAATCATCTGCTATCAAGGGCCGTTGAAAGCCTTATCAAACAAACTTTTCAAAATTGGGTTTGCGAACTGCATAATGATTGCCCGGACGATCCCTATCCGGCTGCTTACGTTCAATCATTAAATGATCCCCGCTTCATTATAAAAGATCATGCAGTTAATATAGGAGCCACTGCCAGCTTTAATCTTGCTTTTATAGGCTGTGCAGAAGATTTCGCCAGTATTCTGGAAGATGACAACTGGTGGGAAGCAACCTTCCTGGAAGAAATGATCGCCCTGATGGAGAATAATCCAACAGTGAATATGTCCTGGAGCAACATGAACCTATGGCAGGAGAAAGCCGGCAACGAATGGCAAAATACGGGTAAAACCATTTGGCCTGTGGATGAGTGCACTACCACTTTTTCATGGCCGGCAGAAAAACAGATCTTAGGTGCCATAAGCTCCAACGGCGCCATGCTGTACCGTGGCAAATACGCCCATCATTATATCATACCCGCCGAAACCATCTTTGATGTGATGGAACTGGTAAGAGAGCGGAGCTTTGAACACCCTATAATCTTAAACCACAAACCTCTGGCCAATTTCGCCATCACGATAAGCACAAGCCGTTCAAATGATCCCTATCCATGGATCGCCTCACAGGCTATGCTGTTGGCCAGTTATATAGAAGCATCCGACCATAATGTTGCGATCATCCGGGAAGCATTGGCCTATCATCGCGGGCTAAAACCAAGCCCCATTGCCAATTTCTTTTTAGCTAATTTCTTTTTGTTAAAAAACAGGTTGCTCTATCAATACTTCAGCTTGTCAGATTGGATAGTTATTATCAAATGGCTCATCGGGAACGGGCATAAACTAAACTACATGAAAACCTTCCTGGCATCGCAAAAAGAAACCTATAGCTTTTTACTAAAACAAACGCGCTTGCGGTTCCAGGAGTCAAAACACAACGTACATTGAAGATAGCCCTTATTGTAAACCCTTTAATACCGGTGCCACCCGAGCAATATGGCGGTATAGAACGTGTGGTTTATGTACTGATCAGGGAGTTGCTCAAAATGGGGCATGAGATAACCCTGTATGCTAATCCGGATTCGCAACCGGGCTGCGAACTCACCGGTTACCGGGAGTCTGAAAATTATGGGTTAAAAGATCTTGTAAAGATCAACCTGCTAACCTCTTCCCTGCTTTTTAAAAATTTCGATGTGGTACACACTTTCGGCCGCATGAGTAATATAGCATCGCTCATGCCTTTTAAACAGCCTAAAGTAGTTTCGTACCAGTTGCCGCCTACGCTATCGCAGGTAAAAAAAGCTGTAAAAATCGCGGCCAAAAATTCGCTTTATTTTACAGCTTGCAGCAATTTCATCGCACAGCAAATCAGCCACATCGGCAATGTAACCGCCATTTACAACAGCGTGGATATGGATGATTATCATTTTAACGCTGAAGTTGATGCAGGCGCGCCATTGGTGTTTTTAGGAAGGATCCAGCAGGAAAAAGGAACGGCCATAGCCATCGAAATAGCGCTTAAAACAAATAAAAAACTGATCATAGCGGGCAATATCCCGGCTGAACAAATTCACCAGCAATACTTTAATGAACAGGTAAGGCCCTTTATCGATCAGGACCAGATCAAATATATCGGGCCGGTTAATAATATTCAAAAAAACGAGCTATTAGGTAATGCCGCCGCCATGTTGATGCCGGTAACCTGGGACGAGCCTTTTGGCATTGTAATGGCTGAGGCGCTGGCCTGCGGCACACCCGTAATTGGGTTTAACAGGGGAGCAGTACCCGAAGTGGTCACCAACGGATCAACCGGTTTTGTATGCAGCAATGCAAACGAAATGATTGAAGCGGTGAATAGTATATCGACGCTAAACAGATCAAACTGCCGCAAGGTGGCCGAAGAAAAATTCAGTTCGACTGTAATGGCCAGGCAATACGAGCAATTGTATAAATTTAGTATCAAGTAGTGAGTATCAAGTATCATGACTGCTACAATTGTTTTATGAGGATTTCAAGAATCTTGATGCTTGGTTCTTGACCCTTAACCCAACGTGAAACACATCACCTTCATTACCACCGGGCAGCCAAGTACAAATCCAAGACTGGTTAAGGAAGCCGAAACCTTAATTAAGCTGGGATACCAGGTTAAGGTGATCTGCTGTTTCTATCAGGGCTGGGCGCGGGAATTTGATCAGGAGATCATCAACAGGAACCAAGGTGTATACATTTATTGTGGGGGCGATCCTGTACATGAAAAACTAAGCTATTACAAAACACGTTTGCGGCAAAAAACAAGCTTGCGTCTTTTTAACTATACCAAAGCTTTCGGCATTCCCGAAAATGCCATATCCCGTACTCATGCTGAGGCGCTGTATATCGCCAGATCCATCCAAACCGACCTGTATATCGCCCATAATCTCGGAGCATTACCTGCGGCCGTTCTGGCAGCAAAATTCAACCATGCCAGAGTAGGATATGATGCCGAGGACATGCATTCGGGCCAGTTTAAAACCAAAACTGAAAAAGGCTATCTGCTGAATAAATTTATCGAAGAAAAATACTTTCCTCAGACAGATTATTTTACGGCGGCAAGTCCGCTTATTGCGCAAAACTATAAGCAGGTTTATCCTTATTTGGATCCGGTAGTGATCAATAATGTTTTCCCCAAAACTGATCTTCCTATCAGACCAAACACCGATACAGCATTACCTTTGAAACTTTTCTGGTTTTCCCAAACCATCGGAGCTGAGCGGGGGATCGAAAACATTATTGAGGCGATGGCGCTTATCGACAAACCAACAGAGTTACACCTGCTGGGAAATTGCTCTGCAGGGAATGAACTGGCCATTATGGAGCTGGCAGAATACAATCATCTTGCACCCGGTCAAATTCATTTTCACAAACCCATTGCCCCGGATGAGCTGTTCAAATTCGCCGCTCAGTTTGATATTGGCATGGCCACAGAAACGGCACCAAACCTAAACAGGGATATTTGCCTCACCAATAAAATTTTCACTTACATACAGGCCGGTCTCGCCATTATTGCCAGCGATACCCAGGCACAACGCCTTTTTATGGAGCAACATCCAACCACGGGCTGCCTGTATCAAAAAGACGATATTACCTCCCTCACCAATTGCCTATTGGAATATGCTGAAAACCCCGAAAGCTTAATTCAAACAAAGCAAATGAACTATCAATTGGGGCAAACAGAGCTAAACTGGGAAAATGAAAGCCGGATATTTCAGCGTGTTGTAGAATCAGTAACAAGTAGTTAGTATCAAGTATCGTGACTTTTAAAAATAGCATTTACGACTTACAAGATATCTTGATACTTGATACTAACTACTTGATACTAAATTGAAAAACCTCCTCATCATATCGCCCTACTTTCCGCCGGTAAATGCGGCCGACATGCAACGGGTGCGCATGAGCTTGCCTTATTTTGCCAGCAATGGCTGGAGTGTGGAAGTGGTGATGGTGGATGAGCATTATACGGATATCCAGATCGATCCTCTGTTGCTTCAAAGTATCCCCAGTGATATCAAGATTCATAAGGTTAAAGCCCTGAATAAACGCTGGACATCCAAACTGGGGCTGGGGAGTATTGCTTTACGGTCGCTTTGGTTTTATCGGCATAAAGTTAACCGGCTTTTAAAAGATGGAAAATTTGATTTGATCTATTTTTCAACCACACAATTCCCGGTTTGTATTTTAGGCGCCTATTGGAAAAAAAAGTTTGGGATCCCTTACGTTATTGACATGCAGGATCCTTGGCATTCTGACTATTACCAGGATAAACCCAGAGCACAGCAGCCGTCAAAATACTGGTTCTCGTACCGTTTAAATAAATTCCTGGAACCCATCGCCATAAAAAATGCCGATGGGGTAATCAGTGTTTCTGAAGGTTATATCGATGATTTGAAAAGCAGATATCCGGTTATAAAAAACATCCCCTCAGCAGTAATCACTTTCGGGGCTTTTGAACCTGATCTGTCCATCGCCCGTGAAAACCAAACGAGATTTGCTAACCTGTTAGATGTCCGGTTTATCAATATTGTTTATACGGGTCGCGGTGGTACCGATATGCACCAAGCCATAATTCCCGTATTTGAAGCGCTTAAAAAAGGGCTCTCTGATCGGGAAAACACATTTTACAGCCGACTGAAGTTTTATTTTATCGGTACCAGTTATGCCCCGGCCGGTGAGGGTAAGCCAAGTATATTACCCCTTGCCCAACAATATGGGGTAGCAGATCATGTTGTTGAGATAACCGATCGGCTCAGTTATTATCATACCCTGCTCACCCTGCAGCAGGCCAATGGGCTTTTTATCCTGGGCTCGGATAATCCGCAATATACGGCGTCAAAAATTTATCCGTACCTGCTTACTCAAAAACCTTTGCTGGCTGTTTTCAACAAAAAAAGTTCGGCGATACCGATACTTCGGGAGTATGGTGTAAAACACGTTTATGATTATGAAAGCGTTACGGGAATAAATATCAACGACTTCTTTTCGCAGTTAAATAACCACGATCCTGAGCCGGCTTTATATGATCAAAAAGCGATCAAGAAATATTCGGCAAAACAAATGACGGTAAATCAGTGTCGACTTTTTAACCAGGTATTAAATAGAGAGTTGAGAGTCAAGAATAAAGACAGTAAATATTGATTAATTATACAAGCTTTCTTGATTCTTGACTCTCAACTCTTGTCTCTCAGCAAACTATGCGTTTAGCCATTATAGCCACCCATCCGGTACAATATTACGCCCCGGTTTTTAAACTGCTGGCCGAAAACCCGGACATGGAGATCAGGGTATTTTATACCTGGGGCGAAAAAGCCATGGAAAAATTTGATCCCGGTTTCGGACAAAAAATCGACTGGGACATTCCCTTGTTGCAGGGATACGATTTTGAGTGGGTAACCAACACGGCATCTGATCCGGGCTCGCATCACCGTAACGGGATCATTAACCCTGGTTTGATCGACCAGATCAATCAATGGCAGCCCAACGCATTACTGGTATTTGGCTGGGCCTATCATAGTCACCTAAAAGCTATTCGTTATTATCACCATAAACTACCTGTCTATTTCAGGGGTGATTCTACTCTTCTGGATATAAAACCCGGCATCCGCGCATTTCTAAGATCCGTTTTTTTAAAATGGGTTTACCGGCATATCGATCATGCTTTTTATGTAGGCACTAATAATAAAACTTATTTTAAAAAATACGGATTAACAGACAAACAACTAACCTTTGCCCCGCACGCTATAGATAACGCAAGATTTAGCGCCGACAGAAACTTAGAGGCTTTAAAATTAAGGCAAACCCTTGGTATTGCGGAGGAGGATACCTTGATACTTTTCGCAGGTAAATTTGAACATAAAAAGTCACCCCAATTACTCATCGATACTTTTTTAGCGCTAAATAAACCAGGCGCGCACTTATTACTCGTGGGGAGCGGTATTTTTGAGATACCCTTAAAAACTAAGGCCAGCATCAATAAGCGTATCCATTTTATGGACTTTCAAAATCAATTATTGATGCCGGTGGTATACCAGGCCGCTGATCTTTTTTGTCTGCCATCCAAAGGTCCTGGCGAAACCTGGGGGCTTGCGGTCAATGAGGCCATGGCTGCCGGAGTACCGGTGCTGGTATCCAACAAAGTAGGTTGTGCCGCCGATCTGGTGATACCCGGTTTAACGGGTGATATTTTTGATTCGGAAAATTTATCAGATATTACCCAAAAGCTCGGCGAACTTTTAAAAGACAGATCAAGGCTAAAAACTTTAGGTACCAATGCCCAACGTAAAATAGCCGACTGGAGCTTTGACAAACAAGTGGCTGCCATTTTAAATACACTAAAGCACAACCATGCGAACTAATCAGGCTCCGTTGGAGCGGTTTATCGTACTATTTTTACCCTGGGGACTCTCCTTTTTATTAAAAGGCGATCCGGTGCTCTCTTATTTTATTGCCTGGCTTGGTTCGTTTTTAATATTCTGGCTTTCGCTAAGCGGGTGGATAAAACCCCTCCCTGCCGACAGGAGCATTGCAGGCCAGTTAATGCGCCCCATTTTTTTAGTCCAGATAATTTTTGCCGGGTACATGGCCTGTACATCCATTTTTTATTTCATGGATGTAATGGGCTACGAGAATTTTGTGAAACAAGGCTATATTTTGGTTGACCATGAAAAGCTGCTGCTCACCGCGCAATGTCAGCGTTATTATTGCCTGGGGCATGCCTCGCTTGTTTTAGGCATACTGATATTTATGAACTATTCTACCGAAAAGATTTACCATGTAGATACGCAAAAACTCACCCGCCTGCTAATGTTATTTGCGATGGTTAGTTTTCCTGTATCTATTTTGTTTTTAAAAATCCAGGGCCTATCCCAATTCTATAATCAATTAAACTCGCTTAGTTTTATTGCAGGTACATTGGCTCTGGCCTTTGCTATACCACTCAAAAAAGTAGGCAACACGCTGATATGTATTGGTTTTTACTGTTTTAATTTTTATCAATCGCTCATCTCGGGGTTTAAAGAGCCCATTATTGTAAGCGTACTGGTTTTGGGTATATTTCTATATCCCAATTATAAAAAAGCGGTGACCTTTACCTTTGTTCCCTTGATGCTATTGTTATTTGTTTTTTTACCTACCTACAATCGTGTTTTCAGGCAAAATGCATGGTCTGGTAACAGTAACGCCACCGAGGCCAGTCAGCTGGCATTGGATGCTACCTTAAATAATGATGCAGAGGATGATGATTCCAATTGGTCGTTCTTGGTGAACCGCTTAAGCGAAATTGATATGTTTACACACTTTGTGCAATCAACCCCCAAGCAGGTAGATTATTACGGTATTACCCTGCTTAAACAATCCGGAACAGCCATTATCCCCCGTATATTCTGGCCGTCCAAACCCATTACCGAAGAAATGGTTATGGAACGGGTTTACAATGCCGGGGTTATTAACCGTTTTTCCAATGTGTCTGCTAAGCCCGCGTTTATTGTTGATGCGTATCTTTCGGGAGGGGCCTTAGGTGTACTTTTGTGTTTATTTGCCTATGGCGCTATCGCTCAGCTGATCGCTCTGCAGGCCGAGAAACTTTTTGGCGGTTATATTCTGGGTACAGCGCTTATTTTTAGTGGTTTATTTCAAATCCTGTGGCGCGGGTTAAGTTTCGAGTTTTTAATTAACAGTGTATTCTGGAGTTATATTACCATGCTCGTTATTCATAAAATACTTACGGCAACCCATATCCTTCAAAAGGCTTGAAAGTTTTACAGATCTCGGCTTCTTACAAACCTGCGTTTATCTATGGCGGGCCCATTATGTCGGTAGCCATGCTGTGCGAACAATTGGCTAATGCTGGTTGCAGGATCATGGTGTATACTACAACCGCTAATGGGTTAAACGAACTTTCGGTGGCTCCGAATGAAGCTGTAAATATTGATGGGGTCACTGTTATCTACTTTAAACGAATTACTAAAGATCATACCCACTTTTCACCGACGTTATTAAAATCGGTTTGGCGAAACGTTAAAAAATATGATGTGGTACACATCCAGGCCTGGTGGAATACGGTTTCGGTTTTATCGTGCTTCATAGCCGTATGGCGCAAGGTACCTGTTGTGATTTCGGCCAGGGGTACATTGAGTCCTTATTCTTTTCAAAACAAAAACAAGGTCATTAAAAAGATCATTCATCATCTGCTCACAAAACCTCTATTTAAACGGTCGTACTGCCATGTAACTACTGATAGAGAGAAAGAGGCTATGCTTAGCCTGGTTCATCCTAAAAGTATTTTCAATATTGCCAACCTGGTTAAACTACCTTCATTAAATCACATGGCAGATGGCAAGCGGGGTGCCATATTTAAATTAATTTTCCTTTCCCGGATAGAAGAAAAAAAGGGTTTGGATATACTGCTTAATGCGTTGCCTGATCTAACATTCCCCTTTACATTGACCATAGCCGGCGATGGCGACAGTAATTATGTAAATGGATTGAAGGAACTGGTAAAAAACAAGGGCCAAGAACAAAGTGTTAACTGGATAGGTTTTCAAAACGAACATAAATTTGATCTCTTAAAGGAGCATGATCTGCTGGTGCTGCCATCCTTCGATGAAAATTTCGGGAACGTAGTTATTGAAAGCTTAAGCCAGGGAACAGCGGTATTGTTAAGCGAATTTGTAGGCTTGTCGGCTTATGTGGTTCAAAAAAGCCTGGGCTGGCAATGCGCACCAGACAGCCGTTCATTAGCCAGCCAGTTGAATTTAATAAGCGGTCAACAGGCTGAGTTAGCCCGTATCCGGACAATCGCCCCTTCGGTAATTGAAGCCGGCTTTGATAAAAGCAACCTGATCAACCAGTACATGAATATGTATACAAACATCATTTCCCATGGCTGATTATAACAACTATGGTTATCATAATGATAAGCCAACACACAATTTAAGCTACCAGCTTCATGACCTGCTTGGCATGATTGATCAGTCGCGGCATCACCATATACTGGATCTGGGATGTGGTAATGGTTACCTCGTTAATTATTTGATTGAGCTGGGTTACAACGCTTACGGAACTGACGCCTCTGAAGAAGGTATCAGCATAGCCCGGCAAAAAAATCCCGATCGTTTTTTTGTTCAGGACCTATCATCTGATAATTTACCCCAACAATTACAAAATATAGTCTTTGATATCATCATCACTACCGAGGTTATTGAACATTTGTACAACCCCGAGGCGTTTATCCTGTTCTGCAAAAAACAGCTTAAACAAGGCGGCGAATTAGTGGTATCAACCCCTTATCACGGATATATAAAAAACCTGGTGCTCAGCATTTTTAACAAATGGGACAGCCACATGAACCCGCTCTGGCTTGGCGGGCATATTAAATTATGGTCAAAAAAAACACTGAGCCAGGCATTGTCAAATGCCGGTTTTACAGTTACTTCGTTTAAAGGTAATGGGCGCTGGCCTTATTTATGGAAATCAATGTTGATAAAAGCTAAATTGAATTGATGGTCCCTTATTCAGTCATCATACTTACTTATAACGAAGAGCAGCATTTGCCCCGTTTGCTGGAGTCGATAGCTCTATTAAACGCGCCTGTTTTTATACTGGATTCGGGCAGTACCGATCAAACCATCCAAATAGCACAGCAAGCAGGAGCAGTTGTGCAACAGCATCCGTTTAAAAATCATCCCAAACAATGGGACCATGCATTGAAGATTTTTGATATACAAACTCCCTGGGTTATTTGCTTTGATGCCGACCAGATAGTTACCCCCGAATTAAAAGAGCTGCTGTTTAATTTTAAGGACGAGGACCACGGGGATATTAATGGCATCTATTTTAACCGCAAAAACTTTTTTAAGGGCCGCTGGATCAAACATGGGGGATATTACCCCATTTATCTGCTCAAAATGTTCCGCTATAAGGCCGGGTATTCTGATCTGAATGAGGGGATGGATCACCGCTTTATTGTTCCGGGTAAAACCATTGTTTGGAAGCAGGGACATATTTTAGAGGAGAATTTAAAAGAGAACAACATCAGTTTTTGGATAGATAAACATAACCGTTACAGCGACCTGGTGGCGCGGGAAGAAGTAGAACGGATGCAAAACCTCCGGCGCCAAACACTGAAACCAAGCTTGTTAGGTTCGCCCGATGAACGTACTGCCTGGCTTAAACGCTTATGGTGGCAGCTGCCACGTTACGTAAGACCTTTGCTATACTTCGGCCACCGTATGATCTTTCAGTTAGGGATATTGGATGGCCGCACCGGTATCATATTCCATTTTTTACAGGGATTTTGGTTCAGGCTTATTGTCGATGTAAAGATTGATGAAATACTCAACTCCACTCCAAAGCGGGTTGCTGGTAACCAACCCTCTCCCTTAAAATTCGCCTTTAAATTCATAGTCCTGTTCCTCTTATTCTATTACTTTAATATTCTGTTCCTGGGCTTAACCAGTCCCGGTAATCATTACAATGCTTTTTTAGCTACTTATTTAAACTATATACAGGGTTTACGAACCCTTTTATTATCAGTCAGCGCCATCATACTTAACATACTCGGTTTTGATGTAATTTATAATCATATTGATCTGCTGGTAGCGGGCAAAGGCGCTATCCGGTTAGCCTATGATTGCCTGGGGCTTGGGGTCATGAGCTTTTTCTCGGCATTTGTGATCGCTTATCCTAAACAATTCAGGTCAAAAATCTTATTTCTGGGATCTGGCTTATTAGGTATTCAATTTTTAAACATTATCCGGTTTGTACTGTTAGCCTTGTTTTGGAATAAAAAAACAAATGGGATAATTGATCATCATACTATTTTTAATATCATTATCTACATCTTGATTATGATCAGTCTTTACTTTTGGGTTAAAAGAGACGATAAAAAGGCAAGATATAAGAGTCAGGAATCAAGATAAAGGCAAAAACAAATGATTTATAAAAAATTTATTTCTTTATTGAAAATACGAACAAGAGCAGTCTATTTTTTTCTTGATTCCAGACTCTTAATTCTTGCTTCTCCTTATAAAACGGATCTATCTACCTATCAAGCCTAAACAACTTATGTCAACACAAAAGTCTCACATCCACCAGATTATTTTAGCGGCGCTGGGTATCCTCGTACTTATTTTGGGTACCATGATATACCTGTATCCTACTTCCATTTTTCCTGATTCCTGCTGGGGTTTCCAGGTACTGCGTGCCATGCAAATGGGCGGCGGTTTTAATATGGCCATCAAACCCGATCCTGCCGATGTCGCTAAAAACTCGGCTGAGTTTTTAACCTGGTGGTCGCCGGGGCAATACCTGTTTCCTTATGTTTTCAAACTCCTTTTGGGTATAAACACCGGCAAAGCAGCGGCAGTTACGGTTACCTTATTTACTTTATCGGGTTTAGCTGCCTTTTACCTGTTTTTCAAAAAGGTAGGTTTTACACCTTTGGTAGCCGCTATCAGCGTGTTAGTTATTGCTTGTCAGCAGGCATTTATTGTTCCTTATGTTTTTTACAATGGTGGCGAGGTTTTACTTTTCGGCTTCGCCGGATGGTTCTTGTATGGCTGTGCGGCTATAGATAAACCAGGGTGGAAGATCGTCATATTCCTGATCATTTCGGGCTGGATAGGCTTTTGCTGCAAATCGTCATTTTTATGGATATACGGAGCTGGCTGTATTTACTTATGGATCACATTGTCATCCGGCGAAACGAGTATATGGGGCTGGATAAAAAAAGGCTTCTGGATAGGCGTACCCGCTGTACTGTCATTAGCCGTGATATACAAATTTTACCTTTCCAAAGGCATCACACCGGCCTCAGGAGCCGGCGGTATAAAACTGGCCTGGGAAACTTTTAGCTTCCCGATGGCCTCACCTATATTGGCCGGTTTTTCGGTTGATGATATAATGGGCGGCCTGATATATCATGATGATTCGGCCATGTTAAACCATTTTTGGGCGGTGTTTATTGTGGTAATAGCGGCTGTATTGAGTATATTACTGGTGAGCCGTATAGTGCGTAAAGTCCCCGATAAAAAGTATACACGGCTGCTCATCGTTTTTTATTCTGTGGCGATATTGTTTTTTGGATACAACTTTTTGAAACAGGCATATATCTCTTACGAAGCCAGGCACCTGCGCTTAATCGGGTTGTTAATTATACCCGGGGTGGTTTATTTAATAAGCCAGAGCGGGGTATTTTACAAAGCGGCGTTCGGATTTATTTGTATGGTGATCGCCTTTTTTAGTTTTCGTTATTTTATACCGGGTTATCTGCAAAACAAAAATGTAAATGCTAGGGGTACGTCTGGCCTGGCCCAAATGTTTATTGATCAGCCATCATTGAACTATATTATGGATCTCGACAAAAAGAACAATAACGCCCTTTTTGTATTTATCAGTCCAGATCTGGGGTTGGAGATCAACCACAACCGTTTTATTACGTTAGACCCCATAGACTCGGATATTAAAATTGATTATGACAGCTACGTACACCGTGGCCACGCAGGGCCAATATTTATTCTGTTACCGGCAAGTTACATGGGGCCAAAGTCAAACATCATACGCAAGTGTTTCCCAGGTTACAAAGGCTTTAAAATGGATATGCTGAGTAATGATTATGTGTTGTACTCGGCTAAGTGAGTCGGGAAGTCCGGAAGTCAGTAAAGTTCGGAAGATAAAATAGGAGTAAAAGATAAAGTCCGAAAGTTTGGAAATTACAACACTCCAAACTTTCGGACTTTATCTTTTATTTTTCCGACTTGCAGACTTTACTGCTCGCGCTGTTCGAAGTCTCTGACTTCGAATGACTATGCCTGTAGTTTGCAACTACACTGCTTCATGTAGTCTAAAGACTACTAACATAATAGTCCGAAGTCAGAGACTTCGGACAGCGCGTTACAACACTCCAAACTTTCGGACTCTATCTTTCCGACTTACGGACTTTACTGACTTTCGGACTTTATCTTTTATTGATCTCGGTCCAAAGGAGGTCTTTTAGTTCCGTAAGGTTCTTTTGCGCTACGGAGGATATGAATAAAGAAGGAACTCCCTCGGGGAGTTCTTTTTTCATTTCGGCCTGCAGCTCGTCATCAAGCATATCCATTTTGGTAACTGCCAAAACGCGGGGCTTGTGCATAAGCTCTGCATTGTATTGCTGCAGCTCGTTCAGTAAAATTTCGTATTCTTCTTTTATGGTGCGGTTGGTATCGGCCGGTACCATGAACAACAGCACCGAGTTACGTTCGATATGCCTCAGGAACCTGAAGCCTAAACCTTTACCCTGTGATGCCCCCTCGATGATTCCCGGAATATCGGCCATTACAAATGAGCGGTTATTACGGTACGATACAATACCCAGGTTGGGCACCAGGGTAGTAAAGGCATAATCGGCAATCTCGGGCTTGGCAGCAGATACTACCGAAAGCAGGGTTGATTTGCCCGCGTTGGGGAAACCTACCAAACCTACATCGGCCAATATTTTCAGTTCCAGTATATTCCAGTCTTCCCTGCCATCTTCACCGGGTTGCGCAAAGCGGGGTGTTTGCTGGGTAGCGGTTTTAAAGTGCCAGTTGCCTAAGCCACCGCGACCGCCGGGTGTTAATATTTTTGTTTCCCCATCCTGGGTTATCTCGAAAATGATCTCGCCTGTTTCGGCATTTTTTACGGTTGTACCCAGGGGTACTTCCAATATCTCGTCGCGCCCGGTTTTTCCGCTTCTTAAAGAGCTGCCACCCGAATCACCATCGCCGGCAATTACGTGTTTACGGTATTTGAGGTGAAGCATTGTCCAGAGCTGGGCATTGCCTTTAACGATTACATGACCGCCACGACCGCCATCGCCACCATCCGGACCACCTTTGGATGTTAATATATCACGGTGTAAATGAGCAGAGCCCGCCCCTCCGTGGCCCGAGCGGCAACAGATCTTCACATAATCAACAAAATTGGAACCCTGCGACATTTCTTTTCCTTTTTTAGTCCGGAAAGTCCGAAAGTCAGTAAAGTCCGGAAGGCTAAGAATTTTGAATGTCTCAACTTCCGGACTTTACTGACTTACCCGACTTGCGGACTGTCTTTTTACTTAATAATTTTCGATAACGGTATCAATTGCCTTATATATCTGGTCAATTGAGCCTATACCGTTTATGCTGGTAAACTTATGCTGGTTTTTATAAAAATTAGCAACCGGCGCCGTTTTATCATTATACTCTTTAATACGTTTGCGGATAACTTCCGGGTTGGCATCATCAGCACGACCTGATTCTTTACCGCGCAATAAAAGGCGATGTTCCAGTTCATCGTCATTTACTTCAAGCGCTATCATGCCTGATATAGCCGATTCCTTTGATTTTAGCAGCTGGTCTAATGCTTCGGCTTGCGCCACAGTACGCGGAAAGCCATCAAATATAAACCCTTCGGCATCTTTATTGGCATCCAGCTTGTTGCTGATCATCCCTATAACTACCTCATCCGGAACCAGCATCCCCTCATCCATTAGTTTTTTCGCCTCTAAACCAAGCTTTGTTCCTTGTGCAATTTCGCCGCGTAAAAGGTCGCCTGTTGAAAGGTGTATTAAACCGTGTTTTTCAATAAGCTTTTGCGACTGAGTCCCTTTCCCTGCTCCGGGAGGGCCAAACAATACCAGATTTAGCATGCTCTATACAAATTAAAAGCCTTTCGGTACTACACGGAAAGGCTTAACGTTATGGTGCACTTGAAGGGAGTCGAACCCCTAACCTCCTGATCCGTAGTCAGGTGCTCTATCCAATTGAGCTACAAGTGCTTTTTGAAACGGAATGCAAAAATAGAATTTTTCACCGTCCGTTGCAAACTTTTTTAAAATAACTTTCTGAATTATTTTTTCTGAGTAGCCAAATAGCTGATCTGATGCTTACTAAACCGTTTCTCTTTTTAAACCGGCAGCCATGCATCAGCTCAAAATTACTTTACTATCTCGGCTATCGCTGCAAAATCGGGCAGCTGGCCGGCATCTTCCAGCACTTCGGCGTATATAATATTCTGCTCTTCGTCGATCACAAAGGCCGAACGCTTAGAAACACCTTTCAGGCCCAGGACAAATTCTTCGTACAAGGCGCCGTAAGCAGACGATACTTCTTTGTTAAAATCCGACAGCAGGTCGAACTGATAATTATTCTCGGCCTTGAATTTAGCCAGTGTAAAAGGCGAATCCACAGATATACCTAATATCACGGCATTCAATCCGTCATAATAACCAAAGCTATCGCGCATGGTACACAACTGCGTGGTACAAACACCGGTAAAAGCTAATGGGAAGAAATGTACAACTACTTTTTTGCCTTTAAAATCGGCTAATGATACCGACTTGATATCAGTTGATAATAAAGAGAATTGAGGTGCCGCCTGGCCTGCTTGTAATGTCATAGTTAATTTTTTGATTACAAATAAATAAAAATTACCGGCCTTATTGGTAATCGCTGGGTAATTAATTCGTTTAATATAATTTTAAGCCATGAAACACCTATTGTTTACTTTATTCCTGCTTTCATCCGTTTTCGTCAAAGCGCAAACCAGGCCGTTCCGCATCAGTACCCAGCATTTAACAGGCAATGTATATGTGTATATTTCTTATGGTTTGCCTGACGATAAAACGCCATTCCCGGCCAATGGCCTTTATATAGTAACACCTGCCGGCATTGTATTAATTGATACCCCCTGGGATGAAGACCAGACCCGGCAGCTGATAGATACCATCAAACAACGTTACCATCAAAAAATAGCGCTCTGTATATCCACTCATTTTCACACTGACCGTACCGCGGGGCTCGACGTATTAAAAAAGAACGGCACCAAAACCTATACCAGCGTATTAACCAAACAGCTGGCCAAACAACACAACGACAAGCAGCCTGAGTTTACTTTTACTAAAGACACCGTTTTTAACGTTGGCGGCGTAAAAGTGCAAACCTATTTCCCCGGCGAGGGCCATACCAAAGACAACATTGTGATATGGCTGCCCCAAACCAAAGTATTGTTTGGCGGCTGCCTGATCAAAAGCATGGATACCGACGAAAAGGGTTATACAGCCGATGGCAATATTGCCGAATGGCCTTTGAGCGTAAACCGGGTAAAAACCCGTTTTAAGAATATCAAATACCTTATCCCCGGGCACCAGGGCTGGCAGGGCGATACCCTGATGCTGAACCATACTATTGACATAGTGAAGCAGAAATAGTCCTCTTTCTGTTACCGTTGAATAGTGATTATTTTAAATTAATTTTATTAACTAAATATTTAGTTATAGCTTTAGCGTATCAAACCCTATAAGCTATGATCAGGAGTTATTTAAAAATCGCGGTACGTACCCTTTTAAAAAACAGAGGTTTTACATTTATCAATATCCTGGGTCTGGCCTTGGGTTTGGCCATCTGTTTGCTCATTATATTTTTTGTGGTTGATGAGTTAAGTTACGACCGGTACAATACCAAATATGAAAGAGTTTACAGGGTAAATACCGATCTGAAATATAACGGTACTGTATCATATTTTGCAGGCAGCCCTATCCCACTTGCCGACGCATTGGTAAGGGAGTTTCCAGAAGTTGAAAAGGCTGTAAGGATAACTCCCTCTTTAAATATCCGTTTTAAAAAGGGAAATGAGATTATAAGTGAGACAGGGGCCACCTTTTATTGCGAGCCAGGCATTTTTGATATTTTCACATTCCCCATGCTTTCCGGCGATTCCAAAACGGCACTAACCGAACCAAATGCTATTGTGATTACCGAATCGATGGCTAAAAAATATTTTAACCGCACCAATGTTGTAGGCGAAACACTTTTCCTGGTTACCGATAGCAGCAGTCATAAAATAACCGGGGTAATGCGCGATATGCCTATGCAATCGCACTTTAAAGCTAATTTTCTATTTGCTGCTAATGCCGTTGGAAAAGGCCAGTGGAATAGTATTAGCCCGTTTAAAACTTATGTACTACTTAAACCCGGAACCGATTATAAACGCTTTGAAGCAAAGCTGAATCCCTTAATGGATAGAAATCTGGCCCATGCCGATTTTGATTATAAAAAATTCAAATCGAGCAGCAATTATTTCAAGCTTAGTTTAATACCCTTAAAAGATATCCACCTGCAATCAAACCGGCAGGGAGAGCTTGGTGTTAACGGCAACATACAATATATCTACATATTTTCGGCGGTGGCTATATTTATTTTATTGCTGGCCTGTATCAATTTCATGAACCTATCCACAGCCCGCTCCGCGAACCGTGCCCGTGAGGTTGGTGTACGCAAGGTGCTGGGCTCGTCACGCAGGCACCTCGTTTTCCAGTTTTTGGCCGAATCATTAATAGTAACTTTTGCGGCTGCCTTGATAGCAGTGCTAACCGCCTGGGCTTTGCTCCCACTTTTTAACCATTTTTCCAACAAGGAATTAAGCATAACGCTGCAAACCTTAAGCTGGTTATTGCCTGCCTTACTTGTCATTGTTCTATTTGTTGGCATCATCGCCGGCTCCTACCCCGCATTTTTCCTTTCGGCATTTCAACCGGTGGATGTTTTAAAGGGGAAATTAGCCTCCGGTTTTAAAGGCGGTACACTCCGCAGTACCCTGGTTGTTTTTCAGTTTTCCATATCCATTTTTCTCATTATCGGCACACTGGTTATTTATAATCAGTTGCATTATATTCAAAATAAGGATCTTGGCTTTAACCGCAGCCAGATGCTTACTATTAACAGTGTAAATACCCTCAATAATACCCAGCTATTTAAACAGCAAATTAAACAGCTGCCTGGTGTTGTGAATGCCACATTAACCAGCTTTTTACCTGTTGGAGGTTACCGGTCGATTGGTTTTATATCTACCGATCAAAACAACGGACAATCTACCCAACTCTGGAAAGTTGATGAAGATTATTTAAACACAATGGGTATCGAGTTGAAGCAAGGACGCGACTTTTCAGCCCAGCTTAAAACAGATTCATCAGCCGTAGTTATCAATGAAACAGCAGCCAAAATATTAGGTTATCACGGTGATCCTGTCAACAAACCACTTTATACAGGCGTAGGGAAAGATATTAAGAAAAAATATACAGTCATTGGCGTGGTAAAAGACTTCAATTTTAGTTCGCTGCGCGATAATGTAGAGCCTTTGGTAATGGTAATGCAAAATGATTGGCTGGCCCGCTTAAGTGTACGCGTAAACACGCATAACTTACCGGCAATGCTGGCCCGGATTGAAGCTACATGGAAAACAGCAGCCCCGCATGAACATTTTGAATATTCATTTATGGATGCCGATTTTGATGCCCTGTACCGAACCGAGCAGCGTATGGGAAATCTTTTTATAGCATTTACCACGTTAGCCGTCATTATAGCCTGCCTGGGTTTATTCAGCCTGGCGGCTTATGCGGCCGAGCAACGCAATAAGGAAATAGGTATACGCAAAATATTAGGGGCTGGTGTTTCTACAATAGTAGCTATGCTCTCTAAAGATTTCATCAAGCTGGTTTTCATCTCCATCCTTATCGCTACGCCCCTGGCCTGGCTAATCATGAACAAATGGCTGCAGGGCTTTGCTTACCGGCAAAATATTCAATGGTGGATGCTGCTTTCGGCAGCAGTTGGCGCGCTTGTTATCGCCTTTGTCACCATCAGTTCGCAATCATTCAGAGCCGCGCATAGCAATCCGGTTGACAGTTTAAGAAGCGAATAATCAGATTTATAAATCACGAGCTATACACACAACATGCGCACGGAGACTATAATTCACTACATCTTCAACAACTTATCAATTACCGCAGTCGCGTTCCTTTCAAAACCATCACATAATCAACAAGCCGTAGGTACGGCACTCCCGTTGCATACCTACGGCATGCCATCACGTCGCCTTTATTTGCTACAAAGCTTTACTCCTGCGGAGTAATCTGCAATTTAATTACATTGACAGGATACTCCCCACTCTGTATTTTCCTTATTTTTGATCATTATATGTACGCTGAATTTGAAACTTACCTCCGGGAGCACATGCAGCTGTCTGATGATGAACTCAGGCTGATCCACTCTTTTGCTGTTGAAAGAAAGGTGCGCAGAAAACAGGTGCTGCTGCAGGAAGGCGAAATATGCCGCTTCAAGATATTTGTTTGCAAAGGTATATTACGCACCTACCGTACCCGGGAAGACGGCACCGAACATATTGTGCAGTTTTCGTCAGAGAATTTGTGGGTTACCGAGCCCGAAAGCTTACATAATCATACCCCTTCCCGTTATTATATCGATGCGGTAGAAGACAGTGAACTTATCTTCTGGACCAAAAGTGATTTTGACACCCTGTTTGCGCAGATCCCCCGCTTAAAATACTTTACGGAGCGGCTCATCTCCCGCAATGTCACATTAGGCCGCGATCGCATCTTTAGCGCCATCAGTTCAACACCCGAAGAAAAATACGATGAATTTATACAAACCTACCCCACCGTATTTGCGCGTGTGCCCCTGCACATGATCGCTTCGTACCTCGGGCTTTCGCTCAAAACCCTTAGCCGTGTGCGGCATGCCCAGCTCAAACGATAGATAACAACTCAAACTTGCGAGGTTATAAGTAAATCGCAGAGTCGACTCACCGGTCTACGCTTCGCTGGACCACCTCTCTTCGCCTGCGGCGGAAAGAGGGTGAAGAAAAAAGAAAGAAAACCCCTCTATGCGCGAAGCGGAGAGAGGGGTGACAAGCGTAGCGATGTCGGGGTGAGTCGATATACGCCCGATTTCCACCTAATGTCTTTTTATAAGTTATTACTTCGCTCCCACGAGATACGCTGCCAGGGAGCAAGCATTAAAAAAAACAGCTTACCTAAATGAAAAACAGCGTCAAATGTCCTCTTTTCCCGAAGCGGCATTGGCCAATTTTGAATCGTTAAAAACGATTTAAAATTTTATTTATCTAATTCAAAAAAAACATGCGTGTATTTGTAACAGGCGCTACGGGCTTTGTAGGCTCAGCCATTGTTCAGGAATTAATAGGCGCGGGGCACAAGGTGCTTGGTCTCGCGCGTTCGGATGCGGGTGCAAAAGCCCTTATCGTCGCCGGTGCCGAAGTGCACCGTGGTAACCTGGAAGATCTCGAAAGCCTGCGGGTGGGGGCGGCTATGTGTGACGGCGTTATCCACACCGCCTTTAACCACGATTTTACCAAATTTAAAGCCAACTGCGAAACAGACCGGCAAGTGATACAGGCAATGGGCTCGGTACTCATCGGCTCTGATCGTCCGCTGGTTATCACCTCGGGTACAGGGCTGCTGGCCGGGGGAGGCCTGGCCACCGAAGATACGGTGCCCGATTTCAGCTCGTCGCCAGTGCCCCGTGTAGCCTCGGAAGAGGCGGCGATGGCCATCGCGGCACAAGGGGTACGCACAGCAGTGGTGCGCCTGCCCCCAACGGTACATGGCAATGGCGACCATGGCTTTGTGCCTGTACTCATTGGCCTTGCCCGGGAAAAAGGAGTTTCGGCTTATGTAGGCGAAGGACTTAACCGCTGGCCTGCCGTGCACCGTCTGGATGCCGCTCGTTTGTACAGGCTCGCGCTGGAGAAAGGCTCCGCAGGGGTCCGATATCATGGCGTTGCCGAAGAAGGTGTACTCTTCCGCGACATAGCCGGTGTGATCGGTCGCCACCTGAATGTACCGGTTGTAAGCAAAACACCCGAAGAAGCACCAGATCACTTTGGCTGGTTCGGGCATTTCGCGGGCATGGATAACCTGTCGTCCAGCGCCCAAACCCGTGAACAACTGGGCTGGCAGCCGAAACATATTGAACTTATTGCCGATATGGAAACAGGAACTTATTTCGGATAGTAAAGGGACGGTTAAATTTTTATCCTTCCCTAAAATTCAGTATATTTGTATATACAACAGCCCGTTTCCCTTCAACAAAAAGAGAAACGGGCTGTTTGGTTAAGGAAAAAAGAAGCCAACCTACCGATTTTAACATAGTTATTTGACAATTAATTATTTAATACTTTTTAAAGTTTTTAAAACACGTAAAAACCGCTTTGAAATTTGTTAAAAAGTGTTAAAATCGATGGTTTTGAATCAATTTTTAAGCGTGTTTACCCCGTTTTTGAGCCGAAAAGTGTTAAAATTTAAGGCTTAAAAAGTGTTTGAAAACAGGTGTGCAGATTTCAAACGTGTAAATATGCAGATGAGGTTCTGGTGGCATAAAAAATCACTAATTCAATAAATCAGTAATTCAATAATTAATTATGAACGCAGTTGTTGTCACCCGGCCTGGTACCCCTTCCGTTTTGCAGATCGCCGAGAGATCAAAACCCAGTTGTGGAGCTGATGAGGTGTTGGTGAAAGTGATGGCTGCCGGGGTTAACCGTCCGGATATAAAACAGCGCGAAGGTAAATATCCGCCGCCTGCTGGTGTGGTGCAGGATATCCCCGGTTTGGAAATAGCCGGCACCATAGTTGAAACTGGCACGGCGGTAACCCAATGGAAAATTGGCGATAAAGTTTGCGCCCTCGTAGCTGGTGGTGGTTATGCCGAATATTGCAAGGCCCCGGAGGGTCAATGCCTGCCGGTTCCGGATGGGTTTTCATTTGAAGAGGCAGCCTCATTACCCGAAACGTTTTTTACCGTTTGGAGCAATGTATTTGATCGTGCCAACCTCAAAGGCGATGAAACTTTGCTGGTACACGGCGGGTCAAGCGGTATTGGGGTTGCGGCCATACAAATGGCGAAAGCGTTGGGTCATCCGGTTTATGTAACTGCCGGCTCGGATGAAAAATGCCGCTTCTGCGAGCAATTAGGTGCTACCAAAGCTATCAACTACAAAACAGAAAATTTTACCGATGCTATTAAACAATTAACTAACGGCAAAGGAGTTGATGTGATATTGGACATGATAGGCGGCGATTATACGCCGGGCAATATCCAATCGCTGGCTATTGAAGGCCGCCTGGTGATGATCAATACCATGAAAGGCAAGGATGCCCTGGTTGATCTGGCACAGGTAATGATGAAAAGACTGGTGATCACCGGCTCCACCTTGCGGGCTCGGGATGTGGCATTTAAAGCGGTGATCGCTCAAAAGCTGCAAAAAAACATCTGGCCGCTACTGGCATCCGGGCAGATAAAGCCGGTTATCTATAAAGTTTTTAAAGCCGAAGAGGCCGCACTCGCTCATGAGCTGATGGAAAGCAGCGCGCATACAGGAAAAATTGTGCTGAGTTTTGCGCATTAAAAACCTGAAAATGGGTGTGCAGAAAATATATGCAAAAATGTTGGCGTTGCTATTTAAATATTTGGATAGAAATCTTAACTTTGCGCCTCTGAAATAGCATCTTATATTTTAACAGTAACAACTATTTCGCAGAAAAATTCTTTAAAACACCAGGTTATATATGCCAAACATTGGAAAAATATCACGGATCATTGGTCCGGTAGTTGACGTAAGTTTCGCTGATGATGCTCATCTTCCCAAGATTTATGATGCGTTAGAGATCACGAAAGATAATGGCCAAAAAGTAATTTTAGAAGTTCAACAGCATTTAGGTGAAGATCGTGTACGTGCGATCGCGATGGATTCGACAGACGGATTGCTACGTGGCATGAAAGTGTTGGATACCGAAGCCGCTATCAAAATGCCGGTTGGCGAAAACATTAAAGGTCGCGTGTTCAACGTAGTTGGTGATGCTATTGACGGTATCGCAAACTTAGATAAATCTAATGGCCGCCCTATCCACAATGTACCTCCACGTTTCGAAGATCTATCTACCGAAACCGAAGTATTGTTCACAGGCATTAAAGTTATTGACCTGTTAGAGCCTTACGCTAAAGGTGGTAAAATTGGATTGTTTGGTGGTGCTGGTGTAGGTAAAACCGTATTAATTCAGGAATTGATCAACAATATTGCCAAGGCTTATTCTGGTTTATCAGTATTTGCCGGTGTAGGTGAGCGTACCCGTGAAGGTAATGACCTTTTACGTGAGATGCTTGAATCGGGCATTATTAAATATGGCGATGGCTTTATGCACTCGATGGAAGAAGGCGGTTGGGACTTATCTAAAGTTGATACCGAAGCTTTAAAAGAGTCAAAAGCAACATTCGTTTTCGGACAAATGAACGAGCCTCCAGGTGCGCGTGCACGTGTGGCTTTATCAGGCTTAACCATTGCCGAGTATTTCCGTGATGGTGAAGAAGATGGCAAAGGCCGTGATATCCTGTTCTTTATCGATAACATTTTCCGCTTTACACAAGCAGGTTCTGAAGTATCGGCGCTGTTAGGCCGTATGCCATCAGCGGTAGGTTACCAGCCAACACTGGCTACCGAAATGGGTACCATGCAAGAGCGTATCACCTCAACAAAAAGAGGTTCAATTACCTCAGTACAAGCCGTTTATGTACCTGCGGATGACTTAACCGACCCTGCGCCGGCAACAACCTTCGCTCACTTAGATGCTACTACTGTACTTTCACGTAAAATTGCCGAGTTAGGTATCTACCCAGCTGTGGATCCATTGGATTCTACATCACGTATCCTTAGCCCTGCTGTTTTAGGCGATGAGCATTACAATACTGCTCAACGCGTTAAAGAAACTTTACAACGTTACAAAGAGTTACAGGATATTATCGCGATCCTGGGTATGGACGAGTTATCTGAAGAAGATAAACTGGTTGTATCACGTGCGCGTCGTGTTCAGCGTTTCCTGTCACAACCATTCCACGTGGCCGAGCAATTTACCGGCTTAAAAGGTGTATTGGTTGATATCAAAGAAACCATCAAAGGTTTCAACATGATCATGGACGGTGAAGTGGATGAATATCCTGAAGCAGCTTTCAACTTAGTAGGCAGCATCGAAGACGCCATTGAAAAAGGCAAAAAGCTGCTGGCTGAAGCCAACGCTTAGATATGAGATTTGAGATATGAGATTTGAGATTCACCATTTCAACTCTTATATCTCACATTAAAAACAAGGGATATAGGATATGGGAACCAAGAGGCATTTTGTCTCACATCTCATATCTCATATCTCACATCTAATCAAATATGACATTAGAAATTCTTACTCCCGATAAAAAAGTATACGAGGGCGAAGCCACATCGGTAACCGTTCCTGGTACTTTGGGATTATTTGAAATATTAAACCATCACGCGCCTATCATCTCTACTTTACAGGATGGTAAGCTAACTGTACGTGGCGGCAGCGCTGCTAAAGAAGAAGTTTTTTTTATTAAAGGCGGCGTAGTTGAAGTATTAAACAATAAGGTCATTATTCTTGCTGAAGGCATTCAGCACAAATAGTCCTTATACCTACATTCAAAAAAAACGTCCGGGTATAACGCCCGGACGTTTTTTTTTTGACATTTTTTCCGGCTGGCCTTTTATCAAACAAACCTAACCGTTACTGAACAAACTGAACCCTTTTTTTATCGGCTCCTGCTTAAAAGTTGTTTAAATTAACAGGGCTAAATTCTGAGGCAAATTATATAAAGATAAAGCAACATCCTTAAGCGGTAATTACATCATGCAAAGCAATCCGATTTTTACAACTTCTGCATCAGCTTTGCCCATTTCAGGAAGAAAATCGACAACTTACTATGCATGCATAAAAAATGTACCGAATACCGTTTTGAACTTTGGTATATTTTATAACATATATTATTGCTATATTTTTATTTTAAGCAGAATTAAATTTCATTTTTATAATAAAAACGGCATAAAATACTTTTTTCAAAAAAAAATCGCAGCTATTGCTATTCTTTATTCCTATATCTACCTTACAAATACAGATTCGTACTGTACGAATAAACCAGGATCAACAGGCAAAATTATTTACAAATTAGTCTATCATACCAAATAAAAATGAGTTCATCAGATACTACAGCGGCTATAGAATTGAATAAGTACAGCAAAACTTTTACACAGGACGAAACACAACCTGCTGCCAAAGCCATGTTATACGGCATAGGTTTAACCGACGATGACATGGAAAAAGCACAGGTTGGGGTGGCCAGCATGGGTTACGATGGTAACACCTGCAATATGCACCTGAACGATCTGGCTAAGCTGGTTAAACAAGGTATCTGGGATGAGGATATGGTAGGCCTGATATTCCATACCATTGGCGTAAGCGATGGCATGAGCAACGGTACCGAAGGTATGCGCTACTCATTAATGAGCCGCGATATTATTGCCGACTCTATTGAAGCCGTTACCGGCGCACAGTATTATGATGGCTTAATTACCCTGCCGGGCTGTGATAAAAACATGCCAGGCTCTATCATGGCTATGGGCCGTTTAAACCGTCCGTCTATCATGGTATACGGCGGCACTATTAAACCCGGTCACTGGAAAGGTGAAGATTTGAACATTGTATCGGCATTTGAAGCTTTGGGTAAAAAAATTGCAGGTCAGATAGATGATGTTGATTTTATGGGCGTAATTAAAAACGCTTGTCCAAGCGCGGGTGCCTGTGGTGGTATCTACACGGCTAATACAATGGCCGCCGCTATTGAGGCCTTGGGTATGAGCTTGCCCTACTCATCATCGAATCCGGCATTGAGCGAAGATAAAAAAGCAGAATGCCTTGCTGCGGGTAAAGCGATCAAGATATTGTTGGAAAAAGATATCAAGCCATCAGACATCATGACCCGCGAGGCATTTGAAAATGCCATGGTTGTGATCATGGTACTGGGTGGTTCAACCAACGCCGTGTTGCACCTTATTGCAATGGCCAAAAGCGTTGGTGTTAAAGTAACTCAAGACGATTTCCAGACGGTAAGTAACCGCATACCTGTATTGGCCGATATGAAGCCAAGTGGTAAATATATGATGGAAGACCTGCACAATGTTGGCGGCGTACCCGCTGTAATGAAATACTGTTTGAGCCAGGGATGGTTACATGGCGATTGTTTAACTGTTACCGGCAAAACCATTGCTGAAAATCTGGCTGATGTTCCGGAGATCAGTTTCGAAACACAAAAAATAATTTTCCCGGCTACCAACCCGATCAAAGCAACCGGTCACTTGCAAATATTATACGGAAACCTTGCCGAAGGCGGCAGCGTAGCCAAGATCACCGGTAAAGAGGGTACCAGTTTTGAAGGCCCTGCCCGTGTATTTGATGGTGAATTTGAATTGATACATGGCATACAAAGCGGCCGTGTTAAAGCCGGCGATGTGGTGGTTATCCGCAACGTAGGTCCTAAAGGCGCTCCTGGTATGCCAGAGATGCTGAAGCCTACTTCTGCCATATTTGGCGCAGGATTAGGTAGTTCGGTAGCATTAATTACTGATGGACGTTTTTCGGGCGGAACACACGGCTTTGTAGTTGGTCACATTACACCAGAAGCTTATGATGGCGGCGGTATCGCTTTTGTAAAAGATGAAGACCGGATATTTATTGATGCCGTTAACCGCACCATCAATGTAATGATAAGTGACGAAGAATTTGCCGCCCGTAAAGCGGCCTGGAAACAACCTGCTTTAAAGGTAAGCAAGGGCTTATTATACCGCTACGCTAAAACAGTAAGCACAGCTGCTGAAGGTTGCGTTACCGACGAAATGCCTTAATTATTGATTAAGGACAAAGGATTAAAAGACAAAAGAAATAACATACAATATAAAACGTACAACAAACTAATACCCAACACTATGGAAGTTGCACAGGAAACACTAACTACACCCGCTCCAACAACAGCGGTAGAAGTTTCAGGATCAGTAGCATTATTGGAGGCATTAATTGTTGAAGGTGTTGATACCATCTTTGGCTATCCAGGTGGCGCTATCATGCCCATCTACGATGCTCTATTTGATTATAATGATAAACTGAACCACATCCTGGTCCGTCACGAACAGGGTGGTATCCATGCTGGTCAGGGTTATGCCCGTACTTCAGGTAAAGTGGGTGTTGTATTTGCAACCAGCGGTCCAGGTGCAACCAACCTGGTAACTGGTTTAGCCGATGCGCAGATAGATAGCACACCCGTGGTATGTATCACCGGGCAGGTATTCGCCCATTTGTTAGGTACCGATGCCTTTCAGGAAACCGATGTGATTAACATCACTACCCCGGTAACAAAATGGAATTACCAGGTAACTGATGCTAACGAGATCCCCGAGGTTATCGCCAAGGCTTTCTATATAGCCAAAAGCGGCCGTCCCGGACCGGTACTCATCGATATAACCAAAAACGCCCAGATACAAAAGTTCAATTTTCAAGGTTATACCAAATGTAACCATATCCGTAGCTACAGGCCAAAACCTATTGTGCGTACGCAATACGTTCAAGAAGCTGCCGCGCTGATCAATCAGGCTAAAAAGCCATTTATCGTTTGGGGTCAGGGCGTAATACTGGGCAGTGCCGAACAGGAATTTAAAGCTTTTGTTGAAAAAAGCGGTATCCCTGCAGCATGGACTGTTTTAGGTGCGGGCGCCATCCCAACAGAACATCCTTTAAACGTAGGTATGCTGGGCATGCACGGTAACTATGGCCCTAACGTATTAACTAATGAATGCGATGTATTGATTGCTATCGGTATGCGCTTTGACGACCGCGTAACCGGCCGTTTAGATAAATATGCTAAACAGGCAAAGGTGGTTCATTTGGATATTGACCCGGCCGAGATCGACAAAAACGTAAAATCAACCGTACCGGTATGGGGCGACTGTAAAGAGACGCTGCCAATGCTGACCAAGCTGATTGAAGAAAAGAAACATACCGAATGGCTCAATACTTTTAACGAATACACTCAGAAAGAAATTGAAGCCGTAATTCATGACGAATTGAACCCAACCACCCCCGAAATGACCATGGGTGAAGTGATCAAACAACTGAATGAAATTACAAAAGGTGAGGCTATTATCGTAACCGACGTAGGTCAGCACCAGATGGTGGCCTGCCGTTATGCCCGATTCAATAAAACACGCAGCAACGTTACCAGCGGTGGTTTAGGTACTATGGGCTTTGCCCTGCCTGCTGCTATCGGTGCCAAATTTGGCGCTCAAGACCGCACAGTTGTAGCTATTATTGGTGATGGCGGTTTCCAGATGACCTTGCAGGAATTGGGCACTATTATGCAAACCGGTATCGATGTAAAGATCATCATTCTGAACAACCGTTTCCTGGGTATGGTTAGGCAATGGCAGGAGCTATTTAATGAGCGCCGTTATTCGTTTGTAGATATCCAGAGCCCTGATTTTGTAACACTGGCATCGGCATATAAAATTCCCGGTAAACGAATTGACGACCGGGCAGAACTTCCGGCAGTATTAAATGAAATGCTGAACACAAAAGGGTCATTCCTTTTAGAAGTGATGGTAACCAAAGAGAATAATGTATTCCCGATGGTACCGCAAGGATGCAGTGTAGCCGAGATCAGGTTGAAATAATTACAGCCTATAACCTTTAAAATAGCAATCATGAGCAATCAAGATATAGAGAAACAAGAATTTAACATCACGGTTTATACCGAAAACCAGATAGGTCTGCTAACACGCATAGCCATCATATTCTCGCGCCGTAAGATCAATATCGAAAGCCTGAATACATCTCCATCTGAGATAGATAAAATTCATCGCTTTAACATTGTGATCACCGAATCGGAAGAAGTAGTACGTAAGCTTGTTCGTCAGATAGAAAAGCAAGTGGAAGTACTGAAAGCATATTATCATACCAATGCCGATGTGATCTGGCAGGAATTAGCGTTATATAAAGTATCAACCGATGTAATTGCCGAGAAAGTGAGCGTTGAGCGTTTGTTACGTGAAAACGGCGCGCGTGTAGTTGTATTGCGTAAAGATTATACGGTATTTGAAACCACTGGTCACCGTGAGGAAACTGACAATTTGATCAGTATATTGCAGCCTTTCGGCTTGATTGAGTTTGTACGCAGCGCACGTGTAGCCATTATTAAAGACAGTGAAGGTTTTAACCGTAAACTACGCGAATTTGAAAGACTGGAACCAGGCGAAGAAGTGATAGAAAACGAATACCTTAACCAGGGCGAAAAAGTATTTACTATGTAAGCTGAAAGCCGAAAGGTTAAAGCTGAAAGCTAACAACTAAAATGACTGATTTTCGTAAAAATCGGTGAAATCAAAATAAATAAACTTAAAATAGAATAATCGGTGAAATCACTCTACAATCGGTGAAATCATCAAAATCATTAAATAAAAACAAAACAATGGCAAAATTAAATTTCGGCGGTACTGAAGAAAACGTAGTAACCCGCGAAGAGTTTCCTTTATCAAAAGCGCAGGAAGTATTAAAAGACGAAGTTGTAGCAGTAATTGGCTATGGCGTTCAAGGTCCTGGTCAGGCATTAAACCAAAAAGACAATGGCATTAATGTAATTGTTGGTCAGCGTAAAGGCACTAAAACATGGGATAAAGCAGTAAGCGATGGCTTTGTACCCGGCGAAACACTTTTTGAAATTGAAGAAGCTCTGGAAAGAGGAACTGTAATTTGCTATTTATTAAGTGATGCAGCTCAGATAGCTCTTTGGCCAACTGTTAAAAAACACTTAACCCCAGGTAAAGCATTATACTTTTCTCATGGTTTTGGTATCACTTTTAACGAGCAAACCGGCATCGTTCCTCCTGCTGATGTTGATGTATTTTTGGTTGCTCCTAAAGGATCTGGTACTTCGTTACGCCGTATGTTCCTGCAAGGCCGTGGCTTAAACTCAAGCTACGCTATTTTCCAGGATGCTACCGGTAAAGCATTTGAGCGTGTTATTTCATTAGGTATTGCTGTAGGTAGCGGTTACCTGTTTGAAACCAACTTCAAAAAAGAAGTATACAGCGATTTAACCGGCGAGCGTGGTACGCTGATGGGTTGTATCCAGGGTATCTTTGCTGCTCAGTACGATGTATTGCGTGCCAATGGTCACTCACCATCTGAAGCCTTTAATGAAACTGTTGAGGAGTTAACTCAATCATTAATGCCATTAGTTGCAGAAAACGGTATGGATTGGATGTATGCCAATTGCTCAACTACAGCACAACGTGGCGCTTTGGATTGGTGGAAAAAATTCCGTGACGCTACTAAACCAGTATTTGAAGAATTATACAAAAGCGTTGCAACTGGCAAAGAATCACAACGTTCAATTGATCTGAACAGCCAACCTGATTACCGCGAAAAATTAGACGCGGAATTAAAAGAATTACGCGAAAGCGAAATATGGCAAGCAGGTAAAACTGTACGCAGCTTACGCCCTGAAAACCAGGTTGTAGAAGCGTAATTATAAGTCTTGAGTCGTAAGTCATAAGTATGAAGTTATAAGTCAATGACTTTGTACTTACGGCTTATGACTTACTACTTCGGACTTTAGACTAAAGACTAAAAAACATGGGACAAACATTATTTGATAAGATTTGGGATGCACACGTCGTCAGTAGCAACGAGGGCTTTCCTGATATTTTATACATCGACACACATTTCATACACGAAGTAACCAGTCCGCAGGCATTTGATGGTTTGCGTACCAGAGGGTTACCGGTTTTCAGGCCAAAACAAACCGTGGCCACTGCCGATCATAACGTTCCTACCATTGATCAGCACCTTCCCATTAAAGAAGAACTTTCCCGCTACCAGGTTGATATGCTTACCAAAAACTGTAAAGAGTTTGGTATTGAGCTGTACGGCTTGGGCCACCCTTTCCAGGGCATTGTGCACGTAATAGGGCCAGAGCTGGGCATTACCCGTCCGGGTGGCACTTATGTTTGCGGTGATAGCCATACTTCAACACACGGCGCCTTTGGTGCCATAGCGTTCGGTATAGGCACCTCGCAGGTGGAGCAGGTAATGGCAACCCAGTGTTTACTGCAATCCCGTCCCAAAAGAATGAAGATTGAGGTGAATGGCAAATTGCACAAAGGTGTTGGCGCTAAAGACATCATTCTGTACATCATCGCGCAGATCTCTGCCGCAGGCGGTACGGGTTATGCTGTAGAATACGCCGGCGATACCATCCGCTCATTAAGCATGGAAGGCCGCATGACCATCTGCAACATGAGCATCGAAATGGGTGCACGTTGCGGACTAATTGCTCCTGACGAAACAACTATTGAATACGTAAAAGGCCGCGAATTTGCCCCTAAAGGCGAAGAGTGGGATAAAGCAGTAGCTTACTGGAAAACTTTATACTCTGATGCTGATGCATCTTTTGATGAAGTATTATCCTTTAAAGCCGAAGACATTGAGCCAATGATCACCTACGGAACAAACCCCGGTATGGGCATTGGCGTTACACAACACGTTCCTGAAACCGCTTCATTTGAAGCCAAAGAGCAGGGATCATACAAAAAAGCCCTGGAATACATGGGTTTGCATGATGATGAGCAGTTACTGGGTAAACCCATTGACTATGTGTTCATCGGCAGTTGCACCAATTCACGCATTGAAGATCTGCGCCAGGTAGCCGAATTTGTAAAAGGCAAACACAAGGCAGATAATGTTACCGTATGGGTAGTGCCCGGATCAAAACAGGTACAGGAACAAGCCATCCGCGAGGGACTGGATAAAATATTTGACGCGGCAGGTTTCCCGCTTCGCGAACCGGGATGCAGCGCATGCCTGGGCATGAACGAAGATAAAATACCGGCAGGCAAATATTGTGTATCTACCTCCAACCGTAATTTCGAAGGCAGGCAAGGGCCAAATTCCCGCACCTTCCTGGCCAGCCCGCTCACCGCGGCTGCATCGGCTATTACGGGTGTGGTAACGGATATACGTGAGTTTTTGAAAGAGGAAGAATTAGCTGTCTGAACCCGAATTTTTGGAATTGTAGAATTACCAGAATTTAAAAATGGAAAACTATAAGCGTACGGCCGAAGAGTTTAATGACTGCACCGGTAAAATTATAGGTTGTGCCATGCGTGTCCATTCAGCGCTTGGTAATGGATTCCAGGAAGTGATATACCAGCGCGCCCTTGAAATAGAATTAAGGAATGAGGGATTAGTATATCAGCGGGAAATGGAAATGCCTATCTATTACAAAAATGAGCACATCGGAACAAGACGGGTAGATTTCTTTGTTGAAAGTGAGATTATGGTTGAATTAAAAGCAATCATTGATTTAGGTGACACACAGCTGGCTCAAGGCATAAATTACCTTGAGGCTTATAATATGAAGACTGGGCTACTGATCAACTTTGGAAGTAATAGCTTGCAATTTAAACGATTATTAAATAGAAAATACAAACCACAATTGATTTAAGAAGAACGCCAAAAATTCCGGCCATTCTTAAATTCAATAAATTCGAGTTCAGACAATGAGTACCAAAATATTTAAACATATACAAACCAGCGTAGTGCCTCTGCCTATCGAGAATATCGATACGGACCAGATCATTCCCGCCAGGTTTTTGAAAGCTACCACCCGCGAAGGCTTTGGTAACAACTTATTCCGCGACTGGCGTTTTGACGAGAATGACAATCCGAAACCGGATTTTGTACTCAACAATCCAAACTTCAGTGGTAAAATACTGGTTGCAGGCAAAAACTTTGGCTGTGGCAGTAGTCGCGAGCATGCGGCCTGGGCCATTGCCGATTATGGCTTTGACGCCGTGGTAAGCAGCTTTTTTGCCGATATATTTAAGGGCAACGCCTTAAACAATGGTCTGCTCCCGGTACAGGTAAGCGACGATTTTTTAAAGAAGATCTTTGAAGCCGTTTATGCCGATGAGCATGCTGTAGTAGAAATTGACCTGGTTGATCAGTTCATTAAAATTGTAGCTACCGGCGAACAGGAAACATTTGAGGTTAACCCCTACAAAAAAGCCTGCATGACCAATGGCTATGATGATATTGACTACATCCTGAGCAAAAAGGAGCTGATAAAGGAGTTTGAAACCCCCTAACCCCCTGAAGGGGGAACTGGAAAGGGACAAACCAAAGAGATTATAATAAACTAATTAACAACAACACAATCAAAAAATTCCCCCTTTAGGGGGTTAGGGGGTTTATGGGACTATCTAAACATATATTAGTAATACCCGGTGATGGTATCGGTACCGAAGTAACAACCTGGGGTAAGGCCGTACTGGAAGCAATTGGTCAAAAATTTGGTCATGAATTTACCTTTGACGAAGCCCTCATGGGTCACGCAGGTATCGAAGCAACCGGCAATCCGCTACCCGACGAAACTTTAGCTAAGGCAAAAGCCAGCGACGCTATTCTATTTGGCGCCATTGGTCACATTAAATACGATAATGATCCATCGGCCAAAGTACGTCCTGAACAAGGGTTATTAAAAATACGTAAAGAACTTGGGTTATATGCCAACCTGCGCCCCATCATGCTCTTTGATGAGCTGTTGGATGCATCAAGCTTAAAACCCGAAATATTAAAAGGGACTGATATCCTTTTCTTCCGCGAATTGACAGGTGATGTTTATTTCGGCGAGAAAAAACGCAGCGAAGACCGTAACACTGCGTCAGATCTGATGATCTACTCACGGTACGAGGTAGAACGTATCGCTATAAAAGCATATGAAGCAGCCCGTGTTCGTGGCAAAAGATTATGCTCTGTAGATAAGGCCAACGTATTGGAAGCATCACGCCTGTGGCGCGAGGTGGTTCAGGAGATAGCTAAACAATACCCGGATGTGGAAACCGAGCATATGTTTATTGACAATGCAGCCATGCAACTGGTTAAAAACCCTAAAAAGTTTGATGTGGTGTTAACTGCCAATCTTTTTGGTGATATTTTAACGGACGAAGCATCGCAGATAGCGGGGTCAATGGGTATGCTGGCCTCGGCATCTATCGGTGATGGAACAGGTTTCTTTGAACCTATCCATGGTTCGGCACATGATATTGCCGGGCAGGATAAAGCCAATCCGCTGGCTTCTATCCTATCCGTGGCCTTAATGTTGGAGATCAGCTTCGGATTAAAAGAAGAAGCCAAACTGGTAACATCAGCAGTTGATAAAGCGTTAAAAGATGGTTACCGGACTGGCGATATCGCTGATGCGAATACAGATAAAAGCAAAATTTTAGGCACTACGGCCATGGGCCAAAAAGTGTTGGAATATTTGTAAGCCCCCCAGCCCTCTAAAGGGGGTGCAGGAATACAAATCGGTGAAATCACATTGATATCTGTGTAATCATCAAAACAAGATCGGTGTAATCAAAAAACATCGGTGTAATCTGAAAGAATATGAAATGGAACGCTGACTTGTACGACCAAAAGCATGCCTTTGTATTTCAATACGGCGAGGATGTGCTGGAGTTACTGGATGTTAAACCTGGCGAATATATCCTGGATCTGGGTTGCGGTACGGGCCATTTAACACAACAAATAAAAGATAAAGGCGCACGCGTAAAAGGCACAGACTTTTCGCCGGAAATGATTGAGCAGGCCAGGGCAAAATACCCGGAAGTTGATTTCGCGGTGGAGAATGCTGCCGATTTTTTTACCGACGAAAAATATGACGCCGTATTTTCAAACGCGGCCCTGCACTGGGTGCTTGATGCCAACGGCGCTGCACGTAGTGTGTACAACAGTTTGAAACACGGTGGTCGTTTTGTGGCCGAAATGGGTGGTAAAGGAAATGTGGCACACTTGATTGAGGCCATTCAACTGGTATTGCAAAATCATGGTTACCATGTACAGGCCGATACTAAGCTTTGGTATTTTCCTTCTGTAGGCGAATACGCTACCCTGCTGGAAGAACATGGCTTTAGGGTAACCTATGTAGTGCATTACGACCGTAAAACACCACTGCAGGATGGCGATGATGGTGTGGCTAAATGGGTAACCATGTTTGGCGCCCAATATCTGGAGAATATCCCTGAAGAGGAGAAAGCGGAAATATTAAAAGAGATAACCCACAAACTGGAACCCTACTATAATGAAAACGGCCAATGGTATGCCGACTATAAAAGGTTACGGTTTGTGGCGATAAAAGAATAATTTAAGTAGCAAGTAATTAGTATCAAGTATCAAGACTTTTTATCTGTTTTGATTTTAGATACCTACAGATAATGAATTGAATTAAGTAAAAAGTAAACGAACAGGTCTTGATACCTGATACTCGCTACTTGATACTAACAAAAATTTAAAAACTAAAAAAAATATGTTACACGATCCCAACCGCGTTTATGTTTTTGATACCACGCTTCGCGATGGCGAGCAGGTACCTGGTTGCCAGTTAACAACCCCCGAAAAAATTGAGATAGCAAAAGAACTGGAGCTGCTGGGCGTGGATATTATTGAAGCAGGTTTCCCGGTTTCAAGTCCGGGTGATTTCAACAGCGTTGTTGAAATTTCAAAAGCTGTAAAAGAACCTACTATTTGCGCCTTAACACGTGCCAACAAAGGCGATATTGACGCTGCTATCGAGTCGTTAAAATACGCCAAACGGCCGCGTATCCATACGGGTATCGGTTCGTCTGATATGCACATCAAACATAAATTTAACAGTACCCGCGAAGAAATTCTGGAACGTGCCGTTGAAGCCGTAAAATATGCCAAACGTGCGGTAGAAGATATTGAATTTTATGCCGAGGATGCCGGCCGTGCCGATGTGGAATACCTGGCCAAAATGGTTGAGGCTGTAATTGCCGCCGGTGCTACAGTAGTTAACATTCCGGATACCAACGGCTATTGCCTGCCAGATCAGTACGGCAGCAAGATCAAATTCCTGAAAGAGAATGTTAAAAACATCGACAAAGCTATCATTTCGGTACATTGTCATAACGACCTGGGTTTAGCTACAGCCAACTCCATTGCCGGTTTGCAGAATGGCGCACGCCAGATAGAGGGTACTATTAACGGTATTGGAGAGCGTGCAGGCAACACCTCTATTGAAGAAGTGGTCATGATCCTGAAAACACACCAGGTGCTGGGTTTACATACACAGATAGACTCTAAAAGATTTTATGAGCTTAGCCAAATGATCCGTACACAAATGCGCATGCCGGTACAGCCAAATAAAGCCATTGTAGGCGCCAACGCCTTTGCACACAGCTCTGGTATACATCAGGATGGCTTCTTGAAAATGCGCGAAAACTATGAGATCATTCGTCCGGAAGATGTAGGTTTCCCAAGTGCAAGTATTGTATTGACTGCCCGCAGCGGCAGGCACGCGCTTAAGTTCCATCTGGAGCGCCTGGGCATCAACCTGAGTAAAGAAGAACTGGCCGAAGCTTATAACAACTTTTTAACCCTTGCTGATGCTAAATTAGACATCAACGATAACGACCTGTTGAGCCTGGTAGCGCACAAGCTGGTAAAAAACTAATAATGGAAACTGATACTAAGAACCAGCTGGATTTTGAAGCTGCCCATCAACGCCTGAAAGGCGTTGTTAAGCGCACTCCGCTGGAATATAATGCCGGCTTATCGGCAAAATACGAATGTGAGGTATACCTCAAACGTGAAGACTTACAGGTTGTACGCTCCTACAAGTTACGTGGCGCATACAACATGATCAGTCAGCTAAGTGCCGAAGAGTTGAGTCGTGGTGTGGTTTGCGCCAGTGCGGGTAACCATGCGCAGGGTGTGGCATTCAGCTGCAATGCCTTGGGCACTAAGGGTGTAATTTTTATGCCCGAGATTACGCCGAAACAAAAAATTACCCAAACAGAAATGCATGGGCATGGTAACGTCGAAATCGTTTTAACCGGCGATACTTTTGATGATTGCCTGCGCGAAGCGTTGATCTATACTGAGGCTCATCAGATGACCTTTATTCCTCCTTTTGATAATTATCGTATTATTGAAGGACAGGGAACTGTGGGTTTAGAAATATTAGAAGATCTGCCGGATGTTGAAGCCGTAATTATGCCTATCGGTGGTGGCGGTATGGCGGCAGGTACCAGCAGTTACTTAAGACAACACGTACCGGGAGTTTACCTGATAGGGGTTGAGCCCGAAGGCGCGCCATCTATGCTGAAAGCTTTTGAACATGGTGAGCCGATCACATTGCCGGAGATAGATCGCTTTGTTGACGGTGCAGCGGTAAAACGTGTAGGTACTTTAACTTATGAGATTTGTCGTGAGTTACTGGATGAAATGTTGTTGGTACCCGAAGGAAAAGTTTGTACCACTATACTCAAGCTATACAATGAGGATGCCATTGTGGCTGAACCGGCGGGCGCCCTTTCTGTAGCGGTGCTTGACGCCTGCAAAGACAAAATAAAAGGCAAAAAAGTAGTTTGTGTGGTGAGCGGTGGTAATAACGATATTGCCCGCATGCAGGAGATCAAAGAGAAGTCTTTACTATATGAAGGACTTAAGCATTACTTCATAGTTCGCTTTCCGCAGCGTCCGGGTGCTTTAAAATTGTTTGTGACCAATGTATTAGGTTCGCATGACGATATTACCCGCTTTGAGTTCATCAAGAAAAATGATAAGGAGAACGGCCCTGCCCTGGTGGGCATCGAACTCCAATCAGCCGATGATTATCCGGCATTGTTAAAACGCATGTTAGCCCATCGCTTTAACGTGATCGAATTGAATAAAGACCGTACTTTGTTTGAGTATCTGGTATAAAAAAAACACCGTAAAATAATTTTTGTCATTCTGAACGTAGTGAAGAATCTAATTGCCGAATAGATTCTTCGTTCCTCAGAATGACATTTTTTTTTAATACCCCGGACTCTCCCTAATACTCCAACCACTTCCCTACCCTTACCGCAACTTTATCACCTTCGGAATATTTCCCCGACTCCTCATTCACTATACGTAATGATACGCCTTTCTGCTCCAGTATCAAGTCCTCATAAAAACCCTTAAAAAGTACTTGTTTTACAGTCCAGCCTTTGTTCGGGGTAATTACTTTAATTTTTACCCATTCCGGATATATAACCGCGTGCTCCTTTTTAATATCCACACCGCAAAGTTTGGATTCGACTGCGGCAAGTACATTACAGTTACTGAGCAGTTGCGCGGTATACAAGTTCTTTGGTGATTGATACAAGATTTTAGGATGACCATGTTCTATGATCTCTCCGTTTTGCAGCACGATCAATTCATCGGCCATGGAGAGTACTTCTGCCGGGTCATGCGATACCATGATCACGGTAAGTCCGGTTTCTTTTACAATCTGCCTGATATCGCGTTGCAAGCCCTCCCTAAACGAAGTATCCACCTGGTTAAAGGGCTCATCCAGCAACAAAACCTGCGGACGGGTGATAATAGCCCGCGCAATAGCCACACGCTGCTTTTCGCCGCCGCTCAGATCGGCCACGCGTCTTTCGGCCATGTGCAACATGTTTAGTTGCTGGAGCACCTGCTCTGTTTTTTGTTGTTTGGCGGCCAGGTCGGTTGCGGGCAGCATTGCGGCTACGTTATCCCACACTTTGGCAAACAGGTTCAGATCGTCAGTATGCTGGGTAACCATTTTCATGGCATCATGACCGGGGATCAGTTTTTCTTCGGGCCCCCAGATACGATCGCCTTTAAATTGTACTTCCCCTGTATCGGGAGAGAGCAAACCGTAAAGCAATTTGAGTAAAGTACTTTTCCCGCTGCCGCTTTCACCAATAATAGCCGTTATTTTACCGGGCTGCACCACCATATTGGTTGGCTTTACACCTGAGAGCTGTTTACCAGGATATATTTTACTTACCGCAATTGCCTGCAAAAAAGGAGTATCTGACATAGACACCAATTATCACGAATTATTTCGAATTTCACGAATAAAAATAGGTTTCTTGAAGTTCGAACTTCTTATGTGTGATCCGGTTTAAATCGTACCATCTGTTTTGTGAAATTCGAAACCCTTCGTGAAATTCGAGCTTCAATTTTAAAATCCCAACGTCAACCCGAATGAGAAATTATTCAATCCGGCCTGTGCAGGGCTGTTCTCAAACATGTCGCTAAAGTAGTATTTGGCATAAATACCCATCAGGCCATAACCTACACGTACAAAGGCGCCTTTACGCAGTTTGGTAAAATGATAATCATCGTTAAATTTCTGTTTGCCGTTCTCTTCGCTTATTTGTTTTACACGCCCATTAAGCAATACGCCAATCTCTGGTCCTGCAACTAATCTGAAATGGTTACCCCTGGAATCTTCGGGACCACGGTAGTAAAATGATAATGGAATACGCAGATAACTGGACGAAAAACGATTTTTACTGTAATGGATATCGTCTTCCGTATAAGTTAAAACCGGTGTATTCCTTTGTATGGTGATGTCCCTGCGCAAACGGATCAATGTCCAGTCGAACCCACCCGAAACATATATTTTAAAGGCACTGTTAAAACGATAGCCAAACTGAACCACATCGAATCCGAAATTGCTGGTTTTCCATTGGCGGTAACTCAAAAACTGGTTATTGGGCGATAAGGTAAAACTACCATGATCAACCAGTGTAGCCAAACCCAGGTCGATACGGGAAAAGGTTACACCGAACGAAAAGCCGGGCGCCTTGTGCGCATGATAGGCCGTATCCGGCTGATTTGCTGAAACAGCCGGCGCATCATCCCCCACGCCTAACTTCACCCGTACACGTTTCCTATGAACGCTATCAACGGTAGTATGAGTTGAATCGGAAGTAGTCTGCGCAAAGCTTATGCTTGCTACAACGCATATGATGATGGTAAAAATTAAGCGTTTCATATATAATGGTAAATATATTATTTTTCTTTCTTCACTTTAATGATGCCCAGGTTAATACCGGTAATCGTGGCGTCATCCTCATCGGTATTGGAAAATTCAATGAACTTATCCTTCCGCTTATCAACTGCCGCTATCACTACATTAAACACATCACCCATACTACGGATACGATGTTTTTTAACCGGGGCTGTAATCGGTTTTGCATGCAAGGCCGCCAATTGCTGTTTGCTCTCCAACAAACTTAGGTCATGTATCGCTGGTTTTACTGATATTTCGTCACCGGTATGATCGGGGATAACCGCACTGGCCAGATCATCTCCACGACTTGTTAAAACACCCTGTGGTTCCGCATTCACTTTCACCAACTCCTCATTCTGTACCTTTGCTTTTTTAGTTCTATTTGCATTTTCTCTGTTATTTGTTTTTTCAACCTTTACAGCTGCCAAGTGATTAGCTGGGGTGATAACTCCCTTTTCCGTTTTTTTGTTTGGTTGTTCGATGGTTAGTACCACCGGAACTGTTTTAGTAAGCAGAGATGTGTTTTTATCTATCCTGTTAACCAATGGATTCTGCTTGTTTACCTTAATCTGTTTTGGCATAAACAGCAGGCCTATAGTAAGCGCCAATACAATACCTGCGGCAATACTTAAAAAGGGCATCAGTGATCTTTTGCGTTTGCCGGCATCCAACTGATTGGCTATGCCAGTCCATACATGGGCCGATGGCTGTATTTCCAATTCATCAAATGACGAGCGAAACAGTTCATCTAATTCATTACCCTGCATATCCATAACTTTTACCCTCCATTTTTGCAATTTGTTCTTTTAATATAGTCCGCGCCCTTGATAGTTGTGATTTGGAAGCGCCTTCGCTGATACCCATCATCTCCGCTATTTCTTTGTGCGAATAGCCCTCCAGCGCATACAGGTTAAAAACCATGCGATAGCCCGGCGCCAGCTGTTGTATCAGGCTTAACAATACCTGTGCATCTAAATTTGATGTTGCCAATGGGTTTACCGAGGGCTCATTTCCTACATCATCCGTATTAACCACCTGCAGCATTTTATGATGTTTACGATAATATTCAATGGAGCTGTGCACCATAATGCGCCTTACCCAGCCCTCAAATGAACCATCACCCCGAAAGTCTGCCGCTTTCTGGAATACCCGGATAAATCCGTTCTGCAGCATATCTTCGGCCTCCATTCTGTCGGTAGCATAACGCATACACACCACCAGCATTTTGGCAGCGAATTGTTTGTATAACAACTCCTGTGCTTTACGTTCGCCCGTTTTACAACGGTCTATCAATTGTTGAATGGTAAATTTGGGTTCCAAAAACATCATTTATAGCATTAAGATGTAATGCTTCAGTAATTGGTTGCATGGTATTGAAAATATATTTCAATATATTCTTAATACTGCTACCGCTGCCGCGGGCTTCCAGCCCGTGGCAAACATGGCCTCAGCTTTCAGCTGAAATTAAAGCTAAAAGCTTTAATCATGCCACCCACGAGATACGCTACGCTAATCCCGCGGGAGCGGTGCGGTTGTGGTGAGGGATATGCTTTGATAATACGCGTCATTGCTGTAAGCGCAGCGTGGCAATCCCTAATTATACAGAGCGGGCCTGCTAATCGGGGATTGCCACGCTGCGCTCGTATGGCGCTCTTTATATTTTAGGGCTTCTTCATCCTGTAACGCTTGTATATTTTCACGGCTACCATCAGGATCATGGCTAAAGCCACCAGGCCTACTACGCCAAATATCCAGTTGAGAGCGCTTTTGAGCACCACCAGGAAAACGATGGCAAACAGCAAGAGCGTAGCCAGTTCATTCCACAAGCGTAATTGGGTCGACGACCACTTGAACACCCCATTGGCCATTTGTTTAATCTTATTCTGGCACATATGGTGGTATATGCCCAACACTACCACAAAAGTAAGTTTGAGGTGCATCCAGCCAAAATGAAGCCAGCCGGGTTGCATTACCAGCATGGTAATACCAGCGGCCACGGTAAGGATCATGGATGGGATGGTAATAATGTTCCACAGCTTACGCTCCATAATGGTAAACTGATCTGATAATATCTTACGATCGGGTTCGGGTTTTTCCTGTGCCTCGGTATGGTATATAAACAGGCGCACTATATAAAATAGCCCGGCCATCCAACAAACCACAAAGATGATATGTATAGCTTTAACGTAATTGTACATAACGCCCCCCAGCCCCCTAAAGGGGGAGCAAACCTTTTAATTTTTATAAATCACCCTCTGCTATTCCCCCTTTAGGGGGTTAGGGGGCATATTCTTTGATCACCTCTACCGCGTACTTCACGTTGTCAAACGGGATATCGGGCATAATACCATGCCCCAGGTTAAAGATGAAACCTTTTTCGTCCTTCATCCTGTCAAACAGGCGGTGAATACGTTCTTTGATCACCTTTTTATCGGCATACAAAATATGCGGGTCAAGGTTACCTTGTACTGCAATACCTTCTGGTAAACGTTTTTTAATATCCAGCAGATCAACGTTCCAGTCAATCGAGATCACATCCGGTTTGGCTTCGGCCATTAACGGCGCAAATACCGAACTGCCTTTGCAGAAAGATATCACCGGAATATCCTTACGGTTCAACTTACTGATGATCTCGGCAATATAACGGTGACTAAACTCTTTATAATCATCCCAGGCCAGCGCTTGTGCCCAGCTGTCAAATATCTGTACGGCATTTACACCCGCAGCTATCTGCATGTTCAGATAATCGGCTGTAACGGCAGCTATTTTTGATAACAGCTGATGAGCCAGTTCGGGCTCATTATGCAGCATCAGTTTAGTGAGTTTAAAATCCTTGGTCGATCCGCCTTCTACCAGGTAGCTCATCACGGTAAACGGCGCGCCTGCAAAACCAATCAATGGGATACGGCCATTTAAGCGCTGCTGAATTACTTTTATAGCATCGGCAACATATTGCAGTTTATCCAAAACATCGATCTGCAGGTTATCCACATCGGCTTGTGTACGTACCGGGTTGGCAAACTTAGGTCCAACACCATTAGTAAAACTCAGATCGCCGCCCATGGCTTCGCCGGTAACCAATATGTCCGAAAACAGGATGGCTCCATCTATACCCAACAGATCAACCGGCAGCATGGTAACATCAGCAGCCAGCTCCGGGGTTTTACACATTTCCAGGAACGAATACTTGTTTTTGATATCCCAGTATTCTTTCATGAAACGGCCAGCCTGGCGCATCATCCACACCGGCGGGCGTTCTGTTTTCTCGGAAAAAGCTGCTTTTATTAATAACGAATCTCTCATATATTTTTAGAGTATCAAGTAGTTAGTATCAAGTATCAAGACCTATAAAAGAGCTTTATTAATGTCCGATTACAAAAATCTTGATACTTGATACTAACTACTTGATACTATTTTTCAATGTTTTTTCAATTCCTGATGAAGACGGTTAATTACCTCTTTCATTTTGGCTGTCATTTTATCGGTATGTTTTTCGGCCAGTCCTAAATAAGCTTTGGCTTTTTCAAAATTACCAAACCTGATGTTAAGGTTAGCTACGGTAACCAGCGCGGCTACGTGATCATTCAGCGTATGCAGCGGGTATTGCGCGGCCAGCTCATAATGCTGTTCAGCGGCCTCAAACTCCTGCCGCTGGATACAAACGCCTCCATAGATGTACTCATAAAACCCACGGCGCTTTTTGCTCAGCCATTTCGGATTACTGATCTCTTTTAACGATGCCTCGGTTTTTACATAGTCCTTAGCATGAAAATACTTAGCCGCTACTACCAGGGTACCTTGTTTAAAGTAATCCCAAATGAGCAGCAATATCATCATTACCGCTACTGCTGCCAGTTCATAAATACGCAGGTAAAGTAACAGGCCCAATGATAACAGGAAAATAAATGCTATAAATAAACGTACCCTGTTACTGAACATTAATGCTGATTATCGGTAAACTTATAACCCACACCACGGATAGAGTGAAAATAAACCGGGTTTTTAGGATCTGGTTCAAAATACTTACGGAAGGTTAGGATAAAGTTATCAATAGTACGGGTTGAAGGGTATACATCATAGTTCCAAACCGTTTCCAGGATCTGCTCGCGCGATACGGCATCATTTCTGCGCTCGATAAGCAGTTTAAGCAGCATGGTTTCTTTTTTGGTAAGCGCGGTGATAGACCCATCGGCATTTACCAGTTCAAAGGAGTTAAAATGGATGGTTTTATCACCAATTTTATAGCTGTTAAACTCTTTCAGATCTTCACCTTTCAGACTGCGTTTTACCAGGTTATTCACCCTTAAAATCAGCTCTTCCAGGTTAAATGGTTTGGTCAGATAATCATCTGCGCCTTTTTTAAGACCCGCTATTTTGTCCTCATTGGTATTTTTAGCCGTTAAAAACATAATAGGCACTTCGGTATTTTCAAGCCTGATGGTTTCGGCTACTACAAAGCCATCAATCTCGGGCATCATTACGTCTAATATCACCAGGTTAAAGCGCTCTTCTTTAAATAATTGTAAAGCCTTTTTACCATTTTTAGCTGTAGAAACTTTATAACCTTCCAGCTCAAGGTTAAGTTTGATGGCTTCCAACAAATGTTCTTCGTCTTCAGCCAATAAAATTCTTTTCTTATTAAGCATGTTATTTTTTTAAATTTAGGTTCATCCAAATACTACTTCAAAAACACTGCCCGACGGACGGTTATCCCGCACCTTGATGCTGGCCTGGTGTTTATCAAGTACTTCTTTTACAATATAAAGCCCCAGTCCGGTACCTTTGGTATTACGGGTATCCTCGCTGCCTACACGGTAAAACTTATCGAAAATACGTGTTTTTTCGTTATCAGCTATACCAATGCCCTGGTCGGCTACTTCCAGGTAAACCTTATCGTCTTTTGAAAACAGCTTTACAGCTACTGCAGAGCAGGGGCTTGAGTATTTCACCGCATTCTCGATAAGGTTAGTTACTACCGATGTAAGCGCAAACTTATCGCCGGTGATCTCTATCTTAGGTTCTATTTCGGCATCGATGATCTGCTGGTTGCAATCGCATTTGGTGATCTGTAAGCGATTAACAATGCTATCAACCAAAACCGAAAGGTTAAAAGTATTTTTGGGGAAGGTATACGACTGGTTATCAATTTTTGATGCCAGCAGCATATTCTCTACCATATCATCCAAACGTTCCACATCCAGTAATGACTTGCTTACAAAATCAAGCAGCTGCTCTTTGGTTAACGACCGCTTCTGAATGGTTTGCAGCAAAATTTTAATAGAGGCCAAAGGCGATTTAAGCTCGTGCGTAACCGAAAGCAGGAAATTCCTCTTTTGCTCCTGAAGCTTACGCTCTTTGTTGATCGACGCATGCAGGCTATAGGCTCCTACTATTAATATCAATATGAACATAGAGCCCTCGCCCAGGATCATCCCAATGCGTTGCGGCTGCAGTTTTATCAGCATATAGCCCCACCAAACCAGTTCGGAAACGGCGTATATGATGAGCGCATAGAAAATAATAAATGGCTTCTTCATTGTTTTAGTTTTTGGGTTCGGGTACGGGGTTCGGGTTGCCGGTAATTCAATTAAACTGCTTGCCACACGAACCTCGTAACTCGAACCTATTTTCCGTTAAATACCAGGTCAAGACTATCAAAGATAGCACGTTTAGCCTTTTCCAGGTCTATTTTTGTATGTGCCGATGATATAAAACCCACTTCATAGCCCGATGGACCCAGGTAAATACCCCGGTTGATCAGTTCGCGGTGGAATTTTTTGAATTTTTCCATACTGGAAGCATCAATATCTTCGGCTTTACGAATATACTCTTTATCTGTAAAAGCAAACCAGAATATAGAGCCGATGCCAAACACCTTAAACTTATAGTTACGTGCTGTGGCAAAGCGCTGTACCGCCTCGCGAAACTCCTCGGTTTTGTTATTCAGGTCGCGGTAAAAACCCATTTTCAGCAGTTCGCTCAATTGCGCAATACCTGCGGCCATAGCTACCGGATTACCTGATAATGTACCTGCCTGGTAAACCGGGCCTTCAGGCGATATATTGCCCATAATAGCAGCCGAGGATCCGTAAGCGCCAACAGGCATACCACCGCCGATGATCTTACCATAAGTAATGATATCCGGTTTGATACCATAATGACCTGATGCACCTTCAAAACCTATCCTGAAACCCGATATTACTTCGTCAAATATCAACAGCGTTCCGTTTTGGGTACAGATTTCACGTAGGAATTGCAGATACTCTTTTTCCTGCAGCAACAAACCATTGTTGGCCGGGATAGGCTCAATAATAATGGCGGCAATCTGGTCTTTAAAATCTTCAAAAGCTTTGGTTAAAGCTTCCTTATCATTCAGGGATACAACAATAGTTTCATCAGCAAAGGCTTTGGGCACACCTGCCGATGAGGTTTCGCCAAAGGTCACCAGGCCCGAGCCCGCTTTTACCAGCAGGGCATCTACGTGACCATGGTAGCAGCCTTCAAACTTTAATATCTTATCGCGTTTGGTATAACCCCTGGCCAGGCGAATAGCCGACATTACAGCCTCTGTACCCGAGCTTACGAAACGCAGTTTTTCAATCAGTTTATTGTTTTTCAGGATGAGTTCGGCCAGTTCGTTCTCCAAAGCCGTCGGCGCACCGAACGACATGCCATTTTGCATTACCTCGGTCACTTTTTCGCGTACTTTGGTATTGTTATGGCCCAGGATAAGCGGCCCCCATGAGCAGCAAAAATCCACAAACTCGTTACCATCGGCATCCCAGATATGGCTGCCATCACCTTTTTGGATAAACAGCGGCGTACCATAAACAGATTTGAACGCCCTTACCGGTGAATTTACACCGCCCGGAAAATAAGTTTTCGCTTTCGCGTACAACTCTGCAGACTTTTCCCTGCTGATATCAGGCTTGCCTGTAGTATTCAAAGGCTCATTGGCCTCACCCGAAAATATTTTCTTTATTGAATCTAACATGTTTCTTTTAATCTCTAAATGCTAATCTCTAAATTCTAAACCTCAGAGATCGTTATTGATAAACTCTAAATTTTAATTAATTTCCTTTAGGATTTAGAAATTAGAGTTTAGAATTTCTTTTCTACAGCCATTTATTCTCCAAAACCTCTTTGGCGTGATAGGTTAGTATCGCCGTGGCACCTGCCCTGCGGATGCTGGTAAGCACCTCGGTAATGGCGCGCTGCTCATTCAACCAGCCTTTTTGTATAGCCGCTTTGATCATGGCATATTCGCCGCTTACGTTGTATGCCGCTACCGGCAATTCGGTATTATCTTTTATCAGTTTAATCACATCCAGGTAAGGCAATGCCGGTTTTACCATTAAAAAGTCGGCGCCTTCCAGTTCATCAAGGTTAGCCTCTATCAATGCTTCGCGCTGATTGGCCGGGTTCATCTGGTAGGTTTTTTTATCACCAAACTTGGGGGCCGAATTTAAGGCATCCCTAAACGGGCCATAAAAAGCGCTGGCATACTTAGCCGAGTACGACATGATAGAAACGTTTGTAAAGCCGTTTTCGTCCAGCACATTACGAATATATCCCACACGACCGTCCATCATATCAGATGGCGCGATGATATCCGCGCCACATTGGGCATGGGCCAGGGCCATTTTACCCAATACTTCCAGCGTTTCGTCATTCAGGATCACGCCATCCTTCACAATACCGTCATGACCATCGCTGCTATAAGGATCCATGGCCACATCGGTAACAACACAAGCCTCCGGAAAGTTCTTTTTAACCTCACGTATGGCCCGCAGATATAAACTATCGTCGCGATAGCTTTCGGTAGCCAAAGGGTCTTTTAATGAGTCCTCAATATTAGGGAACAGATCAAAAGAATACAGGCCCAGTTTCAGGCAGCTTTCAATCTCGCGCAGCAAATTGTCAACAGAATAGCGGTAAATGCCGGGCATAGATGCCACTTCTGTTTTTTGAAACGTACCATCCACAATAAACAGCGGGAATATCAGGTTAGCCGCGCTAACATGTGTTTCCTGCACCATTTGGCGTATCACTTCACTTTTCCGGTTTCTACGTGGTCTCTGTAACATATTTTTTAGTTCATTTGTTCACTGGTTCATTAGTTCATTGGTCTTTATAGTGGGAAATATTGAACAAACCACCAATGAACCAATGAACAAATGAACCAATGAACTAACTTATAATCCAAACACAGCCTCGGCCAGTCCAACTTCGTCGGGCGAGTAAGGCAGGGTATATTTTACACCCATTTCATCAAACTTTTTGCCGGTTGATTTGCCTATGACCACCACCTTCTGGTAAGGATCCAACAGGTTATCGGCAAAATAAGCCTCCACGTTCGACGGACTGGTAAATACCATCACATCGGCACCGCTTGGCTCTACATCTTCGGCCAGCACGGTTTCATATACCGGCAGGTCAATAATTTTGGTATCCGCCGATAATCCTTGCTGTATGCTCCTCATCGGGCTTTCGGCACCGGGGAACAACACGATCTTGCCATTCGCCAGCTTGGCAAATTCTTCGGCCACTTCTGCGGTATCAGTACCTTCACCTACATAATCGGTAAAATAACCTTTGCGGCGCAGCATCTCTTCGCTGCCGCTGCCCATCACACCAAACTTTACCTTTTTAGGAAACAGCGGGTTCAGCTGGAAAAAGTAATCCACCGCGTTTTTACTGGAGAAAAACACCCAGTCGATATTTTTTAATATATAGGAATCAAATTTGGTGATCACCGGTACGGTGCGGATCAGCGAGCGTGCCTCTACCTCGATACCTAAATGTTCCATCGCTTTTTTAAAGTAGCTTTGCTCAGACAGTTCGCGTGATATAAATACTTTCAATGGATGTTTACGGTCTTTAGCAAATTTAGCCACAACCTTTTCTGCCAGGCCTTCGCTGGTTGGTGCTTCTAAAAACAATCTGTCCGGAAATTCATCTCCCTCATCGGCTTTCGAGGTAAATACCTGGAACATGCCTTCATCCCGGCGGCAATAGCAACCTAAAGGTAAATGACAGCCACCGCCAAACATTTTCAGTACAGTTCTTTCCACAGCCAACTCTTCAGCCACATCCGGGTGGTGAAGCGTCTGCAGTATATCAAAAACTTCCTGGTTGTTTTCGCGGATCTGAATGGCCAGCGCTCCTTGCGCAGGAGCCGGGATCAATTCTACCGGGGTAATTTCCTCTACATGAAACTCGCTCAGATCTAAACCTAAACGCACTACCCCCGCTTTGGCTATCATAATGGCATCATACTTTTCGTCGCGCAGCTTGCCTATACGGGTAGGCACATTACCACGCAGATCCTCTATCTCCAGGTCGGGGCGGTGTGCCAGCAGTTGTGCCTTGCGCCTGTTGGATGATGTGCCCACAATAGCGCCGTATTTTACCGATAGCTTTTGATGCACATCCACACAATCCTTCAAGATCAACAACAGCTCAGCCGGGTCCTCCCGTTCTGAAACTGCTGCGATGATGAGTCCCGGAGGGTTTTCAGTTGGCAGGTCCTTGTGCGAGTGTACCGCGATATCAATGGTACCGGCCAATAATTCTTCTTCTAATTCCTTGGTGAAAAATCCCTTTCCTTCTAACTTATCAAAGCTCAGGTTTAATATACGGTCGCCCTGGGTTTTTATGATCTTTAGTTCGGCATTTACGTTAATGGCGGCAAGGCTGTCTTTTACAAAATTAGCCTGCCATAGCGCCAATTCACTGCCGCGGGTTCCTATTATCAGTGTTCTGTCCAAAAGAATGATTTTTTACGGTGCAAATTTAATTTTTTACAGGCATGAATTTAACATTAATTCATGTTATGAAAGTAGGCTGACTAATAATTGTTAATTATTGAATTAATGAGTTAGTGAATTAGTGATTTTTTTGAAAGATAGGCGGTGGAGATACTAACGAATAGGAGTTTGCAGATACTAAACATTATCCGGGCGTTTCCGCCAGTCGGCGGACGGGCTATCCGCTCATACGCCTGCAGGCCTTAGGCTCATGGCCGGTATCCGCTGCTATCCCTAACGCTTTTTAATTATTGAATTAGTGATTTAGCGAATTAGTGATTTTATGCTGTTAGGTAATTCTTTTTTTCCGTCAGCAGATAAGCTTCGGGCGAAAGCGGGCAGAACAATGGTGGCTTGTGCGGCTGTAGGGGCATTAGCAAACCTTGCCGAAGCAGAGGAATGAGCGAACAAAGTAGAGGTAAGGTTTAGCAGCCCGTGGTTCTGTTTGCTTTGCGGGGCAAAGGCCTTGTGCGCAAAGAAGCATTTCTGCTGACAGCCTTTTTGGTTACTTTTGTGGCGACAAAAGTGACTGGCCCTCCCGCGGCCAAGGGCGGGTATACGCCAAGCAAATGAGGAGATTGCCGCGCTACGCTCCAATGACATACCTAAAAAAAAGTAGGATTAATTTTCGTTGATCAATATATCTTTGGCCATGATCATGGGCACGCTGATATATTTTTTCTCCATGTAATTCATCACCTTTTCCAGGATCTCGCGCGATTGCTCATCCAAACCCTGTACCTCATCGGCAAAAACAGAATTAATGGCTGTATTGCGGATCTCTTTAATCTTTTCGGGCACCTGGCGCATAGCTACTTCAATGCGGCGTTGTTTTAACTGGGTTAAAAACTCGGCGATGTTTTGCTCAATAATGGCTTCGGCATGTACCAGTTCCTGGTAGCGCTCCTGCAGGTTACGTTTGGCAACCTCGTTAAGGGAATGTACTTCGATAAAGTTAACCGGGAATTGTTCCAATACTTCGGGAGCGGTATCATTGGGTATAGCCAGATCAACAATAGTTTTGCGACCGGTTTCGCCGTTAAGCAGCGATTGGTATATTTCGGTAGTAATAAGAGGCTCCACTGCCGATGTGCAAGTAATGATCACATCAAAACCTTTATTGTATGTTTTTAAAGCCTTCAGGTCAAACGCTTCACCACCCAAATCAGATGCCAGTTCGGCAGCCTTTGACAGGGTGCGGTTAAATACCGCGAAATTGGTGAATTTATGCTTTTTAAGATATTTGGAAATATTGCGGTTGGTTTCGCCGGCACCGATGATCAGTACACGGGCATCTGTGGCACACAGGTTAAGGTCGCGCAGTTTGCGGTAAGCCAATGATACTACCGAGATGGGATTTTTAGAGATATTGGTATGCGTGTAAACCTCTTTGGCTGTTTTTACCACACAGTTCATCACCATGCGTAAACCATCGCCGGTGAGGCCTGCTTCTTTGCAATGCTCATAAGCCTTACGTAGCTGGGCCAGTATTTCCTTTTCGCCAACTATCAAACTTTCCAATGAGCATGAAGTACGTAAAAGATGTATCATAGCCTCCTGATCTTCATAGATAGAAGCACTATCCATAAAGGTACTCAGCGAATGATCACACAATTCAGTATTAAATGATTCGATAAACTTACGGGCAAAATCCTTATCAACCTTATTAGGGGTTGTCATAACAAACTCAACGCGATTGCACGTAGCCAGATAAAATATCTCCGGAATTCCAAATTGAGCTTTTACCTGTTGAAGTTTTTCTGTCAGATTATCCTGGCAAACCACCAATCTACCTAATTCCTTCAGTTCAATCTGTTTGTGTGTAAAAGCAATAACCTTTAAATACTTCAAAGCAGTTTTAAATTTGACCGAACAAAAATATCACTATAAATGAGATCCCGTGTCAATACTTTGTCATACAGGGCTATTTAGAATGTTTATAAATTACGAAATCTGACTGTAAAACAACATTAAAACTGCTTAAAACAATATTTAGCAAAATAATGTATATTACATAATGCATCTTATCAAAAATATAAGCCTGATTATACTGGTAATTGGGTATATACTTGCAGGTATCAATCATTTTATCAATCCAACATCATATTACCGTATTATTCCGCATTATCTGCCTTACCCGGTAGTTATTAATATGGTTGCGGGTGCTGCCGAAATATTGCTGGCCCTGTTACTGATACCCAGCCAAACCAGGCCATGGGCGGCTTATACTATTATACTCATGCTCATCGCTTTTTTACCGGTACACATCAGCATGATCAGTGATGCCCCTTTAAGATTGGGTAAATTGACCGTAACCCCACTATTGGCCTGGATACGTTTGGCGTTACAGCCGGTGCTGATAGCCTGGGCATGGTGGTATACTAAAGAATGGAGCAAGGATTTTTAGGAGCAAGGATATTGGGAGTAAGGAACAAAGATATTGCAAAGCGGGTTGACTCACCCCAACATCGCTGCGCTTGTCACCCCCTCTCTGCTGCGCAAAGAGGGGAACAAATATGCAAAAAACCGGTCATTGCGAGCGTAGCGCGGCAATCCCCTACTTACAGGGCCGACCTGCATATCGGGGATTGCTTCGTACCTCGCAATGACACGTGAAGAGAAGAGTTTCCACCCTCTTTCCGCCGCAGGCGAAGAGAGGGTCGCCCAGCGAAGCACCGGCGGGGTGAATCGTCACGGATGTTCATAAAACCGTTTTAGATACAAAAAATATAAAAATAACCTATGGATCTGCAAAGTGTTGAAATGCGTAACCTGGAAGTACAGGATTACCAGGAGCTTAAAAAGTCAATGAAATCGGCCTATATGGATATGGATGAGGACTATTGGGATGCCAATTCCATCAAACGGCTCATCAAACTGTTTCCCGAAGGTCAGATCTGTATCACCGTTAATGAAGTGGTGGTAGGCTGTGCGCTGTCTATCATCGTCGACTATCAAAAGTATGGCGATAACCATACCTACAAACAAATAACCGGCGACAGTACTTTTAAAACCCATACCGATAAAGGCGATGTGCTTTATGGTATTGATATTTTTATCCACCCCAATTATCGCGGCCTGCGCCTGGCCCGCCGCCTGTATGAGGCCCGCAAGGCCCTTTGCGAAAAGCTAAACCTCAAAAGCATCATCGCCGGCGGCCGCATCCCTAATTATCAGAAATACCAGAACGATCTGACACCCCGGCAATATATTGACAAGGTAAAGTATAAGGAGATCTATGATCCTACCCTGTCGTTTCAGTTAGCCAATGATTTTCACGTACGCAAAGTGCTGCGCAATTATTTGCCCGAGGATAGCCGCTCCAAAGGTTTTGCAACGCTCATTGAGTGGAATAATGTGTATTACGAGGAGATCAGCACGGCCATTAACCAAAAAACGGTGGTGCGCATAGGTCTGGTGCAATGGCAAATGCGCAGTTATAACAACATCAGCGAGCTGCTGAAACATGCCGAGTACTTTATTGACGCCGTAAGCGATTACCAGGCCGATTTTATTTTGTTCCCCGAGTTGTTTAATACCCCGCTGATGGCCGATTATAACCACATGGATTCGGCCAAGGCCATGCGCGAGCTGGCTAAGTATACACAGCCTATTATCGAGGAGTTTTCTAAACTGGCGGTATCCTACAACGTAAATATCATTGCCGGCAGCATGCCCGTTATTTTTGAGGATTCGCTGTATAACGTATCCTACCTTTTCAGGCGAAACGGTAGTATGGAGGAGGTTTATAAGATTCACCCTACCCCGGCCGAGATCAGCTCATGGGGTATGCGCGGCGGCGACGAGGTAAAAGTATTTGAAACCGATGCCGGTAAAATAGGCATCCTGATCTGTTATGATGTGGAATTCCCCGAACTGTCGCGCATATTGGCCGGGCAGGATATGCAGATCCTGTTTGTGCCTTTCCTTACAGATACGCAGAACGGCTATAACCGGGTGAAATTTTGCGCCCAGGCCCGTGCCGTGGAGAATGAATGTTATGTAGCCATTGCGGGCTGTGTGGGTAATTTGCCCAATGTAAACAACATGGGTATCAGCTACGCACAATCGGCGGTGTTTACCCCGTCTGATTTTGGCTTCCCAACCAACGGTATCCAATCCGAAGCTACACCCAATAGCGAGATGATCGTGATTGCAGATGTGGATCTGTCCCTGCTGGACGAGCTGCACGAATACGGCAGCGTACAAAATCTCAAAGACCGCCGTACTGATCTTTATAATATTACATTCAACGGCAAAAAAGTGTAATATTATGCCCTGATGGAAAATAACATTCAATGGGAGGATCTAACTATCTACCAACCCTTAAAAAAGGAAGATCTCAAACAAAGTTACAAGCACTTTACGGATATTATATTCCATAATTTATCTCATTTTGACTTTAATCGTTACGGGCGAATGCTTGTTAAGCGATCAAACGAGCTATTACACGTTATCCATCTGGATACCCGTGGAAGCTGGATGGGTATGTCCGACAGATTTAACGTGGAGATCGCGATAACAACTATTTATGATGAAGATTCATTTATTCATAACCGCGGACTTGCCGGGGTAAAAAAAATTGAACAGATTATTCCCGAGCTCCGCAATTTTTATCGTATCACTCAGGAATATGAATTGCTTGCCGATTTTTTAACCAGAAAAATCATCGAATTTATTCTCCCTTATTTTGATAAATACCGCTCTTCTGCACAGGTTCTTATCAACTCTGATGACTTTGATCTCCATCAAATAATAGCAATTCATCAATCCAACAGCAACCTGTTTTTATTTTGTGACCTGTATAATCATCATGATGAATATGCCTTGGCTATTTTGAAAGAACGCATGGAACATTATATTTTATTGGGCGCCGACCAAACAAGTCCTATATTTATTGAGCTACAAACTCTCTTTGAACTGGTTAAACAAAAAAACTGGTCGGCGGTGGAGGAAATTTTAATTAAAAAACAAACGATTGTATTAAAGAAACTCCGGCTTAAATCTTCTTAACCACTATTTTATTAAAATATTTAATAAATCAATTACTACCTGTATAAATAATATTTATATTCAACATCAATAAAACGGTGTTGAAATAATGAAACCTAAGTCTGTCACATCCATGAAAAATATTTATCTCATACTTTTACTGCTAAGCGCAAGCTTTATAGTTCGGGCACAGGACACAGTTAAAAAAACGGTTCCTATGCGGTTTAATATAGACATGAATACGGTTGTTAAAGATTCCACCGGGAAGATATGTACTTATAAGGAATGGACCGCATTAACCCGTACACGTGAATATGTTTTAATGCCCGAGGATACGAGCAACCCCAATACGGCATTTAAGCTGGTTAAAAAAGATGCTCTATTACGTAAATACAGCGCTACTGTTAATACAGGCAATACAATGCCGGCCGGTCAAAAAAACCTTTCGCCCGGGGAAGCAGAAGAGCAACGTATGGCATCGTATCCCAAACCTATGGAATCGGAAAATTTCACTATTGGCCAGGAGATTGAATCATTCAGTACCCATGATATGAATGGCAAAAAAGTAAAGCTGAAAGATCTGCGTGGGAAAGTGGTAATGCTAAACTTCTGGTTTATTGGCTGCCCGCCTTGCCGGGCAGAAATACCCGAGTTAAACAAGCTTGTTGAGCTATACAAAGACAATCCCAACGTTGTTTTTTTGGCCGTGGCCTTAGATCCTCGCTGGGATATCAGGACTTTTTTGAAAACGTCGCCTTTTAATTTTGATATTATCGATGATGGCCGTTCCATTGCCGATATTTATAAAATACACCTTTACCCCACCAGCGTGATATTGGATAAGGAAGGTAAAGTAGCGTTCCATACCGTAAGCTTTGCCGCAAACTCACCGTACTGGATGAAAAAGACCATCAACGAGGCTTTGAAGTAATAAAGCAAACGCTACTTTGCCCATTCAAGCGTCCACGCTTGAATGCTATTTTAAAGTAAGCGTCGACGCTTACAACCATTATATTTCAAGCGAAAGACGCTTGAACTGGCGGGGGTTTGGCTAAAGCCCATAACTATTTAATTATATTCCGTTGGTTAAAACCAACGGCAATGAGAGATCAATCAACTGTTTTCTATTCATTGCCGTCCCATTTATGGGACGGATAATAAAAAGTGTTTGCTGGCTTTAGCCAAAAGACAATCTTTAGCCTGTGGTCGGTGTTGTCACCGCACCACTCATAGCTAAACTTGATAACGCCTTATATGAAGCATATGTAATAGTGGTACGGTGATAACACCGACCACGGGCTGAATACGGTGATAACACCGACCACAGGCTGAATTGATTTCTAAAGACCATACAAAGATTGGTGAGAATTCATCTTTAATTCTACCAGAATATAACACGACAAACTGCCTTTAATCCGATACTTAAAGTCATTAAAACATCATTGTCAAGTTATTTGATAAATTAATTGTCATTTCTTTGTTACAATTAACTTTTTCTTATTTGATTAAATATTTGCATAAATCAATTATATGAGCCTTTTAAGTTGTTGCGTAAGCATATATACATCCCTACCGTTTAAAACCTGTTAAAAGCCGTTAAAACTACTGTAAACAGGAAATAGTGAGACAACTTTCAAGGTATTTGATTGACACCCGGCCATGTTCACGCTGTTCATTACATTTCACCTATTGACAATTTTCAAGAATGGCATATTTTTGGAAGCAAACAATAAGAGCCACAATTATTACTGGGTCAATCCGATACACAATTCCATGTTGCGGAGCCGTGTAGGTCCTGAATCATTGTAGCTTTCATGATTAATTAATCAACACCACGCGCGTGACGTATTCCGCTGTTTGGCCCCTTGATATATAATTAATCAAAATAGCTTACATTATTAATTTTTTACATAATTAAGCAGCAACTTAACTCTTACAACCATGGGATTAGGCTCAAAATTAAACTGTACTCAATCAAAAAGCAATGTAGTAAATGCAAGCTCTAGAGTATCTGTTGTAAAAAGTAAAAATGCGTTGTGTGTTATTGATAATGGCAACGTGAGGATGAGATTTACAGATGTAACAAGCATGGATTTAAAGGGATTAAAAAGTCCTCTTTATTCTTTATTAGTGCCTTAGTTTTTGCACTCATAAATGTTTTCAATTTCTTACCCTTGTAAATTTGTAAAGTTTAATCATGTGAATGATGGTGTTCATGTTAAAACCCACATACATACTTTCAAAGCTCGTAATAACCAACGTTATATAATTGAATTTGACGAGTTTATCGGTAATGTGTTACTGGTGAAATTTTATCAAAAGTCACATAGTAATTCTCCCCATAAATATAACATTTTGACCAATTCAGGATGGGCTTGCTCAGTAATATATACTGTTTTTGATTTAATGCTACGAACATGGAGAAATAATAGTTTTGGTAACGTTTCTTTTGCCTTTATGGGATCAAACACTATAGGCTCAAATGGTGAGGAAGAATCAAAAAAAAATACTAAAAGATTTAACTTCTATAAAATAATGATAGCCAATTTTATAGGTGATAAAAATTTTAGATTTCAACAAAATGTTGACTCAAGCATATTCGTCATGTTGAACAGGAGAAATACTTCTGTAGAGAATCACATGGCGACAGTCTTAAAATATATTTATACCAATTACTCCATATTGGATATAGATTTGATATTGGAGCCAATAAGTTTAGCCTCTCAATTAGGATAATATCGGCATCATCTCAATAAAAAGTCAGCTAAACCCAATCCTTGCCCCGCTCCCGCGAGATTAGCAGCGTATCTCGTGGAGATCATGATTAAAGCTTTCAGCTTTATAGTTCAGCTAAAAACTGACCATGCTTACCACAGGCTGAAAGCTCACGGCAACCGAATTCTTCATCTACAATTGACGCACAAATGTGCATCCACCCATTAACACCAAAAAAGTGTAATTTCCACCCATGATCCGTAAAGATAATTACACCCTGCCCGGCGCTAAGGGCCGCCCTATGCTGATTGATGTAACATATAACGATGCGCTAAAAAACGCGCCGGTAGTGATCTTCGCGCATGGCTTTAAAGGGTTTAAGGACTGGGGCACGCATAACCTGGTGGCCGATCATTTCGCCCGTAATGGTTTCCGGTACCTCAAATTCAACTTTTCGCATAACGGTACCACGCCCGATCATCCCACAGACTTTGCCGATCTAATCGCCTTTAGCGACAATACCTTTTCCATCGAACTGGAAGACCTGGATACCATTATTGATTTTGCCTGCAGCGGCGCGGGCATGGCAGCTGCCGAGGGCGTATTTTTAATAGGCCACAGCATGGGTGGAGGCATCAGCATCATTAAATCAGCCGAAGATAGTCGCATCAAAAAACTGGTTACCTTGGCTTCTATATCCGGGTTCCGTAATCTGTGGCCGCAGCAAAGCGAAGCGCAATGGTATCTGCAGGGTATCATTTATATGCATAACTCCCGAACCGGGCAACAAATGCCACTCAAATCAACCCTGCTGGATGACCTCGACAAACATCCCTTACGACTGAATATCCAGGCCAAAGCCGCCGAAGTAAAACAACCCTGGTTGCTGGTACACGGTGATATTGACCCAACAGTACCACTGGAGCATGCCCGGGAACTGCACACCGCCCAACCCAACACCCAATTGATGATCATCAAAGGCGGCGACCATGTTTTGGGGGCATCGCATCCTTATACCGAGGATACACTGCCCGCTGCTTTACAAGAATATTGCGACGCGGTGATAATATTTCTGCGGGGTTGACCCACCCCGCCTGCGCTTCGCGTGGCACCCCTCTCTGCTTCGCAAAGAGGGGAAGACAAGGAGCTCTTCTCTCAACACGTCATTGAGGCACGAAGCCATTCGTTTTGTACAGTTTAGAGATTGCTTCGTGCCTCGCAATGACGTACTTTTGTAAAATCCCCTCTTTCCGCCGAAGGTGAAGAGAGGATGATCGAGCGAAGCGATGACCAATAATAGATTTTTCACTACGTTCAAGAGATAGTTCTTCACTGCGTTCAGAATGATAAACCTCTTTCATACAAAAATATCTTCTTTTCCCCGTCAGGAGAACAGCTTCGGGTGAAAGTGGGCAGAACAATGGTGGTCTGTGCGGCTGCAGGGGCATAGCAAGTTTTGTAGAAGCACGGGACTTTGCGTGAACGAAGTTGGGCAAATAATTGCAGCCCGTGGTTCTGTCGGCTTTGCGGGGTAAAGGCCATGTGCGGCAAAGAAGCATTTCTGCTGACAGCCTTTTTGGTTACTTTTGTGGCGACAAAAGTGACTGGCCCTCCCGCGGCCAAGAGCGGGTATACGCCATCCCCAAGCGTCATTCCACCGTCAATAAACACCCCAGGAAAAAACTTACCGTAACTTTATACACTTAACCCTATCTTAAACCGAAATACTATTTAACTAATATGAGTTTAGAAGGATCACGAAAAGAAGGAAAAAAATACCTTAACGCTATACCAACCGATGAGGCCGGCTTTGATAAAATGCTCCCCATACTGCGGCAATACCTCAACAACAAGGCCGAGAATATTCCAAAGAAAACATTAGGTCCTTTTAAAACCGACATTACCATTTACCAAAATCAGCCGGCCACTGGCTTGCGCGTTACCTGGATAGGCCATACCAGTATATTGATCGAAATTGACGGCAAACGCATCCTCACCGATCCGGTTTGGAGCGAACGTGTTTCCTTTTCAAAATATATCGGACCTAAACGCTTTTTTCAGTCCCCGCTTTCATTGAGTGAGCTACCCCCGCTGGATGCTATTATTATATCGCATGATCATTATGACCATTTGGATAAGGATACTATCAAATTTTTCGCGGGATCAGCCATTCCTTTCTATTGCTCCGTAGGCGTAGGACAGTACCTGCGTAAATGGGGCATTGCCGAAAATAAAATTACCGAAATGGATTGGGGGAATAGTGTGGTAATCGGTAACGATCTGGTGGTAACAGCCACGCCGGCCAGGCATTTTTCGGGTCGGGGTATTACCGGGCGTAATGAAACCTTGTGGTCATCCTTCGTGATCAGGGGCCCCAAACACAATATTTATTTTGGTGCCGACTCGGGCTGGTCGCCCAGTTTTGCGGAGATCGGCGAAGCTTTTGGTCCGTTTGATCTGATTATATTGGAGATCGGCGCTTACGGCAAATACTGGCCCGATATACATATGGGCCCCGATCATGCCTCCAACGCGCACCTGGCCCTCAAAGGCAAGCTGATGATGCCCGTACACTACGGCACTTTTAGTCTGGCCCCGCACGCCTGGTACGAACCTATTGAATGGCTAACCGATCTGGCAAAAGATAAAAACATCAACCTGTTTGTCCCCAAACCCGGCGAACCAACCGAAGTAAAAGGTGAGTATACCTCCAACTGGTGGAAACCGTATTTGTCATACAGCTCATAGTCGATAAATCATAGTAAAAGGGGGTACATATTTCAGCCGTTAAGTATAAGTGTCCCATAAGCACATGACGAATTCTTCATAATTTTTTGTATATTTATATACGCAACAGCCCGGGATTCTTTAACCAGAAAACCGGGCTGTTTTGTTAAAGGGAAAAAGGGGACCAAAAACCGATCGTTGGTATGTACCATTTTAACTGTCAATTTATTAATACTTTTTAAACTTTTCAAAACCAGTTAAAAATTTGTTAAAAAGTGTTAAAATAGCATTAAAGCTCTATTAAAACGAACAATAACTAAGGCTTTTTACCTTGTTTTCGACTAAAAAAGTGTTAAAATTTGAGGTTTAAAAAGTTTTTCCATCCAACAAAGTAACTTCGGGCGTTTGCGATAATCAAATAAGTAAACGCTTCTCAAAAAAACCCGACTAATGGCTCAAACCTACATACTGGTAATTGAAGGCAAACCGCAAGGCCCTTTTAGCATAGACCAGCTAAAAAGCCTCAAAGTAAAACCTACCGACTTTATAAAAACTCCCGAAATGGATGATTATAAAGAAGCACAGGAAATTGCCGAACTACGCGCGCTTTTCGGCTTTGCCAAGCCTTCACTGCTCATGCAGTATTATGGTAGTTTTGATCAGCGCCTGCTGGCCTCAGCGCTGGATTGGTTTATACTTTTCGGGGTGTTTGTGATCATCGCTTTTATCGTGGTACTGCTGTTTATACAGGATAAAGAAACGCGGATCATTGTATCCTTCAGCATTTTAGGCGTTATCCCTCTGGCTAAAGTGGTCTATCATGTAGTGATGGAAAGTTCGGTTAAACAGGCCACTTACGGCAAACAAATGCTCAGGATCAAGGTGGTTGATATGAATGGTGACCGTATCAGTACAGGCACGGCTATTAGTCGTAATTTGCTCAAACTGATTTCCGCATTGCCGTTTTGTTTAGGTTACGTGATCGCCTTCTTCAATAAAAAACAGCAATGCCTGCATGATATGCTGGCTAATACCCTGGTGATCAAGGAAAGGCTGTTTTGAGAAAGCTAGTTCTCCATTCACTATAAGTAGTCAACCATAGAAATTTAAATAGCTATTCGACTATATTCATTAAATTTGCATCTTATTTAATTCATCCACTGCATGAATACTGATGCCGTTAAATTGCTTCAAGGCCGTTATTGTAATTCACTGACCGATTATTCGCGTTTTGTTACCCGCGAGGTGAATATCGGCGATGTGCCCATGGGCAGCAATAATCCTATCCGGATCCAAAGCATGACCACTACCGATACCATGGATACTATGAGTACTGTAGAGCAATCCATCCGTATGGTTGATGCCGGCTGCGAATATGTGCGCATCACCGCGCCCAGCATCAAAGAGGCCCAAAACCTGGCCGAGATCAAGAAACAGCTTCGCCAGCGCGGCTATAACGTTCCGCTGGTGGCCGATATACACTTTACCCCCAATGCTGCTGAAGTGGCCGCACGCATAGTTGAAAAAGTAAGGGTAAACCCTGGCAATTACGCCGATAAAAAGAAATTTGACCAGATAGATTACACCGACCAGGAATACCAGGGCGAACTGGAACGCATCTATAAAAAATTCGCTCCTTTGGTTAACATCTGTAAAGAATATGGTACCGCCATGCGCATAGGCACCAATCACGGCTCCCTGAGCGACCGTATCATGAGCCGTTATGGCGATACCCCACAGGGCATGGTAGAATCGGCGATGGAATTTATGCGAATGTGCGAAACCCTGAACTATTATAACCTGGTGATCTCCATGAAATCGAGCAATCCGCAGGTGATGGTGCAGGCTTACCGCTTACTGGTAGATACCATGGTGGCCGAGGGCATGAATTACCCATTGCACCTGGGTGTAACCGAAGCCGGTGATGGTGAGGATGGTCGCATCAAATCGGCAGTAGGCATCGGTACTTTGTTAGAAGACGGCCTGGGTGATACCGTACGTGTTTCCCTTACCGAAGAACCAGAAGCAGAGGCTCCTGTAGCTATTGAACTGGTGAAACGCTACGCTTTAAGGGAAAAGGCAAAAGGCGAAAGGCGAAAGGCAGAAGACAATAATAATGCGGACGAAAAAAAACCTTCACCTTTAACCTTTCATTTTTCGCCTCAACAGCACTCCCCTTACGAGTACAAAAAACGCCATACTTATGAAGCCAACGCTTTTATTGGCGGGCATATGGTGCCAAGGATAGTGGTTGATCTGTCGGCAAAAAACCTGAAAGATCCGGCTGTTTTGAAGGATGCGGGATACCTGTATTCGCCATTGTTGGATAAATACAACATGGCCGAACAATCCGTCGATTTTGTTTACCTGGCCGATGAATTGCCATCGTTTGTATTTCCAAGCAATGTAAAACAATTATATAGCTATAACACCTGGCAAAAACTGGCTGATAAAACCAATTGCCACCCGGTGTTTTCCTTAGCTGAATACATTGCACCGGGTACCGACCGTTCGTCCAAATTAAACCTGGTCAGGATAGTACCTGCCGATATTGAGTCGGACGAGTTTGGCTCCCTGCCTTTTGATAATTCGCTGGTGTTTGTACTGGAAACAACGGCGCTGCATGGCATGGCTGATCAGCGTAGTTTCTTCTTTAAACTGGAAGAGCTTGGGTTGGAGATACCCGTGATCATAAAAAGGAGTTATGAATTTGAAAATCAAAAGTCAAAAGTCAAAAATCAAAATGACTCTCCGACTAACGACTTAGAATTTAAGACTCAGAACTTACAACTATATGCCGCTACAGACCTGGGCGCCTTGCTGGTTGACGGCTTTGGCGATGGGATATGGATAGATGCGCCTGAATTACCGGCTAACGTTATTACATCAACTGCATTTGGTATTTTACAGGCAACCCGTTCCAGGATCTCCAAAACAGAGTACATATCATGCCCGAGCTGCGGTCGTACCCTGTTTGATCTAATGGTGACCACACAGATGATCCGTAGCCGTACAAGCCATCTTAAAGGCCTTAAAATTGGCATCATGGGCTGCATTGTGAATGGCCCGGGTGAAATGGCTGATGCGGATTATGGCTATGTAGGTTCAGGAACCGATAAAGTAACGCTTTACCGCGGCAAGGAAGCGGTAAAGAAAAACATCAGCTCGGCAAACGCACTTGATGAGCTCATCGGTATTATCAAGGAAGATGGTAACTGGGTAGAACAGGAAAATTAATTAGTGAATTACTGAGTTAGTGAATTATTGAATGGATAAGTATTTTGGGCAAAAGATCAGCATACTGGAAGAACTGCTACCTGAAAATAAATTTGTGCGCATTCACCGTTCGTTCATTGTTGGCCTGACTAAAATAGACTCTTTTTACTCTTACAGTATTGAAGTAGCGGGTCATGAATTATCTATAGGCCGTAATTACAAGCAGGATGTTCAAAAAAAGCTGAAAGCTGAGCGCTTACAAATCGACTAATATCTGCGGGTCATAATTTTGCTTTATATTTGATGCCACCATCCCCATATGAGTAATAAAGTAACTGTTTTTGATATTCCCTCAACGCTTAAACGCCACATTACATCGGCAAATATTGCTAAACCCGATTTTGGCATTGTAAATGAAAATTGGGGCCAGGATGATTTTGCAGTATTAAGCAACGAAAAAGGGGTACGGTATGGTTTACCTGTTAAAACAGATTATTATTCGGTTATTTTATGTCTCAGCGGCAACTATAAAAAAACAGTTGGTCATTTTGTTTTTGAAGTTTACCCCAACTCCATTCACCTGGTATCACCGGCATATATTACTTCTTTTGAGGACGCTTCAGACGATCTGCGATTATACCAGGTGTTGTTTAAAAAGGACTTTTTAACCCATAACTTTCTGAAAGAAAACATCCTGGACAACCTGCTGGAGGTAAACCCCGACTACCCCCCTATTTATGGCCTGTCCAAAAAAGGAGTAGCATCCTTAAAGGCTTTGTATGAAAAGATCAGTGACGAATGCAGGGAGCAAGGGGCTTTCCATTTACAGATCCTGCGGTTGCTTTTAACCGATCTACTCTATGAAATGAACCGTGCCTGCGAAAGTTGTTTATTGAATTCAACCCGTCATTTGAGTAAACAGTATCAACTGGTATATAAATTCAAAAAGCTGGTGGAGGAAAGATTCCTGGATATGAAAACTGTACAGGAATATGCCGACGGACTCTTTATATCGGCCAAGTATTTAACCGAAATAGTAAAGAACGAAACGGGTCAAAATGCGCTGCACGTAATCCATAACCGGCAGTTCCTGGAGGCGCAGTACCTGCTATCATCATCAGGCCTTAGCATAAAAGAAATTGCCGAGCGGCTTAACTTTGATAACAGCTCACATTTCAGTCGTTTTTTTAAACGGTTTGCGGGGTATAATCCTTCGGAGTTTAAGCAGGTTCAATAAAACCGTTCGATTTTTCGATCCAAAACACCTTTCATGACCCTTGCCTGACGGTAAAACATCTCTACCGGAAAAATTGGTTCTTAAAACCGATTTATTGAGATTGATACGCCTCACTATCCACAGTACCTTTGTTATGTTAATAAGAAACAAAGGTCATGAAAAAACAAAACTTAAACTTACTAAAAGGCAGGTTGCTACAGCTCTACTGGGAAACCTATCAAATTTTAACCGTCATTTACAGATAATCTTTTATCGCTGTAAATTCTATCATATATCAAAACGTATTGATTAAGGAAACATTCATTCTTAATCAATACAAGAAATCAACAGCCGTTTAAGGCTTCTCTATATATTGACACATAAAAACAGGCAGACTCTTTTTAAAGTCTGCCTGTTTTGTTTTACCATTCGTTATCAGCCGGATCAGTTCACCGGGATAAATTCAGCAAACGTATTTGCGGTTTCGCTTAGGCTATTCAGGTTTACATAATCGCAAACTTCGGCATACTCGGCACACATTTTATGAACGGCTTTATTCTGTTGGGCCTGGTTAATGGCTTCGGCACTTAACCAGTCAAAAACTTCAATAATGGTTCCATCAGCAGCTTCCTTGATAACAGGTTACCGATCCGTTACCAATCCTTCCTGTTTAAGGCGGCGTACATGGGTTTTGGTGAGTTGTTTTAAAGCATCTGTTTTTCCCGGTTTTGGTTTATAAGCCACACTAACTATTCGCCCCATAATTGTCATATTTTACAGCAATTTACAATTTTTAAAACCCACATCATATTCTGTGGTTAGCTTTATAAATATCAAAACATAAATTAACCTAACCATGGCGAAAAACGTTGCAGATCAACTGGTAGAAATGCTGGCAAGCGCTGGTGTAAAAAGAATATATGCCGTTACCGGCGATAGCCTTAACGAGGTAAATGACGCTGTAAGGCGGGCAGGTGATATACAATGGATACATGTACGTCATGAGGAAGTTGGCGCCTATGCTGCAGGAGCAGAAGCGCAGCTGAACGGCCTTGCATGTTGTGCGGGCAGCAGCGGCCCGGGACATGTTCATCTCATTAATGGTTTGTATGATGCACACCGTTCCGGCGCACCGGTTATAGCCATTGCTTCAACTATAGCTACTTTTGAATTTGGCACCGATTACTTCCAGGAAACTAATACCATAAAACTGTTTGATGATTGCAGCTATTATAACCAGGTAGCCGCTACTCCAAGGCAGTTGCCACGCATGCTGCAGGCGGGCATACAAAGTGCATTACATCAGAAAGGGGTGGCTGTAATTGGTTTGCCGGGCGATATTACCAGTATGGATGCTGTGGAGATAAATACAGCAACACAAAACTTTAATACTGTTCCTGTGATCAGGCCTTCAGATACGGATTTGCAAAAATTATTCGCTTTGATCAATCATCACCAAAAGATCACTATTTTTTGCGGCATAGGTGCAGGCGAAGCGCATAAGGAAGTAGTAGCCCTGTCTCAAAAACTTCATGCTACGGTAGCTTACTCTTTCCGGGCTAAAATGGATATTCAGTATGATAATCCTAACGAAGTGGGCATGACGGGGCTTTTAGGCCTGCCATCGGCCTATCATAGCATGCATGAAAGTGATCTGCTGATATTATTAGGTACCGATTTTCCGTACACTCCATTTATGCCTACGGATTGCAAAATTGTACAGATAGATATCAAACCTGAACGTATTGGTCGCCGCGCTAAAGTGGATGTAGGGTTATGCGGCGACGTTAAAGATACGTTAACAGCGCTATTGCCATTGATCGGTCAAAAACAGGATGATAGCTTTTTAAAGGCACAGCTTAAAGTATATGCCGATGTAAAAGAAAAGATGCAAACTTATGTAAACGACAGTGGTGAGCAGGATAAGATACATCCCGAATTTGTAGCCAGTGTACTGGATAAAACAGCTGCTGATGATGCTATATTTACCGTAGATACCGGTATGTCATGCGTATGGGGTTCCCGTTACATCAATGCTACAGGCAAGCGCAAAATGATAGGTTCTTTTAACCATGGTTCAATGGCTAATGCCATGCCGCAGGCCATTGGCGCTGCTCTGGCCCGTCCCGGCCAGCAGGTAATCGCACTTTGTGGCGATGGTGGGTTGTCAATGTTGTTAGGTGATCTGGCTACCATTGTCCAATATAAATTACCTGTTAAGATCATCGTTTTTAACAACCGTTCCCTGGGTATGGTGAAGTTGGAAATGGAAGTTGCCGGTTTGCCCGATTGGCAAACAGATATGTACAATCCAGATTTCGCTTTAGTAGCGCAGGCTATGGGCATTAAGGGTATTAATGTCAAATACCCGCAAGATGTTCAGGAGGCAATTACTGAAGCACTGGCTTTTGACGGCCCGGCCTTAGTAAATATATTTACCGATCCGAACGCGCTGGCAATGCCGCCTAAAATTGAGTTTGAACAAGTGAAAGGCATGGCGGTTTCGATGACCAAACTGATGCTCAACGGCCATATGGATGAAGTTCTGGATACTGTAAAATCAAACTATAAACACTTGAAGGATTTGTTATAAGTCTAAAACAAATCCATAAACCATGTCATTGCGAGGAGGAACGACGAAGCAATCGCGTAGCTATTCTCATCAGTGAGAACGCGAGGAGATTGCTTCGTGCCTCGCAATGACATAACAGGGATAAAAGCAAAGGGCCCGGCTAACCGGACCCTTTGCTTTTATTTCTTCCAAACGTTATTGTCAGGATTATAATCGGGCAGTACTTTATCAGGATCATAAGTAACTGACTCAATTTCTTCGGTTGATGGATATTTGAATGTCCATGAAGCAAAACGCTCCCAAATTTCAACCGGCAGTTTAATACGATCAGTTTTACCGCTTTTGGTTTTTACCTCCAGAATAACCGGCATAGCCATTTTACCCAGGTTATCTATGGTAATCATAGCTCCTTTTGAGGCATCACCATCCACATATTTCACATCGCTAACCGCTACATCCAGGCGCCAGTCGTTCAGGAACCAGCCTCTCCAGAACCATTGCAAGCTCTCGCCTGATGCATTCTCGATAGTGCGGAAAAAGTCGTCAGGTGTTGGGTGTTTAAATGCCCACCTGTTAATGTAGGTTTTAAAAGCAAAATCAAAACGTTCGGGGCCTAATATCTGTTCACGTAATAAAACCAAACCGGCACTCGGTTTTGCATACAGTAATGTACCTGTATTTCTTTCTTTCAGGTTGGCCGGCTGGCTCATTATGGGTTCCAGTTCTGGTTTAGTGAAAAACTCGCCGGTGCGGTGCATATCTATCTGGCGGGTATTTTTATACTCACCGTTGTTAAAATTGGCAGTTGAAAGGGTATTGATAAAAGTGTTAAAACCTTCATCCATCCAGCCATACATACGCTCGTTTGAACCTACGATCATCGGGAACCAGGTGTGGCCAAACTCATGATCATTTACACCCCAAAGCGCGTTTTTCTTTGCCCTGTATCCGCAGAAAACAATACCCGGATACTCCATACCCCCTACAATACCGGCAACAGCTGTTGCAGCAGGGTAAGGATATTCAAACCATTTGGCAGAGTTATATTCAATTGATTTTTTTACATATTCTGTTGAGCGCCCCCAGGCATCATTGCCGTCACTTTCAACCGGATAGGCCGAAATAGCTACTGATTTTTTACCGCTTGGCAAATCCATTTTGGCGGCATCAATAATAAACGCGGCCGATGAAGCCCATGAAGCATCACGCGCGTTCTTTATTTTGAAATGCCAGGTTAGTTCTGTTTTACCTGCCGGGCGTGATTTAGGGTCTTTAACCTCATCGGCAGTACGGATCATTACTGTTTTTTCGCTTTGAGCAGCTTCGGCCCAGCGTTTTTGTTGTTCGGGTGTATAAACCTCCTGCGGATTTTGGAGTTCGCCGGATGCTACTACGATGTGATTTGCAGGAGCAGTGATGCTCAGGTCAAAATCACCATATTCCAGGTAAAATTCACCCGGACCTGTGTATGGCAGGGTATTCCATCCCATTACATCGTCATATACGCACATACGCGGATACCATTGGGCAATAGTATAAATCCTACCATTTTTGGTATCCTGGTAACCCATACGATCCGATCCATAATTTGGCGGAATAAATGAGTATTCTATTTTAAGTTTAACTTGCCCGCCATTGGCTGTTACCTCCTTAGGCAAAAAAACCTGCATGCGGGTATCACTGATCAAAAATTTCGCTTCGGCAAATTCACCCTTACCCAAAGCGTATTTTACAGATTTTATTTTGTAGCCCGCATCAAACACCTCACCACGCCCCCAGTTACGGCTGCCGGCAGGCGGCACGATAGCTGTTCCACGTGAATCTAATTTAAACAGGTTTTGGTCAAGCTGCATCCATAAAAAGTCCAGGCTTTGCGGACTATTATTGGTATAAGTTAAAACTTCCGAACCGGTGATCTCATTGGTTTGATCATTCAGTTTTGCAGCCAATTGATAATCGGCCCGGTTTTGCCAGTATTTAGGTCCTGGTTCGCCGCTTGCGGCACGGTATTCTGTACCATTTTTGGTATAAAAGCCAGGCCCAAAAGTCTCATGATAATTGTAATCAGAAGCAGGCGCATTAGTTGAAGCGGCCTGCTGAGCATCACTTACACTAACCGCCAGCATAAAGGCCATGCTGAAACCGACCATCAGTTTTAAATTCATTTCAATATTTTTTGTATGTATACAGCAAGTATACTACAAAAAAACGTTTTTGAACGTCCGGGTAAAACGATTGTTACCAGAATATTAATATTGATTTAATGAAATATTGAATTACTGATTAAATAAACAGAAAGCCTATAAATCAGGTAGATATACAAGATTTACAGACATTAATTGAAGAATATGAAGATATCCTGCCCTTACTTGTTTAAAAAGTGCGATTGGTAAACTTTTTCATCAAAACCAAAAAACAAAAAGTCGCCATCTTCAATAACCGGCCTTTTAATCATGCTGGTTTTTTGCTGCAATAGTGTAAGCGCATCAGTGTTGGTTTTTACACTTTCTTTTACCTCAGGATCAAGTTGTTTCCAGGTAAGGCCTTGCTTATTCAGGAACTTTTCGTACCCGGCTTTGCTATCCCACTCCTGTAATTTCTCGGTGCTTACACCTAATTTCTTAAAATCCTGGAAATTATAATCTATCTTATTTTCCTTTAACCAGTCAAGCGCTTTCTTAACTGTATTGCAGTTAGTTATTCCGTAAACTTTCATCGGGCTAATTTATCCTTTTTGCACCGAAAATATGTCAGGTGTTTTTAATCAAATACGCAATCTTACTGACTGGCACCGCTACTTTTACCACCACCTTTGGTATCATCATTATTGATGCTGCGCTGATTCTTTTTAATATCGCTATTGAGCTTACCAAATTTATAATTAAGCCTGATAGCAAAATGACGGTATGGATTTTCCCGGCTGATGGTTTGAGAAAAATCTGGTGTATTGGTGGTATTGGTAAACGCCCTGTATTTGCTGTAAGGGTTATTCGCTACAAGTGTTACCGTAAATTTTTTCTTGAATAAGTCTTTGGCGACGCTATAAGAGTTGTAAATAAAATTACTTGATTTACCTTGCAAGGTTACGTCACCACTAAAGAAACCGGCATTATAGCCAAATCTGTAAGTATCACCTAGTTTATAGGTAAAGCTGGCAAATGCATTACCGATGTAGCCATCATTTTTGAAAAAATCGCTATTATAAATACCTTTTAGCCAAATATGTGAAATTTGCCCGTTTAAACTAACAGTCAAGGGCTTGATGATTGAAAAATTGGTATTGATATTGAAGCCCAGTGTGCGGTTACTACCCAGGTTTTGATAGGTGGTATAGGTTACCGTATCACGTAAACTGCTTATTGTTTGGATAGAGTTATTAGAGAACGCGTAGCTTAAACCCACTGTAACAGATGCCTTTTTAAAGTTGCTATAGGTGAGCTCAAAGGTGTTGTTAAGTTCGGGGCGCAGATCCGGGTTACCGGTGCTGATAAATTTGGGATTTGAATTATCAACGAAGGGGTTAAGTTGGTATATACCCGGGCGTTGTATACGCTGCGTAAAACCGAAATTAATACTGCTGCTATTCAAACTGCGCTGTATGGATATGGATGGTATCAGGTTGTTATATCCCCTATCGAGGGGTGTACCCGTAAAATCGGCACTTACTTTTGTGTGTTCAATGCGTAAACCGGCTTTTGCCGTCCACTTACTTAGTTTTAATTGATAGGAATTATAAAAACTGGTCACATCCTGATGATAGTCAAACGTACTGGTTTGCCCGGTGTTAACCACATACTCATTTGTAGTAGGATCAAGGTCTTCACGCCCGAAATCACTGAAGTTATTACGCAGGATGGCTTTAGCCCCTGCTTCGATATTTAGTTTTTTAAGCGGATATACATAATCAAGCTGAATGGTATGCTCCCGGTTACCCGCGTTATTACGCTGCCTGAAATCGGGATTGTTCACATCATCATAATTAAACCTGTCGGTAAATGCGTTTGAACTTGTTTGATCGCTTGGCGAATAGCTGTATTTATATGACAAGGTTAACAACTCGTCTTTATGGTTTTTAAAATTCCGCTGATAATTGATAGCGATATCGGCTCCCTTATCTTTACTGTTACTGGTAGTTGCATTTCGGTAAGCCTCATCAAGCGTCGCAACATTGTTTACCCGGTTTGATTGCAAGGAGCCATTTTGATCAAAATGCCCCTGAAAGATCTCAAATGAACCAGTGAGCAGGTCAAGGCTATCAATTTCATAACTTAATTCGGCATTGGCGTATTTGTATTTACCGCTAAAGGTATTTGTACCGTCCTGATTTAATATGCTTGATACTGATTTATTTAAAAATTGCGTCTGTGTGTTGTGCGTTGCGGCGGTTACTTCTTTCTGTGTACCAAAACCAGCATAACCGGAAAGACCAAATTTACCTTGTTTTACGGTAGCGTTCAGGTTATACCCCGGTCCCCAGACAGAATTATAGCGCATATTGACACTGCCGTTATAACCTTGATCGGCGTTTTTCTTGGTGATAATGTTGATGATACCCGTTAAACCTTCCGCATCATACTTGGCGGGTGGCGTAGTGATCACTTCTATTTTTTCGATATTGGTGGCCGGCATTGATTTCAATACATCAGATGGACTTTTAGCCATCAATGCCGATTCTTTTCCGTTGATCAGGATCTTATAGTTGCCGCTTCCTTTGAGCCTGATCTTATCATCCCCATCAACTGATAAAAGCGGTACTTTGCGCATCATATCCAATGCAGATACAGCCTTGCTTTCAGGATCAGCGGTTACGTCGTAAGTAAGGCGGTCAACCTCCTGTTTCAAGGTTGGTCTTACGGCTGTTACGGTAACTTCCTTTAATTCTTTACTGGAGGGAGCCAATAAAATTTTACCTGCATTAAATTCATTTCCGGTTAGTTTTACGGGCAAAATCTTGGTAGCATATCCAATAAAAGCAACAATCAGCTGGTAAGTTTTACCATCCGGGGCCTTTAATTCAAAACTTCCATCGTCTTTGGCAAGCGTACTTTTTACGGGTGTATGGGTAGTGGCATCCTGAAGTGCTACAGTAACATAACCTAAGGGTTTATTTAGTGTCGAGTCAATTACAGAACCCTTAACAGTTATGTTTGTTGGCGAATTTTGAGTCTGGGCAAAACAAATCGCCGAAAGATAACAGAAGAGCAGGGTCAGTAAAAATTGTTTCATAAGGATTTAGTGATAAGACGCCGTAAGTTATACAACTGTTGCATACAGCAAAAATTATTTAACAAATTTTAACTAAGCGATTAGTTTACGATTGAAACGGAGGGATGCATTATTTATTATACCGGGTCATAGTTAATTCGGTACCGATTGTAGCAAAGCTTTTGATCATTTCTATTGAGCGATCAATAAGCGCAGGAAGTTCCGGCTTTTCATCATCGTCAAAACCACTTAAAACATAATCAACCTGGCGGCCTTTGGGATAATTATCGCCTACTCCAAACCGGAGGCGGGCGTAGTTATTGTTGCCAAGCGTTGCTTCAATATGTTTTAAGCCATTATGACCAGCAGCGCTACCTTTGGGTTTTAACCTGAGGGTGCCCAAGGGAAGTGCAATATCGTCTACAAGCACCAATACATTTTCGATAGGTATTTTCAATTCCTTCATCCAGTGGTTCATCGCCTTGCCACTGAGGTTCATATAAGTTGTTGGCTTAATGAGATGCAATGTACGCCCCTTGAATGATACTTCGCTGTAATATGCCAGGCGCATGTGATAAAACTTTACACCCTCTTGTTTGGCTAATTCATCCAGTATCATAAACCCTATATTATGCCGGGTATCGGCATATTCAGGCCCTATATTTCCTAAACCGACTATAAGATATTTCATTTTGCGGAGCAAAGATAGGATTATGGACAAAAGATAAAGGACTTTAGGACAAAGGATTTTTTAGCAAAGGACCGGGACCTTGGTAAAAGAACGTTGATATAGAAGACTATTGCGAAATTGGATATTCAAAGGATGCTATCTGCTTTTGTAAGGCTTGAACTCTGGTAAGCAAGCTCTGGTAATCAACATTTATAGCTAATTCACATTGTTCAGCAATGATTAATTGAGTTTCCAGTTCAAATGCTGAGCCGAGGCTCATTGATAAGAAATGACTAAAATCCTTCTGTGACTTTCTTGAAGAGCCTTCAGCAATATTTGAAGGAATTGAAACAGCAGCACGATAAAGCTGACTTGATATTCCAAACCGGTGTTCCGCAGAGAACTTTTGTGTAAGTAAATAAGCATCTTTTGAAAATTCCACAGAATCAATCCAGATCCGAAGCTGTCTGAAATTATGTTTTAGCATATCTTAATTATTTCACTCTAAGATATTCTTTATCTTTTATCCTCTAATGTTTAAAAAAAGTCCTTTGTCTTTTCGTCCTTCATCTTTTGTCAAAAAAAAAGCGCCGGACACAAGTCCGGCGCTTTTTTTCAAATCAGATAAAGCTTACTTTTTACCTGAAGCAGCTTCCTGCTCTGCCTGACGTAATGCACGTGAAGTAGTTACAGATACAATAGTATCTTCCTGAGCATTGGTAATAGTAAGGTTTGGCAATTTAATTTCACCTACTTTTACTGATTTACCAACTTCAAGGGCTTCAATGCTTACTTCAATAGCATCTAAATGATCTTTAGGTAATGCTTTGATGCGCAGTTTCCTTAGTTTCTGAACTAATTTACCACCCACTTTAACACCTGGAGATGTACCGGTTAATTTAACAGGGATCTCGATAGTGATTGGCTTTTTCTCGTCAAGCAACAAAAAGTCAACGTGGATAATTTGTTCAGTTAAAGGGTGAAACTGAATATCTTTAATAATAGCTTGTGATTTAACACCAGCAATTTCAAGATCGATGAAATGAACAACCGGAGTATAAACAACGGCTCTCAAATCAGCTGCGGACACTGCAAAGTGGGATTGTGTTGGCCCACCGTAAAGTACTGCAGGCACTAAGCCTTGATAACGCAGTTCTTTAGCGTCTCTTTTCCCTACGTTCTCTCTTGGAGAACCGCTAATAGCAATTGATTTCATTATTTGTATTTATTTATTTGTTAAGTTCATGGTTCATAGATCATTGTTCATGGTATCTAATCCGCACAAATATTTTTATTCTATTCAAAATCCATGTTTCCGGCTACAAGCCATCAACCATGAACTATAAGCATTCTATTTAATCTACCTTGAACAACTGGCTGATAGAACCGTGCTCGTTTACATTGCTGATAGCTTTTGCAAACAGTTCGGCAGTAGATAATACCTTTAGTTTAGGGCTTGTATGTTTTAACGGTATAGTATCCGTAACTATCAGTTCGGTTAAAGCCGAATTTTCGATAGTTTCATAAGCCTTGCCCGATAATACCGGATGTGTACAAACCGCGCGTACACTGCGTGCCCCACGCTCCATAATTAAACCTGCCGCTTTAGCCAATGTACCGGCTGTGTCGCATATATCATCAATCAGCACAATATCCTGATCGGTTACATCGCCAATAAGCGTCATGGACTCGATCTCATTAGCACGTTTACGGCGTTTATCGCAAATTACCACTTCTGCATTAAAGAACTTGGCAAAACTACGTGCCCGGTATGAGCCGCCCATATCCGGCGATGCAATGGTTAAGTTTTCTAAACCCAGGCTTTTGATATAAGGTACAAAAATGATAGAAGCATCCAGGTGATCAACCGGTATATCGAAAAAGCCCTGTATCTGCGCAGCGTGCAGATCCATGGTCATGATACGGTTAATGCCTGCAGCAACTAACAAATTAGCTACCAGCTTAGCGCTGATGGCTACACGTGGCTTATCTTTCCTGTCCTGACGGGCCAATCCAAAATACGGAATAACGGCGCTTACATAATGTGATGAAGCACGGCGTGCAGCATCAATCATCATGAGCAATTCCATCAGGTTATCCGTAGGCTGGTTGGTACTCTGGATCAGGAATACATCGCATCCCCTTACAGATTCGTTAAAATGTGGTTGAAACTCCCCGTCACTAAAGCGTGAAAGCACCACGTCACCCAATTCGCGGCCATAAGCATCAGCAATTTTTTGCGCAAGCTCTTTAGAACCTGATCCTGCAAATAACTTAACCGGATTAAATTGTAATGGCATCTTCTTATTTTGGATTTGGGATTTCCGATTTCGGATTTTTCTTAATCCTTAATCTAAATCACTTTACACATACAGCCCGTATAAAAAACAATTCGGATTTCAATTTTCTATCAGACCTAAATCCGAAATTGAAAATCAGAAATCCGAAATCTTTCTTGTTGCCCGACCAGGATTCGAACCTAGACAAACGGTACCAAAAACCGTCGTACTACCATTATACTATCAGGCAATCTCCTTTGGTTTGTTTTACTCCCCGAAAAGGAATGCAAATATAAGACGATTTTTTAACTCTCAAAAAGAATTTGAAAAAAGTATTTTTGATTGCGTTTTAAGGCGAAAAACGAGCCTAAAAAGTGTTAATCCGGCATTTTTGGTTTTAACATCATAATACTTTTACTAATTTCGGGCTGCATTCAACCTTTTTTCGCATTGTAAAATTCAGACATGGACTACAAAAAAATCAATAATATATTTGGCTGGGTAGCCTTTATCATTGCTGCGCTAACTTATATTTTAACCTTAGAGCCCTCCTCCAGTTTTTGGGATTGCGGCGAGTTTGTTGCCTGTATTTACCGTTTACAAGTGGCTCACCAGCCTGGCGCCCCACTTTTTACCATGATAGGAAAGGTATTTACCTTACTTTCTATGGGCGATAATACCAAAGTGGCTTATTGGGCTAATATGGCATCTGCCTTATCCAGCGGCGCAACTATTATGTTCCTGTTTTGGACTGTAACCGCCCTGGCAAAAAAACTGCTGGTTAAAAAAGCCGAAGACATCAGCACCGCAAATCTGATACTCATTATAGGTGCGGGCCTGGTTGGAGCCCTGGCTTATGCATGGTCTGATACTTTCTGGTTTTCGGCTGTTGAGTCTGAAGTTTACGCGCAATCATCCTTATGTACAGCTGTTGTATTTTGGGCCATACTAAAATGGGATGCCAACGCCGATGAGCAACATGCCGATAAATGGATCGTATTTATTGCCTACGTAATGGGCTTATCTATAGGCATACACTTATTAAACCTGTTAGTAATACCAGCCATAGCTTTAGTGATCTATTTTCGCAGGGCAAAAAACATTACTTCAAAAGGCACTTTCTGGGCGTTTTTTGCCGGCATTGTGGCTGTGGCCTTTGTACTTTGGGGCGTTATTCAATATACTGTAAAAGGCGCGGCCTTTTCCGATCTGCTTTTTGTGAATACTTTAGGCATGGGCTTTGGCAGCGGGGCAGTCATGTTTTTTGTTTTACTCATCGCCACCATCGTAGCAGGCATATACTATACCATTAAGCCGCAAAAGCCGGCCATCATTGTAGCGGCAGTATGCTTTATACTGGTATTGGGCATCAGTGCCGGAATTATAGGCGTGGTTGTTGGTTTAGCAGTATTAGCACTGCTGGAGTACGTAGTTAAGATCCGCGAAAAACGTTTCGCTTTAAATACCTTTTTAATTTGCCTGTTGTTCATCCTGTTTGGTTACAGCTCATTCGTGATGATCGTAGTAAGGGCAAAAGCAAATCCTAACCTCAACAACAGCGACCCTGAAAACGCTTTCGCACTTAACGGCTATCTGAACCGCGACCAGTATGGTGATACGCCATTACTTTACGGACAATTTTTTGATTCAACGCCAATCGAACAAACCGAAGGGGCCACACTTTATCGTCGTGGTGAAACCAAATATGAAGTGGCCGGTAAAAAACTGACCACTGTTTATGACCGCAACACACCTTTCCCGCGCATGTTTAGTGATAAGGCTGGTCATCCGGATTTTTACCGTGCATGGAGCAAATTAGGCCAAACAGAGCATCCTACCTTTGCTACCAACCTGGGCTTTTTTGGCACCTGGCAGGTAAACCAAATGTATACCCGTTATTTTCTGTGGAACTTTGCCGGTCGTGCCAACGATCTTGACGGTCAAACCGGCGCTATTGATGGCAAAGGCGGCATCGATGGTTCCTGGCTAAGTGGCTGGAATTTTAGCAAGCCGCTACCATATGCTGTTACAGAAAGTAAAAGTTATAACCGTTTATTCTTTTTACCGCTTATCATCGGCCTGATCGGTTTATTCTTCCACTTTTGGCGCGATCAGCGGAACGCGGGGGTTGTTTTGGTACTGTTCTTTTTTACTGGTTTAGCCATTGTATTATATCTAAATCAGGATCCACTCCAACCACGTGAGCGAGATTATGCTTATGCGGGATCCTTTTATGCCTTTGCTATCTGGATAGGTTTAGGTGTACTGGCTATTGCCGATTTTTTGTCCAAAAAGATCAATGCCAAAACAAGCGCCATTATAGCCACACTGATCTGCTTACTGGCAGCTCCTGTACTAATGGCCAACCAGGAATGGGACGATCATGACCGCTCTACCAAGCTTACACCGCATGATATGGCGTATAACTACCTCAACTCTTGTGCTCCTAACGCTATTTTATTTACCTATGGCGATAACGATACTTACCCGCTTTGGTATATACAGGAGGTTGAAAATGTGCGCCCGGATGTGCGTATTGTGAACTTAAGCCTATTGGGTACCGACTGGTACATACGTGGCATGAAAAATAAGATGAACGAGTCGGAGCCGTTGCCTATCAGCATGCCGAACGACAAGTTTAAACCCGGCGTGCGCGATGTGATTTATTTTAACGATCAGAAAGTTGCCGGTTCTACTGAGTTGAAAGAGGTTTTTGACTTTATCACTTCGGACGATAAATCAACCATGGTAGAATACAATAATGGTGACATGGCCAACTACCTGCCTACCAAAAACTTTAAATTGACCATTGATCCTAACCAGGTGGTACAAACCGGTACCGTTCCGGCGGCCCAAAAGGACAAGATAGTACCTGAAATGGACTGGACCTTCAGCGGCCGGTATGTGACCAAAGATGTTTTGGCGATGATGGACATCCTATCCCACAATAACTGGAAACGACCGATCTATTTTTCGGTGACCGTACCCAATGATAACATGATAGGCCTCGACAAATATTTGTACAACGAGGGATTCGCTTATCGTTTAATGCCATTGAAACCTGACACGGCTTCTAACGCTCTCGAAAACAGCAACACCCCGGTGATGTACCATAACATGATGACTAAATTTAAGTGGGGTAATATGAAAACCGCGCGTTACCTTGATCATGAATCCATGACTATGTTTTACCCGCTGATTACCAGACTTTATTCTAATTTGTCTGATAACCTGATGAAAGAAGGGCATCCCGACCTGGCTAAAAACACCCTGAAAAAATATGACGAAGTGATGCCAGGCATTATCAATTCAACCGAGGTTGCTGTACGTAAGTTTTATATGATTGAAAGCTCCTACCGTTTGGGTGACATCCCGCTGGCCAACAAACTAGCTAACCAGGTAGACGATTATGTAAATAACCTGCTCAATTATAACTATGCATTGTTACAGCGCAACGAGATCAGTTTGGATAATAATCGCGATGTACAATACTCCATACAAATTTTGAGCGGACTGGTAGGCTTTACCAAAGATTTTAAACAGACGGAACTAAACACCAAATTCAGTGCACAATTAAAAGGATTTGAAACAAAATTTGGTATCACCCCCAAACAGTAAAGTACTTTAAAAATAAAAGCAGGGCTGTCACCCTGAGTTTGTCGAAGGGCGTGCGTAGCGGCTTGCCCACCATACTTCGACAAACTCAGTATGACAGCCCTTTATCGTAAAACAAAAAAAGCGACATAAGTCGCTTTTTTATATAGATCATATCTTATTATCCTTCGTTTACAACACCCATGTTGCAGAACTTGTCAATACGTTCGGTAACCAGTTCATTGATGTCGCGTTCGCCCAATGTTTTCAGATCTTTAAGCAATTGCTTTTTCAGAATGGAAGCCATAGCCACGGGATCCTGGTGAGCACCGCCAAGAGGCTCCTTGATCACACCGTCGATCAATTTATTTTTATACATCTCTGTCGAAGTCAATTTCAATACCTCGGCGGCACGTTCTTTATTTTCCCAGGTCTTCCAAAGGATGGTTGAGCAGTTTTCGGGAGATATTACCGAATACCAGGAATTATCCAGCATCAGTACCCTATCGCCAATACCTATACCCAATGCGCCGCCTGATGCACCTTCGCCTATGATCACGCAGATCACCGGTACTTTCAACACAGACATTTCCAGCAGGTTACGGGCAATGGCTTCACCTTGTCCGCGCTCTTCAGCTTCCAGACCAGGAAATGCTCCCGGGGTATCTATCAGGGTAACCACAGGTTTATTGAATTTTTCGGCCATTTTCATGAGCCTTAATGCTTTGCGGTAGCCTTCCGGGTTAGCCATACCAAAGTTGCGATATTGACGCTCTTTGGTATTACGACCCTTTTGGTGCCCGATGAACATCACCGTTTGACCGTTCAGCGTTCCAAAGCCGCCAATGATGGCTTTATCGTCGCCTACTGTTCTGTCGCCGTGCAATTCAATAAAATCATCGCACATTAATTCAATATATTGAAGGGTATAAGGCCTTTCGGGATGACGGGAGATCTGCACCTTTTGCCAGCCGGAAAGATTTGAATATATATCCTTTTTAGCAGCATCCAGCTTGGCTTCCAGCTCGGCTACGGTTGCAGACATGTCGAGCTTGTTTTTATCCTCCACCTGCTTCACCTTTTCAATCTGCTGTATCAGTTCAGCCAGTGGCTTTTCAAAATCAAAAGTAATCTTCATACTATTTATTTGGGCCGCTAAATTAAGTAAATCCTACGGTATATTATCAATTAGGGTTTTGTAAAGTTTCCAGCTTTTTAATTTGCTGGGGAGCCATCAGGTCGCCGGTGCTTAAGCAAGCCTGTAAAATGGCGTTTCTGAGCTCTCCATAGTACAACCCGGAGCGCGTGGCATAAAATATCACATCACCATTATTTAAGCGCTGTTTACGAAAAAGCTCATCTAAAGTTTGCTCATTTTTAATAATGAACGAACCCATTTCCACCCTTTTGCGGTGCAGTTCAGTAGCAATCGCGGTAATTTTGGTTACCTGGTTGGGGCTCAATCCCAATTCTTTTTTAAACCTGATCACCTGATCGGGCATGGGATAGTGGTTGATCTCGGCCGGCAATGCCATATGGTTGTATATATCTTCGCCATTGAGCAAAGCGGTGTATTGCTTATCGGTCAATGTTTTTACCGGCGATTTTTTCAGCGTACTATCCGCATGCTGCGCCTGGAGGGTGCTACAAAAGAACAAAATGGTAATAAGTGAAAGTATTGATCTTAGCATGTGGCATTTTACGAAAAAACCTCAACTATTATACCATCAGTTGTTAAAAGTTAACCAAAATTTAATTTCACTCCACTTTCACCACTTTTGACCGCTTTGAAATACCGTTTTCATTAAACGATTCGATCTGGAAATAATAAGGCAAGTTTTTATCCATACCGTTAAAATAGTACTCGTTTTTACCGTACACCATCATGTTGTTATAGAGTTTATCGGGCGCGATGCCCATATAAATGGTATAGCCTGTGGCATTATCAACCGGTTCCCATTTTAACCAGGAATTGCGACGCTCGCTATCGCCACGTAGCACGATAAAATTTTGAACAGTATCAGGTTTCGCACCTGCTCCCTTACCAAATACCCGGAAGCCTGATAATGCGAACTTTCCGGTAGGCATGTGCAGGTTCAGCATTTTGAGGTAACGCGCTTTGGCCGGAGTTTTCAGCTCCACATAGTCATGCGGTACATCGGTTTTGTTTTTGCTTTTGTCGATCAGCGGTTTCCAGGTTCTTCCGTCCAATGAAGAATAAACGATATACTGGTGAAAAACACCCAGCGATTTACCCATAAACGTAGCATCCTGATCGGCATAGTTGATCTGTATGGCATTTACTGTGCTCACTTGTCCCAGGTCGGTTTTAAACCATTCGCCTTTGTTAGCCGTTTTGGCGCTCCAATAGGTTTTGATATCCTCATCAACTGCATAATTGGGCTCATACCCGCCTAAGGTTGAGGAAACCTCTACCGGTTTATTATAGTTGAGGATCATCCAGCCGGTAAAGTTGCTTTTTAGGTGATCTTCGGTGCCAACCGGTAAATAATGCGGGTAATCGCCATAAGCTGTATTGGTATACAACACGCCATCCTTGTCAAATCCGGCCGGCCAGAAACCGATCCTGCGCTCAAAATTGTTTTTTACCGAGATGCCCATGGTAGAGATATGCCAGTAATTGCCATACTTATCCTGCCAGGTGGCCCCGTGCCCAGCTCCTTTGGCAAAGCCACCGGGCTTGTACGAGAAGGGGTTATGCTTTTGATAGATAAACGGTCCCAGCGGTTTATCAGCTATAAAAACACCGTCGGCATAGCCGCTTTGCTCAGTGCCAGGTGCGCCGAACTGCAGGTAGTATTTGCCGTTATGCTTGTTCATCCATGAACCTTCGATAAAAGGCAGCAGGAAAACATTATCGTTATGCTCGCCAAAACGCTCCCAGCCATGTATTTCGGGGTTTAGTTTGACCAGCTCTTTTTTAGGACCGATGGGTTCAAAGGTCTTACGGTCTATCTCCTGGCCATAAAGCGGCAGGGTATTGCTTGAGCCATGGTAGATGTAAACCCGACCATCATCGTCGGCGAACATGCCCGGGTCCCAGGCGCCCACTTTAAAGTAGTCTTTAGCGGCCTTCCAGTCGTCGCGGGTGGGGTTGGTACTCATCCACAGTGTAAAATCTTTATTATAGGTTGAACCTATAACCAGCAGGGTATCACCCAGAACCAGGGTTGCGGGGGCGCAAAGCTCATCGCCCTGAACCTGATTGTAGGGCCGCAGGAACTTGCGGTACACAAATTTCCAGTTCAGCATGTCATCGCTCCACCAGTAGCCGAACTGATTGGTGCTGAACAGGTAATATTTCCCCTTTAACAGGGTAATGGTTGGGTCGGCGGTGGCGCGGTGTTTGCCCCAGGCGGCAAAATCGGCAAAGGGTGTATAGCCATAGTCCAGGTTGAGGGGATTGCAGTAGGTTAATTTTTTATTTTGCGCCTGCGCCGGCAGCAGACCGTGGCAGCATAATATCAGGAGTAAAATACGTGTACAAATTTTCATGGTTTTATAAACTTATAAAATTCAAACAGGCCAAAACTTCTTAAACCTTCTATTTTAACATTTTTCTGTTCAAAAACGGGCTAAAAACATTCAAAAATTCATTCAAAACCATCCATTTTAACACTTTTTAACAAATTTTAACTCGGTTTTGGGCAGTTTAAAAAACTTTAAAAAGTAATACTTTACTTATAGTCAAATAGCCACATACCAAACGGTCGGTTTTGGGTTATTTTATCCCTTTAACCAAACAGCCCTGCTTACAGTTTTCAAAGTAAGCAGGGCCGGCCTGTGGTATATTTAAAGATACAAAAAATGTTTGGGATGTGCAATGGGGCGACTCGCCCGATCTGCGCTTCGCTGGATCTCTCTTCGCCTGCGGCGGAAAGGGGTTGGGAGAATAAGATTCCTTTATTACTTCTTCTTCCCGTCAGCAGAACAGCTTCGGACGAAATCAGGCAGAACATGATGGCTTGTGTGGTGGCTGGGGCATTAGCAAACCTTGCCGAAGTGTGGGGTTGAGCGAACGAAGTAGGGGTAAGGTTTAGCAGCCCGTGGTTCTGACTGATTTGCGGGGTAAAGGCCTCGTGCGGCAAAGAAGCATTTCTGCTGACTTGATTTTTGGTTACTTTGTATCAAGACAAAGTAACAGCCTTAGCGGCAATTGAGCGCTATACGATAGGCCTCTCCGTTCTGTATAGCTACGAGATTGCTTCGTCGTTCCTCCTCGCAATGACATGTTTTTTATTACCTCGCGACCGGGTAAGTCGTCTGCGTTCAAATCCCCAGCGCCTCTAAAAAACATTTTTATTATTGTGTGTTAAAAACACAATTAATTTGTACATTCATCTCCTGAAACCCTTTTCCCTAAGAAAGCTATTCATGAAGAAGAAATACCTGCTGCTTTTGCTGCTGCAATTGTGTCTTTGCGGACATACGTTTGCCCAATACCCAAAAATGACCAAGCTCTTATACGGCGTGGCTTATTATGATGAGTACATGCCCTACGAAAGGCTGGACAAAGATGTGCAGATGATGAAGGATTGCGGTATTAATGTGGTACGCATAGCCGAATCCACCTGGAGCACGGTGGAACCACAGGATGGCGTATTTGATTTCACCCACATCGACAGGGTGCTGAGCGCCATGCACAAAGGCGGTATCAGTGTAATTATTGGTACGCCTACTTATGCCGTACCTACCTGGATGGTGAAAAAGCACCCCGAAATACTGGCTATTACCCCATCGGGCCAAAGCCAATACGGGGTAAGGCAAAACATGGACATCAGCAATGTTGATTTTAAGTTTTATGCCAACCGGGTGATCCGGAAGATCATGGAGCATGTGAAGGATAACCCGGCTGTGATCGGTTACCAGGTGGATAACGAAACCAAATCATACGGTACATCCGGGCCAAATGTGCAGGCTTTGTTTGTAAAATACATGCAGGCCAAATACAAAACGCTGGATAACATCAATAAGATATTCGGCCTGGATTACTGGAGCAACCGCATCAATAACTGGGACGATTTCCCATCGATGAACGGTACCATCAACGGCAGTCTGGCTGCTGAGTTTGCCAAGTTTCAGCGGCAGCTGGTGACCGATTATATGGCCTGGCAGGCTGCTATTATCAGGGAATACAAACGCCCTGACCAGTTTATCACCCATAATTTTGATTTTGATTGGCGGGGTTACTCCTTTGGTATACAAACCGAGGTTGACCATTTTGCCGCTGCAAAAGCGCTGGACATTGCCGGTGTTGATATTTATCATGCCAGCCAGGATAAGCTAACCGGTGCCGAAATTTCCTTCGGAGGCGATGTGGCGCGTTCCATGAAGGGTGTTAAAAATTACCTGGTGATGGAAACCGAAGCACAAGGCTTTCCGCAATGGACACCTTACCCCGGGCAGCTTCGGTTGCAGGCTTTTAGTCACCTGGCCTCGGGGGCCAACATGGTGGAGTATTGGCCCTGGCACTCCATCCATAACTCGGCCGAAACTTACTGGAAAGGCTTGCTGAGTCATGATTTTGAACCCAACCCGGTTTATAATGAAGCCAAAACCATCGGGAGGGATTTTGCCCGGCTAAGTCCGCAACTTATCAACCTCAAAAAGAAAAGTGAGGTGGCTATCCTGTTCAGCAACGAGGCACTGAGCGCTTTCAAAGCCTTTGGTTTTGGATGGGGCGTACGCACCGGTTATAATGAGGTATTGCGGCAATTTTACGATGGCCTTTACCACATGAACATTCCCTGTGATTTTGTTGACCCCAGCAGCCAGGGCATCGAAAATTATAAAGTGCTCATCGTGCCCCTGCTGTATGCCGCGCCCGATAGTTTGCTGCAGCGTTTAAACCGTTTTGTAAAAAACGGCGGTCACATTATTTATACTTTTAAAAGCGGCTTCTCTGACGAAAACGTAAAGGTTCGTACCAAGCACCAGCCAGGCATTATTGAGGAGGCTTGCGGTATTTACTACAGCCAGTTCACAGTACCCGAAAATGTATCGCTCAAAGGCGACCTGGGCTTAAGCGATGCTGATAAAAAGCTCAATACCTGGATGGAACTGATAACCCCTACCACAGCCAAAGTATTGGCCTATTACGACCACCCAGTTTGGGGCAAATACGCCGCCATTACCGAAAATAATTATGGCAAAGGGATAGCCACTTACATAGGTTGCCTTACCACCAGCGCGGTGACCGATAAGCTCCTGGCCGACGCGGTTAAAAAAGCAGGCTTATGGAATGAGGATCAGCAGATCGCCTTCCCTGTCATCACCAAATCGGGTGTTAATCAAAAAGGAAAAACGGTTCACTATTATTTCAATTATTCGAATAAGGAAACCAGTTTCACGTATCCTTATAACAATGGTAAGGAACTGTTATCCGGAAATAGTGTAAGTAAAAATACCGCTGTACAGCTTGCACCCTGGGATGTAAAGATCATTGAGGTTGATTAATTTTCTTGTTATAGAGACGCAAATATGCGTCTCTATAACAAGAAAAAAGGAGATGTCACCCTGAGCCCGTCGAAGGGTAGAACGGCAGAAGCCTGCCCACCCTGCTTCGACGGTGCTCCATGACACCCTTTTTTAGAATGTTTACTCAACTAAAAAACATTAGGTTTAATTTTGGATATTTTGCGGCTCTTTTAGCTGATGTAATTTTCTAAAAACCGCGGCGTGTAAAAATAAAATGGTTGCGGGGGCAAAAGCCGGGAACCAAACAAACGGAAACACAGCCATTTCCCGGAGGTTCCCATTCGCGCCGGTAATAACCGCAACTACGAGCAGATCAATAATATCCATAATACCGAAGATATTCCAGGCGTAAACGGCAATTTTCCAGCCTGGTTTTCTCCGGGAAACCATTTTTGATAGCGGCCATGCCAGAATCGCGGTAATGATATCGCCCAGACCCGCGAAAAAAGCAAATTTCGCCGGCAGCAGGTGATAGCCGTAGATGATGATAAAAAACACACCAAGTAATCGGAATACGTGTACCGCGATCAGCGATTCCAGTGTAATTGCCCGGAGCAATTTTTTAAATAAGCCAGTATTGCCTATAAACCCGAATAAGATGATGAGCAAGGGCAGGCCACCCCAAACCATTGTTTTAGGCGGCAGGGAATCCACGTTAAGCACGCCTTTTAAAGCCAGCACCGAAACATAAGCGAGATAAGCGAGGTAAAACACAAGGATACCCAGCTGGATATTTCTTGATCTTTGTAAGCTCATACCCGCGTTGAGCGCTGCCTGCTTTACCGGTTGGGTGATAAAAAAAATGGAGTAAATAAAAACTGGGATAAATAGCACTATGACCCAAAGGGGCATGCCTGATATGTAATTTGCCATTGGATGTTTTGTTTAATAAAAACAAAGGACGGCCAAATTACGTGGCCTCCACTTAGCAAATGGCAAGAAATGAAAACGGTCTATTTCCTGATAAATTCTTTTCTTATCCTGCTTAGCGAAGTATCTGTTATACCCAGGTAGGAGGCGATATATTTTAAAGGCACGTGCTGAAAGATCTCCGGACTGGAACTGATCAGGTCACTGTAGCGTTGTTCTGCTGTTTCCTGCAGCATAGAGAGCATCCGTTCTTTAAGGATACCGTAACTATTCACCAGTTTGAGGCGGCCAAATTCACGAAAATCGGGCATGGCATGAAAGCTTTCCTGCATATCAGCATAGGTGATAGACCATGTTTCACAATCGGTAATGGTTTGAATGTATTCTCTTGAAGGGCTCCTGTTAAAAAATGACAGCAGATCGCTTGCAAAGGATTTCTCTGCATAGAAGGCCGTGGTAACTTCATCGCCTTCCAGGTTATACGTATACGATCGCATGATACCTTTCTCGATAAAATAATAGGCATTACAAACCGCACCCGCTTTTAAAACATAACCGTTTTTGTCAATTTTTACCGCGTTAAACTTAGCTACCAATTGCTCCGCCCTGGCAGGGCTCATGGGCAATACCTGTTGAACAAATTGAATTAAAGTATCTTTATTCATACCTGGCTGTTTTAGGGTTTCTATAAGGCCTGATACAAATATACGTCTCTACAGACGTAAAAAGGGATTGTCATGCTGCCTGTCGAAACATGGTGGGCTGGCATCTGCGCTCGACTCTTCGACGGAGCTCAGAGTGACAGCCCTCCGCTGTTCGAAGTCTCTGACTTCGAACGATTATGCCGGTAGTTTTCAACTACCGCGGCGCAAAATTAAATCTTGTTATCCTATGCCTGCAGTCAGTGACTACAAACATAGTTAATTCGAAGTCAGAGACTTCGGACAGCGATGGTTCATGGAGCCTGTCGAAGTATGGTGGGCAGGCCTCTGCGCTCGACTCTTCGACGGGGCTCAGCGTGACAGTCCTCTTTGGGTATTAGCGCATCAAGCAACCCTCTTCAACGTAAAAGCAAACCTGCTGCCTGCGCCCAGTTCGCTGTCCACCGCTATCTTGCCTGATTGTGCTTCGATAAAATCTTTGGCGATGGCCAGGCCCAGGCCGGTGCCGGTTTGATCGGCGGTGGCATTGGGGACTTTGAAATAGCGTTCGAAAAGGCGCGACAAGTATTGCTCTTCTATCCCTTTGCCATGATCCTGTACAGAAAACTCGATCTCGTCGGCATGGCGTTTTTTCACCACCAGTTCTACCGTTGATTTTTCGTGACTGTATTTGATGGCATTGGACAGCAGATTAATGAGCACCCAGGTGGTTTTATCCAGATCGGCATGAACATCGGGCAGGTTTTCATCACAGTCGACCTTGATAGTCACCTGTTTCTGATCGGCTATAAATTTGATGGCCTTTACCGCGTAATCCACAATGTTTCTGGGATGGGTTTTGCCAAAGTTAAGTTGTAGCTTACCCGTTTCAACCTGTGCCATATCCAGCAGTTCACCGGTTATTTGCAGCAGGCGGCGGGCATCTTCCTCAATGTTCTCCAATAGTTGCCGTTGCTCGGGATTTACATCGCCAATGCGTACATCCTCCAGTAATTTGAGGCTCATTTTGATGGATGATATCGGGGTTTTTAATTCATGCGATATGGTGGCGATGAAATTGGTTTTAGCCTCATCCAACTGCTGATATTCGGTAATGTTTTTCAGGATGATCACCTTGCCTATCACCCTGTCTTTACTGCTTACCGATAGCGACTCGCGGGAATAAAAGCTCTCGCGGTTATCGGCAAATATTTTTAGCCTGGCCTGATCATTCACCAATAGATTACGCAGCAGGTCGTTTTCGGTAGCCACGTCAGGTGCATAACGGCCATTGAGCTGATCGGCGGTCATGCCTATCAATGAGCAGGCTACTTCATTGGCAAATATGATGATCATTTTTTCATCCAGACCCAAAATGGCATCGTGCATGGAGTTGATGATGGTCTCGATCCGTTTCTTTTCAAAAAGGATACTGGCCAGGTTGCTATTCTCAAATTCATCCAGCTTGCGGGTCATGTTGTTAAAGGCTTGCCCCAATTCGCCAAACTCGTCGTCTGATTTAAAATGAATTTGCTGATGATAATTACGATTGGATACCTCTTTGATGCGGGCGGTAAGCTCTTTGAGCGGGTTAGCTATATAACCCGGGAAATTAACCGCGAAACTAAAAGCCACCAGGAATAAGAACGCCCCGCAAAAAGCAACCAGTATGGTGGCACGCTTGGCTGTACCTTTGGCAATATCATTTTTATGGGAAATGGCCGTCATGTTTAGCTGCATAAACTTATAAACCAATTGCCTTGCCTGCACGCGTAATGCGGTTAGTTTAGCGGCATCGTGATTTTGCAGTTTGATCTCCTCAAAAACGGAACGCAGAGAAGCAGCTGTTTGGCCTTCGCCGGTCTCGGTAATGTTGTGCTCCTCCTGCACCAGGTTAGTTTCAATTATTTTTAATTGCGCCGGGCTAAGCGGTCCGCCATCTGCATCAACAGCCGACAGGATCTGCTGGCCGTACTGCAATGATTTATAGTTATCTTTTAGAATAGCACCAGCATCGGCCGACAAACGGTTGAGGAAATACACCGACAACCCGCAGCAGATGAATGATAGTACAAACAAAAAACCTATGCCTGTACGCAGTTTATTTTTAATGGTCATGTTATGATAGTATTACAAGGTCAATATCAGTTTTTGACATTTTATTTAACAATTGGGTAAACACCGCCGTTTTCATGATCACCTGGTAAAATTTAAACCTGGGTTTACCAATACAAATGGTAGTGATATCATATTTTTCGGCCGTTTCCCAAATGGCTTTAGCTATATGGTCGTTTTTTACTTTAAGCACTTCGCCGCCCAGCTGCGTAGCCAGTTTCATATTGTTGATGAGGTGGCGCTGCGATGCCAGGTTTATTTTATCGCTGCTTTCGCGCGAGGTTTGTACATAGAGCACATACCATTTAGAGCGATAGTATGACGACAACCGGGCCGTTTTGCGGATGATTATTTTTGCCGACGCGTCATTGGTACTAATGCAGGCCAAAAAAAGTTCGGGCCGCAGTTTAATGTTTTTGGGTATCTCGGTATCAATTTTCCGTTCAACCTGGTGGGCAACCTCGCGCAGGGCCAGCTCCCGCAGCTGCAGTATCCGCTCGGCCTGGAAAAAGTTACTGAGCGCCAGCGGTACTTTCTTTTCATCATATATCTTCCCCTCCTTTAAACGATCTATCAGTTCATCGGCGGTAAGGTCGATATTCACTACCTCATCAGCCATTTGCAAAACCTTATCGGGGATGCGCTCGCTTATGGTTGCCCCGGTAATGCGCTGCACTTCCTCGTTCAGGCTTTCCATGTGCTGAATGTTCACCGCGCTGATCACGTTGATACCCGCGTTCAGGATCTCCATCACATCCTGCCAGCGTTTTTCGTTGCTGCTGCCTTCAATATTGGTATGAGCCAATTCATCAACCACCACCACTTCGGGGCGCAGGCTGATGATAGCTTTCAGGTCCATCTCTTCCAGTTCTTTGCCTTTATAAAACAACTTACGGCGGGGTATTACCGGCAAACCCTCCAGCTGTGCCACGGTTTCTTTACGGCCGTGAGTTTCAATATAGCCTATTTTAACATCGATGCCATTACGCATCAGGGCCTGGGCCTCCAGCAGCATGCGGTAGGTTTTACCCACACCGGCGCTCATGCCTATGTAAACCTTAAATTTACCCCTCCTTGAACGTTTGATCAGTTCCAGGAAATGCTCAACAGACTGCTCTTTATTTTCTTCGCTCATTTATGTTTCTATTATCAAGTGGTGCCGACTCACCCCGACGTCGCTACGCTTGTCACCCCTCTCTCCGCTTCGCGCATAGAGGGGATTTTATTTCCCCTAAGCCCTCTCCGGCTTCGCTGCAAAGAGGGTGGAGAGAGTTTTATTTTTTTCAACCTTCTTTTTTTCAACCTTCGATTCCCTCTTTACGCCGTAGGCGAAGAGAGGGATGTCGAGCGAAGCGATGACAGGGTGAGTCGATTGTGCGGCATTTAACCGCACAGCCCTACCTATATCTAAACTTAGCATTTTCATCGTTAATAATTTTTTTATAAAACTAATAAAAGGAGATTCCGAAAAATCCCCTTTTATAGTATGAATGTTCGTCAACCAAACTTATAATTAACAACCAAACATTAATTATAGAAAACAACCATACATATCTTCACCTCTCCTAAGAAGGCTGTCACCCTGATCTCCATTGACTCACCCCGACTTCGCTACGCTTGTCACCCCTCTCTCCGCTTCGCGCATAGAGGGGATTTTTCTTTCTTTTTTACCCTCTTTGCGACTTGTCGCAGAGAGGGTGGTCCAGCGAAGCGTAGACCGGGTGAGTCAGTTCTACAACTCGACTATCACACGGGTGAGGCTCCTAAAACGCATACACCGCTGCCAAAACAAATTGAGAGGCAGTTTTGGTCGGATCGCCCGACCGGTTTGTAAATCCTTCTGCCGATCCGCCATCAAGCCGCACTTCCGGTATCAACGATAACGGACCAGCTTTAATATTAGCCGTAAACGTTACCGCGGTTACATGTTCACCAGGCGCCGGACCAGCTAAGGTCAGGTCGCCGGTTTTTGTTTTAAAATATTCGCCACGTAAACCCAAGGTCACTGCTTTTGTCACCGCGTATTGTGGGTATAGCGCCATACCTGTAAAGCCACCGGTTATGCCGTTGTTGGCTTTATAATCGGCAGCGTTCAGTCCCAGTTTAAAGGCATCTGTGATCTGGTAAGCCGTGGTCAGGTCGAACTCCGTTCCCGAAGTTTTACCGGTGATCACGTTCAGGTAGGCCGTCCAGCCTTTTACGGGCACTATGGTTAACTGTGCGCCAAAATTGTTTACACTATTGGCGGATTTATAGGCATTCCACTGATCGTTAAACACACCTGCCATCAGGCTTACCTTATCAGTAAATGCATAGGTGGCCTTAAAGCCGGCATTCTGAAAAGGGCCGTTGGTGAACAGGTATGAAGTAGAATAGTTAAAATTACCTGTAGGGCTGATCACTTCATAACCAATGAAGGTAGCCATATAACCACCTGTTAGTACCAGTTTATCAGTTAAATCATAGGCTATATAAAGGTTTTGGATATGGAACGAATTATTATTGGCACCTGCATTAGGGATGGATTGCTCCTGCCCCCGCGGACCAAATGATAACTCACCCACGAACGCCGCCTTCCCAACTTTTTTCTTCAGTCCCAGATCAATCATGCCAATGGATATAGAATTTTGATCGGTAGCGAAGCTGGTTGGTATATTGTTTTTTCGTCCAGAGAAATCATATTTATAATAAGTATCTACAGAGCCGGATATAATTAGTGGCGGGTCTGTTTTGGCACTGTCCTGGGCTTTTGCTGCCAGGCTGGTTATTAAAATAATTGCTGGTATAATTAGTAAGGGTTTCATTTAGTATGGTATAATCTCTAAGAGAAAGGATCGGGGTTCGGGTTGCGAGGCTCGGGGAAATAATGGTCTATTAAAACCCGAACCCCCAATCCTCGAACCTCGATCCTCAATCTCCGTCCCGGTTATTTTTTAAGCTCTTCTAAAGCTATATTTAGTTTAAGCACATTTACTTTGCTTGGACCAAACAGGCCAAACATTGGTTTTTCGGTGTGTTCATCAACCAGTTTGGTTAACTGACTGGCAGATAGTCCACGAGCTTTAGCAACACGGGCTACCTGTACCTGGGCACCTGCCGGTGAAATATCAGGATCCAAACCACTGCCCGATGCGGTAACCAGTTCGGCAGGGATCTGGGCACGGGTTACACCTGGATTATGTTTTAAGAAATCCTCAATCCGTTTTTCAACGTCTTTCAGGTAATCAGGATTTGAGGGACCTTTGTTTGAACCGCCTGATCCGGCAGCATTATAATCAACTGCCGATGGACGGCCCCAGAAGTATTCGTCTTTAGTGAATTTCTGGCCTTCCAATGCGTAGCCTACTACACGACCTTTATAAGTTAATGTTTCGCCATCACCACGACCGGGAGTTAATTTACCTACACCGGCAACAGCCAGTGGATATATGCCTGCAGTTATTACGATCAAAATGAGCGTTAACTTTAATGAGGGCAACAAATATGTTTTCATCTTATTAATTATTGATTTATTGATTTAGTGAATTAGTGAGTTCTGTTGTCTGAACTCGAATTTTTAGAATTTAAGAATTAATAGAATTCTATTATTTATTTAAATCCGAAATCGAACGTCCGAAATCCGAAATCGTATCTCACATCTGATCTACAAGAACATCCCTACGGCCAGGTCTATCAGTTTAATACCAATGAATGGAATTATTACACCGCCCAAACCGTATATCAGCAGGTTGCGGCGCAACAGCGCGCTTGCACCTATCGGTTTGTATTCCACACCTCTTAATGCCAGTGGTATAAGCAATGGTATAATGATGGCGTTAAATATTACCGCTGATAATATGGCCGATTCCGGGCTATGCAGGTCCATGATGTTCAGGGCCTTTAATGAGGGTATGGATACCATGAACAACGCCGGTACTATGGCAAAATACTTAGCCACGTCATTAGCGATAGAGAAGGTGGTTAATGTACCACGGGTCATCAACAGCTGTTTACCTATCTCCACAATCTCAATCAGCTTGGTTGGGTCATTATCCAGATCCACCATGTTACCGGCTTCTTTGGCGGCCTGGGTACCACTGTTCATGGCCACACCCACGTCGGCTTGTGCCAGGGCGGGGGCATCATTTGTACCATCGCCCATCATGGCTACCAGTTTACCGCCTTGTTGTTCAGCTTTAATGTAGTTCATTTTATCTTCTGGCTTGGCCTCGGCAATAAAATCATCCACACCGGCCTTTTCGGCAATAAATTTGGCGGTAAGCGGGTTGTCGCCGGTTACCATTACGGTTTTAACACCCATTTTGCGCAGGCGTTCAAAACGTTCGGCAATACCGGTTTTAATGATATCCTGCAGCTCGATCACACCCATGATCTTTTCGTTTTGCGATACCACCAATGGGGTACCACCGTTTGAGGAGATCTTTTTCACATTATCTTCTACCTCAGTAGGGAACGGGTGACCTGCCTTTAAAGCGATATTCCGGATAGAATCAAACGCGCCTTTACGGATCCGCAAACCATCAGGGGTATCCAAACCGCTTGAACGGGTTTCGGCAGTAAATTTGATGAATACCGCGTCTTTAGGAGCAACCACTTTTGGCATGGTTTTATCTTCATGGGCCAGTTCAACAATTGATTTACCTTCGGGGGTTTCATCAGCCAGCGAGCTTAGCACGCAGGCGGCAACAAAGTTTTCATTTGTAACTCCGGTAGCCGGATAAAAGTTGGTTGCTTTACGGTTACCTATGGTAATGGTACCGGTTTTATCCAGCAGCAAAGTGTCAAGGTCACCGGCGGTTTCTACCGCTTTGCCCGATTTGGTGATCACGTTGGCCCTTAAAGCCCTGTCCATCCCCGCGATACCGATGGCTGATAACAGACCGCCGATTGTGGTAGGGATTAAACATACGAACAGGGAGATAAAGGCAGCTATAGTTATAGGGGTATTGGCATAATCTCCAAATGGTTTCAGCGTAACACATACGATCACAAAGATGAGCGTGAAACCCGACAGCAAAATAGTTAAGGCTATCTCATTTGGTGTTTTCTGGCGCGATGCACCTTCAACCAGGGCAATCATCTTATCCAGGAAGCTTTCGCCGGGCTGGGTGGTCACCATTACTTTGATCTTGTCTGACAGTACTTTGGTACCACCAGTCACGGATGATTTATCACCACCTGATTCGCGGATAACCGGGGCAGATTCACCGGTTATGGCCGACTCATCAATAGTGGCGATACCTTCAATGATCTCGCCATCTGTTGGGATGTTATCACCTGTTTCGCAGATAAACACATCACCTTTTTTTAATTGGGATGACATCACCATCTGCTCCTTGCCGTTAACCAGCAAACGGGCCGGTGTTTCTTCGCGGGTTTTGCGCAGGCTTTCGGCTTGTGCTTTACCACGTGCTTCGGCAATGGCCTCGGCAAAATTGGCAAACAGTACGGTTAAAAATAAAACAATGAATACGGTAAAGTTATAGGCAAAGCTACCCTGCCCTTTATTGGCAAAAGAGTAAATGCTTACAATAAGCATCACAAACGTACCGATCTCTACAGTGAACATCACCGGGTTACGGAACAGGATGCGTGGGTTTAGTTTGATGAATGACTGCTTAAAAGCATCTTTCATCTGGTCGCCCTGGAATAATGTATTTTGATTTGAGTTCATGATTTATATTTTTAGGCCTCACCCTGCCCTCTCCAAAGGAGAGGGTTTTCAAAGTCCTCTCCTTTGGAGAGGATTTAGGTGAGGCTTGTTTATTTTAATGAAAAATGTTCGGCAATTGGACCTAATGCCAGTGCAGGGAAAAATGACAGGGCAGCAATGATCATGATCACCGCGAAGATCATTATTCCGAAAGTTGTGGTATCACTTTTTAGTGTTCCGGCAGACTCAGGGATGAATTTTTTATTGGCTAATAAACCGGCAATTGCCAGCGGACCAATAATGGGCAGGAACCGGCCCAGGATCATTACGATACCCGTGGTAACGTTCCAGAAAATATTACCATCGCCCAAACCCTCAAAACCCGAACCGTTGTTGGCTGCTGATGAAGTGTACTCATACAGCATTTCGGAAAAACCGTGGTTGCCCGGGTTGTTTAACCAACTGGATGGCTTAACGGCCCAGTCGGCGCCGGGCATGTGTACCACTACGTATGATGATATGGCCAGGCCTACCAGGATAATAAAGGGGTGCAATAAGGCGATCAAGGAAGCGATCTTCATTTCGCGGGCCTCTATCTTTCGCCCAAAAAACTCTGGTGTTCGTCCTACCATCAGCCCGGATATAAATACCGCGATGATGATAAAGATGTAAAAGTTGAGGATCCCTACGCCACAACCGCCATAAAAACAGTTCACCATCATACCCAGCAACATCATGTTACCAGACATAGGCATGGCGCTGTCATGCATGGAGTTTACCGAACCGGTAGATATAATAGTGGTTACGATACTCCAATAAGCCGAGTTAGCCGGACCAAACCGAACTTCCTTACCTTCCATAGCGCCGGATGGCTGGCTGACACCCATATGGGCTATAGCCGGGTTTCCATTCAACTCGGCATTCATGGTCGGGATCAGGAACAGGAGCATGCCTATCGTCATCACGCCAAACACAACGTAAGCGAACTTCTTTTTATTGAGATAAAAACCAAGGGCAAATACCAATGCTATAGGGATCAGTACCTGGGCAACCAATTCGGTTGTATTAGTTAAATAATTAGGGTTTTCAATAGGATGGGCAGAGTTGGCGCCGAACCAGCCGCCACCGTTTGTACCCAAATGTTTGATAGCTACCATGGCAGCAACCGGACCGCGTGATACGTGAACGGTATCGCCCTGCATGCTGATAAAGGTATCTTTACCGGCATAGCTGGTGGTCATGCCATTGAAAGCAAATATTACAGCAATTACGAATGATATAGGCAGTAATATACGGGTAATGGTTTTTACAAAGTAATCCCAAAAGTTACCCAGCTTATCGGTTACTTTATCTTTCATAGCCCTGAATAACACAATCAGCGCAGCAATGCCGGTAGCTGCAGATACAAAGTGCAGGAACATGAATACAAAATGCTGTGTAAAATAGGTAGCGCCGCTTTCGCCTGAGTAGTGCTGCAGGTTACAGTTCACCAAAAAGCTGATAGCGGTATTGAAAGCCGTATCTGCCGACTGACCAGGGTTAGCATCTGGGTTTAGCGGCAGGTGACCTTGCGCCATTAAACAAACAAAGGCATAAATGAGCCATACGCTATTAATAGTAAGCAGGGCAAATAAATGCTGTTTCCAGTTCATTTCTTTTTTGGCGTCGATGCCGCTGAAACGGAAAATGAAACGTTCAAACGGGGCCAGAAAATCGAGCCAGGTTTTCTCGCCTTTAAAAACACGGGCAATGTACCGGCCCAAAGGTATTGCCAGCGCGAGTGTGAGCAGGTAGGTAAATATTACACCTGAAATTTCAGTGTTCATGATTTAAGTAATTAAAATTTTTCGGGTTTAAGCAGCACATATACCATGTATACAAACACGGCTATGGCCACAATGAATAATGCGATCATGGTGATTAGATTTTTTCGAAGTAATTAACTGATTTAAAAAAGATCCAGAAGATGGCCGCAAAGACCACCACGTAAATAATAACTTGTAAAACATCCATAGTATTCAATATTTTCAGAGTCCTTTACCAAGCAAATGCCAATAATTAAAATATACAGGTAAATAACTGTATTACAGTCATTTATTTAGTTCATTAAAGTTATCGGTAGGCTTTTTAATCAAAGTAAGCCTATCATTTTGATAGGCTGAATATCAAAGTGGGAGTTGTTTTAGTTCGTTAGCCATATCGCAGACGACTCACCCCGTCTGCGCTTCGCTGGACGACCCCTCTCTGCCGCGAAGCAGCAAAGAGGGTAAAAAAACCCCCACGCCTCATTACGAGGTAAGCCCCCTCTAAATCTCCCCCAAAGGGGGAGACTTCAAAAAAATATTTTAAAGCCCTCTCCTTTGGAGAGGGTTGGGTGAGGCTCCTGCTTCGTGCCTCGCAATGACGCGCGGAGGGAAAGGCGTTTTTTTCACCCTCTTTGCCGCTTCGCGGCAGATAGGGTCGCCCGCGAAGCGTGGCGGGGTGAGTCAACTCTACAGCAAGTCCCGAATTATTTTGACATTTCAAGAAGATTTCCTCTGCCCAAATAGCCATATATTGGCCTTGATAACAAACTGCATGAAAGATATTCCGGTATATCAACTAAGAGAGCGGGCCTCAACGGGTCTCGAGGTCAGGCATTTTGTTGCCGGGGATGATGTGCCCCACGATGAAACCGATACCCTGGGTGCGCACCGGGATGATCATTATATATTTTTTGTTATTGAAGAAGGTACGGCATCACTTATGATCGATTTTCAGGAGTTAAAGTTTGGCGCCTCTTCTTTATATTATATATTACCGGGACAAGTACACCACCGGATCCGTAATGAGATAGGTTATGGCTGGTTTGTAGCGATCGACGCCCTGTTGATAGCCCCCGATTACCGGAATGTTTTTGAAAGCCAGCTGGTATTACAACAACCCTTTACGCTCAATGAGGTACAATTTCGTCAATGTACCGATCTGTTAGCCCTCATGCAGGAAAAATACCGGGAAGAAAATCCCGGTCCGTTTTATTTGCAGGTGGTACACTCGCTGGTACAATCATTTGTGGGAATAGCGGCTTGTTGCTTTAGCGGATTTTGCAATTCGCAATTTGCTTTATCACGACCGGTACAGCTGGCCCAGGAATTTAAAAAGCTACTGGCCGGTAATATCCGGCAGGTTAAAAGCCCATCGGTTTACGCCTCTATGCTCAATATTTCGGAAACTTATTTGAATGAGGCCTTGAAAAAAGTAACCGGGCTTTCGGTGAGCTACTGGATCCAGCAGGAGGTCCTGCTGGAAGCTAAACGCTTACTATACTACAGCGAAATGAATATAAAAGAAATTGCCCATATGCTTGGATACACAGACCATACTTACTTTTCAAGACTATTCAAAAAAGCCGAAGGCACTACCCCGCTTTTATTCCGCACACATTACCGTAAATAGTCCAATCATTACCGTAAGCCATTCATTGATTTGGGGATAAATAGGCAGTTTCTTTGTATAATTAAAAAACTACCATGGAAACATCCACTTTTCAAAAAATCAAAAGAAAAGCCGGAAAACTGTTTGAAAACAGGTTACAATCCGGCCGGGTGCTTGAAGTTCGGCACTGGGAGCCATCAACCTTAATTGAGGTCGACCTGCACCTTCCCACTGCCGATATAGCACAATGGAACGAGATACCCTATATAAAATTCCGGGTCGACGACTTTACCTTTCGCGATTACACTCCATCAGGCTGGGATGCCGAAACCAGTACCTGCACCATTTATGTTGATGCGGCACACAACGGACCTGGCAGCAGATGGGCAAATCAACTAAAGAAGAACGATGTGGTGAGCTATCTTAAAATAGGTTCAACGGATCACAGCCCAACGCCCACCTCTGCAGTTGTTGCCCTGGGCGATGAAAGCAGCATGGGGCATTTACTGGCCCTGCAAAAAATGGTATTGCCGCATACCCGTTTTTCGGGTGGCTTGGTGATCGGTAACGAGCAGCACCGCAGGCTTTTTCATGAATACTTTTGGTCGCCCCTACAACCGGTGGCACGTAAGGATACTTTTGGTCATCACAGCCTCATTGAGTGGGTACTCGAACAGCAATACAGTTTGGAAAACACGGTATTTTACCTGGCCGGTAATAATACCATGGTAGCGCAACTGCGTAAACTGCTCAAACACCAGGGTTATCCATCGGGGCAAATTAAAGTGCAGGGCTTTTGGTCGTAGCTTGCTTTACCTTATGATAGGTAATGTAAGAGACGGCCAGGAAAACCAGGAAAATAACCGGCATTACGCGATAGTTTACCGGATCGCCTGATGCGCTATGCGCTATAAATGCCGAGATAAAGGTGAAAGTAAAACCCGCGTAAACCCACTCCTTAATCAATGATTTTAGGGGGATCAACAGCAAAACAGCACCGGCCAGTTTAGCCAGGGCCAGCTCTACCCTGAAATAGCCAGGATAACCCAGATGTTGAAAAGCCTGTAACATTGTAGGCTGTGTTAAATAAGTATAAGCCGAGAAGGTCATCATTAATGCTACTATGCTTGTGGTGATCCAGTAAGTGATCTTTAGTGCTTTCATTTCTTTTTTTGCACAAACTTAGCTACCTTTACTATTAAAAAGATACTACTATACCAAAGGATAGTGGTATCTTTTTGGATAGCTATTTTATATATGGAAGGTCAATTCAAAAAAAGAGATCACAGTTCCGAAGCCTGCAAGGCCGCAGGAAGTGCAGTTAGGGACGCACTTTATGTGTTAAACGGAAAATGGAAATTGCCGCTTATTGCCACCCTTGCCGACGGCCCGCTGCGTTTTAATGATATTCAAAGAGCTTTGGGCGAGATCACCCCCAAAATATTGTCAAAAGAATTAAAGGAACTGGAACTGAACGAATTTGTAAAGCGGAATGTTTTTTCAACTACCCCCGTTACCGTTACTTATGAAGCTACCCCCTACAGCCAAACATTGGGGCCGGTTTTAGAAGAGCTGCAAAAATGGGGAAAACAGCACCGGGAACGTATAATTGCCAGTCGCCGTCAACCTGCGGATACTGAAGTATTAACTTAAGGATAGTAAACTATGGCCAAATTTTTTGACAGCATACAGGAGCAGCACAAGGCTTTTATCGAAAAGCAGAAAATGTTTTTTACCGCATCGGCTCCGCTTGCAGCTGATGGCCATGTTAACCTTTCGCCCAAAGGGATTGATAGTTTTAAAGTATTATCAGCCAATAGGATAGCCTACATGGATATTATAGGCAGCGGTAATGAAACATCGGCCCATATCCTGGAAAACGAGCGTATCACCATTATGTTTTGCGCCTTTGAAGGTCCGCCAAATATTATGCGTTTATATGGCAATGGCTATACGGTGTTGCCCGGCGATGAAGAGTGGGCCGCTTTAGCTCCCAACTTCCAGATCTTGCTGGCAACCCGGCAAATTATTGTAGCCGATATTCATAAAGTGCAAACTTCCTGTGGGTTTAGTGTACCTTATTATGTCTACAAGGGCGAAAGAGACCAAGCCTACAAATGGGCCGCTAACAAAGGAGCAGACGGTTTAGAAGCATACAAAAAAGAGAAAAATATGATCAGTATGGATGGCTTGCCTACCGCTTTGGTTAACTCAGCTAAATAAGGTACTGACCTGCTTCCTAAAGGAATCTGTGCTATTTTCTTCTTTGGTAGAATAGAGCCCATGATTATACATCGAATCTTGTTGAGCAATAGCATGAAGCATAGCCGACTCATTGATCAAGCACCTTCCCCGCGCGTCATTGGTACGAAGCAATCCTCGGATAGCAGAGCTATTCTGTATAGTTTAGAGATTGCTTCGTACCTCAATGACGCGTTTTTTGTTTTTTACCTCTCCCGTCTTTTCATCATTATTAGCTTACACGCCTGGATGTGGCATAAATCACCTTCTTGTTAATTAAATATGTACTTTCATATAAAATTATGAAAATACATATAGAATAGCCCCTCCGCTTGTATTACGGGTTAAATCCCACCTCTTAATCGATTAAGTTTAAATCTTTATGGCAATTTTTGTAACAAATAGTTTACCTTTAACCGCCGATTAAGATTTATAATTACCAAACGACTAAAAGTTAACCATTTTATAATACAAAAAATTTGGAAATGAATTTAATGTACGTATGTTTGTACATATAAAATAACCAATTTCACAAGTGTGTTTTGCCTATTAAAAATACACTCAACCATATTACATCCTTAACGATCCCTGCATGAAGATACGTTTACCTGGTGTTCTTATATTCCTGTGCCTATTTTATCTGAACGTTAACGCGCAGGTAAAAAATAACGCAGCTTTAGCGGGTTCCATACTGGCAGATAGCCGTTTGGATACGATACAGGCACGGGGCTTAAAACTACTTTCCGGTTTCTCAGCAGGCACCTCCTATAACGAAGTATGGATCAGAGATTTTAATACTTTCATCAAAGGGTCCTTAAAAGTACACCCCAAAGAAAAGGTGAAAGAAATGCTCCTGATGTTTTTTAAAATTCAGGGCGAGGACGGTAATATTGTTGATGGTGTGGTTGACAGTGCAAAGGCGGGCGTAGGCTATCAGTATCGCTACTCGGCATTACTACCTGGTTGGGCGGCACACAAAAATACCGTTGAAACCGACCAGGAATCATCCCTTATTCAGGCTGTAAAAAAATATATAGATGTAACCGGCGACAGATCCATACTCTTTGAAGTAATAGGTGCTAAAACGGTTCTGCAACGCATAGAAAATGCTTTTGCCTATATTCAAAAAAATAGATGGTCGGCCAGATACGGCCTGGTAACCGGGGCTACTACAATTGACTGGGGCGATGTGCAGCCAGAAACCGGCTGGGGTGTAGCCATTAATGATAAAACCAAATGGGCCATTGATATTTATGATAACGCCATGTATGTCATAGCTATCCATGATTTTATGGCTATGAAACCCTCAAATTATCAAACCAAACAAAACTGGACTGCCATAGCCAATACCATCAAAAAAAATGTGCGTAAATATTTATGGATGCCCGGGGCACAGAAATACCGCCCTCATCTTTACCTAAACGGCAGCCCCTTCTCCAAAAATTTTAATGAAAACGAGATCCTGTACAGCGGCGGATCTATATGCGCTATACTGGCCGGGTTTAATACCACTGCAGAGATTAAAGAAATAAACAGGCAGTTACTTGCCGCCGCGGCCAAAGATAAATATGCTACCATTGGTAAAACGGTTTATCCGGCTTACCCGGCAGTGCAGTTCCCCAATATGCACCCTTACATTTATCAGAATGCCGGCGACTGGACATGGTTTGGCGGGCGAATGATTGCGGCCCTGCTTGCCAATGGCCAGGCAAAAGAAGCTTATAACGAATTAATACCAATGATTGAAAGGGCCATTGCACACAAAGGTTTTTATGAGTGGTACGATGTGCAAACCGGCGCTCCCAAAGGTTCGGGCGATTTCAGGGGCGAGGCCGGCGTTTTATTTGATGCGATCACAGTTTTAAAACAATGGGCTATTAAAAATAAATTAAACACTTATTAGCATACAATTTTAGAAAACCAGTACTAAATCAAATTTTCATGAAAAAAAATAATACCATTAAGGTAACGTGGATAGCTTTGCCCTTTTCTAAGGGTACTCTTCCCGTATACCGCCAGCCCCCTTAGTAGTAAGCCGCATTAGTATTCGCTGTGATACGCATTAGTATCCCCCGCGATATTCTCCTAAAGAATCAATTCTTAAATTATTAACAACGTTATGAAGAAACACATTATTTACTCGATCCTGTTCGTCCTGTTATCCCTGCAGGCAATGGCACAGCAAAAAATCAGCGGAAAGGTTACCAGCGCGAGCGACAATTCGCCCTTACCTGCTGTAAGCATAAGAATCAAAGGTACCTCCGTTGGTACCGTTACCGATGCAAATGGTAATTTTAGTGTATCTGCACCAAATGCCAATGCTGTGTTGGTATTTACCTATACAGGCTTCGCCGCGCAAGAAGTAAGCGTAGCCGGCAAAACCAGCATTAATGTACAATTAAAAGAAACCTCAAGCGCCTTGAATGAGGTGGTGGTGATTGGTTATGGTACGGCCAAAAAATCTGACTTGACAGGCTCTGTCGCTACCGTTAAGGCCGAGCAGTTGCTTGATAAACCAGTACCAAATTTATCGCAGGCCTTGCAAGGCAAGGTTGCCGGCGTTGATGTTAGTGTTAACAGCAACGCGCCGGGTGCTGCAGCTAAGGTACGCATCAGGGGTATTGGTTCCATCAACTCCAACGTTGACCCTATTTATGTGGTTGATGGTGTGGTAGGTGTTGACCCTAACTCTATTAACCCTAATGATATTTCATCAATTGAGGTTTTAAAAGATGCCTCATCAACGGCTATTTATGGTGTACGTGGCGCCAATGGTGTTATCATGGTAACCACAAAACGTGGCCGTAAAGGTCCCGCTACCATTAGTTACGAAGCCAATACCAACATCAGCCAACTTTACAGGCATGTACCAACACTCAATTCTAAAGAATTTGTAGACATTTACAACCAATCATTTGCAAACGGATCAAAATTTGATCCTACAGGCGCTATACAAACGCCCGCGAAAGCGCTAAATTTTCAAAATTTTCCGTTACTATTTAATACGGACAATAGCCCGAAATACGATACCAACTGGGAAAAGGAAACTTATAAGCCAGCGTTTTCGCAAAGCCACCAGTTGAATATTCAAGGTGGCAGCGAAAAATCTGTTTACAGCTTATCACTGGGTTATCTTAACCAAAACGGCTTAACCCCCACATCAAACTTTAAACGTTATTCCGTTAAAATGACGATGGATAACGATGTAAAGGATTGGTTAAGAATAGGCGGTAGTATCAATGGTATTTTTAGTCGCCAGCGTTTGGTAACGGATAACAATGGTGGTTTGAACGTACCCCGGGCCGTAAGTGAAGAGGTACCGATTGTACCTGTCAAATATCCCGACGGAACCTGGGCCGGCAACTATGACATTGCTGGTTTAGAGGGCGCCCCAAACCCAATACAAACAGCTAATGAACGGTATACTATTAATAATACCTTACAGGTATTGGGTAACATCTATGCAACCGCTAAGATATCATCAGAGCTTGAATTTAAAACCGATTTTGGTTATAACCTCATCGGGCAGAAAAACAACTTCTATTCTTCTTTGAGTTTACAGCACTTATCTGCTGATCAGGGCGGTATAGCCAGCGTTAACTCAAACACAACTTATTTCTGGCAAACTGAAAATTATCTTACCTGGAACAAAAAGATCAATGAGCATCAAAGGTTTACCGCATTAGCTGGTATATCTTTCAGCAGATCAGTATATCAGCGATCAAATGTTGAAACCCAAAACTTTATTGATGACTTTTTCCAGTTTAATAACCTGGGTGCCGGTTCAGTTAAAAGCCAATCCGGATCTGATGAAAACCCAAGTTCACCGGGCGCGCTTTATCCGGGCTCGTTAAACTCATACTATGGCCGTATCAGCTATAATATCGACGAAAAGTATTTATTTACCGCTACCGGTCGTTATGATGGGTCATCAAGACCAGCCGCAGGGCATAAATTCGCATTCTTCCCATCATTAGGTGCTGCATGGCGTGTATCTCAGGAAGACTTCCTGAAAAACAGCGAAACCGTTTCTAACTTAAAACTAAGAGCAAGCTTTGGCTACACCGGTAACCAGGAAATTGGTAATTACCGCTCACTGGCCCAGTATGGTACCGGACAAACCGTGCAGAACGGACAAGCTGTAATTTCCTTGCTGCCAAGCTACCTGGGCAACCCGGATTTGAAATGGGAAAAAACACGCCAGATTGATGGTGGTATCGAACTGGGCTTGTTTCATGGCCGTGTTAACTTAGATTTAGATTACTACCAACGTACTACTACCGACGTATTATTACAAGCTCCTATTCCGTGGTCGGCTGGTTTTACCACTGCCAACGTTTACAAAAACGTAGGCTCGATGAAAAACTCAGGTATTGAGTTAAGCCTTAACACGGTTAACGTTAAAACCAGTGATCTGGAATGGAGTACCGGTATCATCTTTGCCGCTAACCAAAACAAAGTAACCAAGCTGAATGATGGCAACGCCGACATTTTCCCGGGCCCTAACTTCCTTGGGCAAAACTATGTGATACGTGTTGGTGCGCCAATAGGATCTTTTTACGGCATGACCCGTGTAGGTACCTATGGGGATAATGCAGCCGATATTGCAGAAGCTGCCAAACATGGTTTAAAAGCCGGCGACAGGAAATATATTTATAATGCCGATGGTAGTAACTATTATAGTATTATCGGCCGGTCAAATCCAAAATGGACCGGTAACTTCAACAGTACCATCAAGTATAAAAACTGGGATTTTTCATTTGATATCCGTTTTGTGCAAGGTGTAAATACTGCTGCCAACTTTAAACACTCGGTTGAAGACAGGCAAACCATCTCCAACAGTTTAAAAACCGTATTAAACGGATGGACCCCGAACAACCAAAATACCATGATATCACAAGTGCGTAACTACAAATATGCACAGGACTCGCACTTTGATACCTGGTGGGTTGAGGATGGATCATTTATACGCGGCCAAAACTTTGTGTTGGGTTACAACTTACCGGCACCTGTATTGCAAAAAATGCATGTAACCCGTTTCCGTATTTATACCAGTGTGCAAAACCTGTTTGTTATTACCAAGTATACAGGTTATGATCCGGAGGTTGACACCTTTAATAACTCTTATGGTTCAAACCCTGCGTTTACTCAAAATATCGACTTTTTTGCAAACCCTCGTCCACGTATCTGGAACCTTGGTTTACAGGTTGGATTTTAAAAACAGTATGGTATGATACGATCAGAAAGAAAAACAGCAATGAAGGATAATAGTAACCATATAAAAAATTACTAAAATGAAAATATTAAAAAATATACTTATAGTATCGGTATTAGTACTTGCCTGCTCATGCAAAAAGTTTTTGGAAGAGCACCCCAAGTCTGTTCTAACACCAGATGCCGACCTTTCAAGTGCAAAGGTTGCATCAGCGTTTGCCGTTGGGTCCTATCAAAATCTAACCGGTTTACTTACGGGCCAGTCTGGGTCATATGGTGGTAACACCTGGAACCTGATGGAGTTTATGACAGGTAAAGCAAACAGCGACCTGGGCCAAACCGGATTTGTAAATTTCCAAACACTCATTTACAGTAATACCTCTTTTTATTTTGATACCTGGTGGCAGCAAATGTACCTGGGCGTAGGTGCCTGTAACCTGGCCATACAAAAAATACCTACTATTAACGCACCTGGATTAACAGAGGCTTCTAAAAACAGCATGGTGGCCGAGGCCCGTACTATGCGTGCCTTGTATTATTTTTACCTGGTACGTATGTATGGAGCTGTGCCTAAGGTAACTGAACCAGCAAAGGACCTCAACCTGCAGGTTCCGCGTGTGCCAGCTAAACAGATCTATGACGAAGTGATCATTCCCGACTTGTTAGCGGCTGAAAAATCGGGCATTGCTGCCGGTCGTTCTACCGGCCGGGTAACCCTGGATGTTATACAGTCAATTCTGGCCGACGTATATTTAACCTATGCCGGCGCTGCCATCAATGGCGGTCAGCAGTATTATGCAGAATCAGCCAAGCGTTCTCTCGCGGTAATTCAGAGCGGAACATACAAACTGTTTCCTAATTATACCGATATGATAAACCCGAATAATAAAAACACCGGTGAGTTTATCTTCCAGGTACAGTATGCAGCGTCAGTTCCACAAACTAACCCGCTTACCGCGCTTACTATTCCAAATTTCTCTGGTATATCCAAGTATTCTGATGAGTACGGTTCAGTATGGCCAACAGATCAGTTCATCGCTTCATTCCCGGCTGGTGATAAACGGGTACAGGAAAAACAATTCTTTTATACCACCTACCCAGCCATTAAAGCGCCGAATGCTCCGGTTGTGTTTAAAAATCATTACATCTATAAATGGTTCGACGTAAACGCAGTTACCAATACGGCTAAGTCTGATCTGAACTATACCATTTATCGTTTGGCCGATGTTATGTTAATGTATGCCGAAGCATCAAACCGTGCCGATGGCTCACCAAATGCCAATGCTATTAGTTATGTAAACCAGATCCGTGCAAGGGCTAACCTGGCGCCGATTGGTGCATTGTCACAAGATGCATTTGAGAAGGAAGTATGGCTGCAACGTTATTTTGAGCTTTGTTTTGAAAACAAAATGTGGTTTGATATGATCCGCACCCGTAAAATACACAATGATGTTACCGGTAACTGGGATAATTTTGTAGGACACAAAACCGTGTTTAACGCAACTTATTCCGAAAAACAATTATTGTTCCCTTTACCAAAACAGGAAACAGATGTTAATCCAAAATTACTGCCTAATAACCCAGGCTTTTAATTAATACAGGTTAATATAAAGCAGAACAGCCCCGGACAAGCCGGGGCTGTTTTTTTTATGATAGGTTAAGATGGGTTATTCGCTCCTGAGACTTTTGATAGGGTTGGCAATGGCCGCTTTGATAGATTGAAAGCTCACCGTAAACAGGGCTATTGCAATGGCAACTAACCCTGCAAATACAAATACCTCCCAGCCAATAGGAATGCGGTAGGTAAAATCCTGCAGCCATTTGGTCATGGCCCACCAGGCTATAGGTGATGCTATAATAATGGCAATAAATACCAGCTTTATAAAATTAAGGGATAGCAGTGTAGTGATATTGCCAATGCTTGCACCCAGCACCTTGCGGATACCTATCTCCTTGCTCCGCTGCTCGGCCATATAGGCGGCAAGAGCAAATAGGCCCAGGCAGGCTATAATAATAGCCAAGATAGCAAAACTGGTAAATATGCGACCCATGCGTTGCACATCGGCATACATGTTGGCAAAACGCTCATCCATAAAAGAATACCGTATAGGCTGGTTGGGCGAAAAAGATTTCCAGGTCCTGGTGATCTCGGCCAATGTATTTTTCATATCGCCGGTTTTTACTTTTACTGATACGATGGAATTGCTGTTTTCTAAATGCATCACCAAAGGCTCTATCCCATCGCGCAGCGATTCAAAATTAAAATCCTGTACTACACCGATCACCAGCATCGGGTTTCCGCCATTGCTGATCCTTTTACCTACTGCATTTTTAAGATTAAGTCTTTTGGCCAGGGTTTGATTAATGATAACCGCCTGCGAATCGGTTTTCATGGCTGGGTTAAAATTCCTGCCGGCTACCAGTTTCATCCCAAAAGTTTTTATATAATCGGCATCAACATCCCAAAACTGGCCACCAACTGAAGTTTCCGTTTTATTTTTCCCTTCATTATAAAATGGGTTTCCATTGCGCTTGGTACCGGCTACCGGAAGAAAATCGCTGATCGATACGCTTTTTACTGCCGGCAATTTTAACAGTTCATCCTTAAAGTTCTTCACTGCATTATCTAAGGTATTGGTGCCTTGTATCATCACTACCTGGTCTTTCTCAAACCCAACCTTTTTATTAAGAATGAATTGCATCTGGTTATAGATAATAAAAGTGCTGATGATTAAAATGATGGATGTGGTGAACTGAAAAACCACCAATCCATTACGCAGCCCTGAGCTTCTGCTGCCTGAACTTAGCTTACCTTTTAATACTTCGGCAGGTTTAAAGCCCGAAAGATAAAATGCCGGGTAAATTCCCGCAACCACACCAACTACAACAGCCGATATCAGCACTGTTGGTAACAACCACCATTGCTGCCAGGGTATAATTAATGATTTTGATGCCAGCACATTAAAATAAGGCAACAGTATAATAGCCAATATTAAACCAAGCACGAAAGAAAAGAAGCTGTACAGCAATGACTCCGTTAAGAACTGCTGGATCAAACCACTGCGTTGTGAACCCACTACTTTGCGCAAACCAACTTCCTTAGCCCGGTTGGCCGATTTGGCGGTTGACAGATTGATAAAATTGATACAGGCTATAACCAGTATAAAGCCGGCAACAGCGCCAAATAACCAAATAAAACGGATATCGCCGTGTGACATGCCATCGTGAATATCATATGACCTGAGATTGATATCGGCGATATTCTGCGCATACATGCTTAACGCACCTGCAATTTTCGAAGCATTTTTATCTCCATTTTTTACCATATCCGGGATATAATAATTGTTAATTAACCCATCGGTTACCTTTTTGTTAAAGCGGGGAACATCAGTTCCCCGCTTTAGTGTAACGTAAACATGGTAATTACTTGCTCCCCAGGTAGTCTGTTCGCCTTTCCAAAATTCAATGCCTGCAAGCGTTAATAAAAAGTTATATTGATGCAGGTGCGACGTCGTTGGGAGATCCTGCATCACCGCGCCAATTTTATAAGCTCTGCTTTTATTATTGTTAAGATACATGACCTTGCCAACCGGGTTTTGCCCGGGGAAGTATTTATCAGCCTTGCTTTTTGATATTACCATGGTAAAAGGCTCGGCAAGCGCGTGGGTAGCATCACCATAAACCATGGGTAGCTTTAATATATCAAGCAGCGACTGATCTGCATAAGCGAAACCATCCTCATGGGTATTTTCGGGCGCATCGCTCCGCTTCAACTCATTGCTGCCGGCACCCCAAAAAAGTGAATTGGGCATCAGCCGGCCAAATTTTTCTACTTCCGGAAAATCAGATTTGAGCGTTTTACCCATTACTGCCGGCCAATCAACTCCTTTTTCATGAATATTGTCCATATTATATTGCCCAACAATCCTGTAAATACGATCGCTATCCGGGTAGCTTTTGTCAAAGCTCATTTCCTCCCGTATATATAAGGCGATAAGCAAACAGGCGGCAATGCTCAGCGCAAATCCCCCCACCTTGATAGCCGCGTACATTTTCTGTTTGAGCAATTGACGGAATGCAATTTTTAAATAATTTTTTATCATGGTGATATAGCTTACAAAGTGATCAATTGGATGGCTTAGTACTTTTTTTTTAAAGCCTGATTCTGAATTACCGGTCTTTATTTCTTTATAAGGGTTAGTTGCCTGGGCATTCGCTTCGGCTTCTTTAATACGCTTTAGGATCTTTTTAAAAAGGAAATAGCTGTAATCCCCGGGCTCCTGCGCTGTTCCGGGCTGCCACCACTCCAGCATAAATCTCACGCTATTATTAAAGTCCGGATTTTCCTTGAGCAGCGCGTTCAGTTCCTGCAGCTCCTGCCCGGATGCTTCGTGGGTTAGCTTTTTTATTACCAGGTTCCAGATACGGTCTTCCGTGTTCATATTGGCAACACTTAAATTTATAGATAGAGTTTATTTATACTAAAAGGCATGCCATTACTTTAAATAACTCATTTACAAAATTTTAACTACAATAACCATCAATTAAATCGTCCGTTTTCGCACAGGCTGTTCGATTTTGGGCCATTTATCCTATCCATTTAGTATAGTATGGCATCTGGTGTTATTTGACCCGCTTTCAAGCGCTTAGGTTACAGTCTAAAAATTATTTTTAATATATAGTACTATGTATTGTATAGTACCATGTTTTGTATATATTTGTTTTAATTTTTAACCTTAGCGGCATCATGAATATCAAAACATTACTATATACCGGCATCCTTATTCCCATAGTTTTTTGGGGGGCGACCATCATTTGCGGTTTTATCCATGGTCATTATAACCACCTGACTGGTACGGTGAGCGAGCTTGGGGCAATAGGCTCCCCATCTGAACCTTTAATGGCTACCCTAACCATGTTCGGCGCCATTTTAAGTATGTTTTTTATGATGGGGGTGTATGGCGCCTGCAAACAATTAGGTCTTAACATTATCCCGGTATTTACCCTGCCCGCGTTTACTTTTATGATGGGCTGGGCGGCCATGTTTCATTCGGGCAACCACCTGCATTCGGCCACAGGGCCTGTATTTTTTATATTGTACCTGGGCGCACTATTGGTTGCTGTTTTATGGAGAGGTAAAAAAGAACTGGTATCAGTAAGAATATCTTCATTGCTGGGCCTGGCCTTTATGCTGCTGATATTTTTACGCTTTGTACCCGCTATTGAAAATACCTATCCGGGCCTTATTCAAAGGTTCGCGCATTTGGGCTGGTCGGTATGGTTCACGGGTCTTAGCATCGGGCTCATCAGGCTTGTTTCGTTACAGGAAAATCAACAACTTTTAAATCACTAAAAATTATATCATGAAAAAACTACAATTAATCACGGCTATTGGTATCCTTTTATCGGTAACCGCCTGCAGGTTTGGCAAAAGGCATACCACCATTATGGAAAACGGCAACGGCAGCACCGTAAAAATAGAGTACGTAGGCCAAACCTATTTTACCGCCGATGGTACCGGCATTCAAAGTATTTCGCCAAACGGCTATGTAAAATACTCAAGGGATGACAAACAGTTAATTGCCGAGAGCGATCACAACGGAAAGATCACTTATGAACTAAATGACGATGGCAAAAAAACCATGCTTAACGAAACCGATAAGGAATTTTTGGCCCAGGCAGTTAAAGACATGATTAAACACGGTCACAACGCCGATGGCCGGTAAAGGATAAAAGCTAAATGGAAAGCAGGTTTAAATTAAACCTGCTTTTTTATGCATAATTGAAAACATTGACAATAATTAATGGGTTTATGGGTTAAAAAAGCATGAAAATAAAATTGTACAGCCGCGCATTTGGCTTTTTATTAGTATCCCTTTTTAGTTATAGTTTAGTTAGTGCACAAACAGCCCAGATGAAAACCCCAAAAGGCAACGACCAAACCTTGCAGATAAGCCGCAAAAAGATCGACTCGCTTGATAAGGCATTGATAGCCCTGCTGGGCGAGCGCGAAAGGGTGGTAAAGGAAATTGGTGTTTACAAAGCTCAGAACAACATCCCGGCATTGCAGGCCGACCGTTTTAAGCAGGTGATTGAAAAAAGTATTGAGGCTGGTAAAAAGGAGGGCTTATCAGAAACTTTTGTAACCGAACTGATGAATGCCATCCACAAAGAAAGCCTTCGGATTGAGGAAGAGATTAAGGCGCAAAAGTAATTTTTATTGTGACCAGCGCATATAACGCATTTTGTATTTAAGCGCATCAAAATTTAATTCCGGTACGCTTACCTTGATCAGAACAGGCTGATTATGAGATTTTTCACCATCAATCAAGTCTGGTATTAAACCGTATCAATTTCACATCAAGTTATTATAAATCAATTATTTATATTGTTCTTTTTGCTTTATTCTCATTAACTTTAATAAATTTGGATTGCCGGAAACGTCCATTTTCAGCGTTATTCAAACCGGTATTCTATTATATAAATCCATGAAGAAAAAACTTTTAATTGCCTGTCTTATAGCAGGCGGCCTTGTAAAAGCTGGCTTTGTAAATGCCCAGGGTACAGCTCCGTTTTCTGTCAGCAATAAATCGGTAAAAGTAATTGTGTCTGAAAAAGAAGCAGGCTATAAGCTTACACCAACCGAAACGCTTCAGTTTACGGATAAACCCCAACCTGGCGAAACCGAAGTTTCCGTTTTTGTTGATCCGGCTAAAACATTCCAAACCATGCTGGGCATTGGTGGCGCCTTAACCGATGCCTCTGCCGAGGTATTCGCTAAACTACCAAAAGACAAACAAAAAGAGTTTTTAACCGCCTATTACGATAAGGACAAAGGTATTGGTTATACCATGGCACGTACCAATATTCAAAGCTGCGATTTCTCGAGCGCGAGCTATAGCTACGTAAAAGAAGGCGATGCCGATCTGAAAACATTCGACATCAGCCATGATAAAACCTATCGTATACCTTTTATCAAAGCTGCTATGGCGGCAGCTGGCGGCAAATTAAACCTGTTTGTTTCGCCATGGAGCCCGCCGGCTTTCATGAAAGATAATAATGATGTACTGCACGGCGGTAAACTGAAACCAGAGTTTGACCAAAACTGGGCCAATTTCTTTGTGAAATTTATAAAAGCTTACGAAAAAGAAGGTATCCCGGTATGGGGCCTTTCGGTACAGAACGAGCCTATGGCTAAACAAAGCTGGGAGTCATGCATGTTCACTGCCGGTGAAGAGCGCGATTTTGTAAAGAACTTTTTAGGCCCAACGCTGCATAAACAAGGCCTGGCCGAAAAGAAACTGATTGTTTGGGATCATAACCGCGATTTGCTTTATCAGCGTGCCAGCACCATATTGGAGGATCCTGAAGCCGCCAAATACATTTGGGGTGTAGGTTTCCATTGGTATGAGACCTGGACAGGCGCCGGTCAGCAATTTGAAAGCACGCGTCGCGTGCACGAATCATTCCCTGATAAAAACCTGATCTTTACAGAAGGCTGCATTGAAAAATTTGATTTCGCCAAAGTTAACGACTGGGCCTTGGGCGAAAGATACGGTCTATCTATGATCAATGATTTTAACGCCGGCACCGTAGCCTGGACCGACTGGAACGTTTTGCTTGATGAAAAAGGCGGACCAAATCACGTTGGCAACTTTTGCTTTGCGCCGGTACATGCCGATACGCAAACCGGTAATCTGATCTACACCAGCTCATACTATTACATGGGTCACTTCTCTAAATTTATCCGTCCGGGTGCTAAACGTGTAAGCGCGGTAGCCAGCAGAGATAAACTGTTAACCACCGCCTACCTCAATACCGATGGTAAACTGGCCGTAGTGGTAATGAATAAAACCGACGAAAAAATTGAATACTATTTATGGATCAAAGGCAAAGCCGCTAAAACAACCAGCTTGCCGCACTCCATCGCTACGCTCATAGTAGAATAAAAAGCCTTATACTAATCAACTATATCTCTGGTGTGGTGGGTCATTTATGATCCACCACTATCATTACCGGGAAATGGTCAGACGGAAGTTTGGCCTCGTATTTATCACTCCCCTTTGCTTTTCCCCTATAACTGTCGGTCAGTATCCCATACCTTTTTACGGTAAAATCCTTAGTTAAAAATATATGGTCGATGCGTGCCGTAGTTTTGGTATTGGCGTTAAAATCATTGAATGTACCATTCTCCGCATATTTTATCGGCGATAGCTCATAAGCATCTTTTAAGGTACCCGAGGTATTGATCACCGCATAACTATCAGAAGTTTGATCGACATTAAAATCGCCCGAAAATATAACCGGGGCTTTACCGGCAATGGCTTTGATCTTGGTTAAAACCAGTTTAGCGCTCTCCCTGCGGGCAACCACACCAATATGATCCATATGCAGGTTAAAGTAGTAGAATTTATAACCCGTTTTGATCTCCTGGAAAGATCCCCATGAACAAATGCGCGGCAAAGCGGCATCCCAGCCTTTGTTTGGCTTATCAGTAATGGGGGCCAGCCAAAAATCGCCGTGAGCTAACAGTTTAAACTTAGTGGTTTTATAAAAAATGGCCGAAAACTCGCCTTCGGTTTTGCCATCATCCCTGCCTATACCGGTGTAAGCATAATTGGGCATACTGGCTTTAAGGCTCTGTAACTGATGGATAAGGCATTCCTGTGTACCAAATATATCAAAGTCATGAAACCGGATGAGTTTTACAATTACTGGCAGGCGTTGTTTCCAGCCATTACCGCGTAGCGAATCGTCATTACTGGCGTTATCATTACGCATATTGTAGGTAGCCACCGTAAATTGCTGGGCAAAGCTGGCCGTGCAGGTAACAATAGCCAGGATTAAAAGAAGCAGGAGTTTTTTCATGATAGTTTTAACAGATGTTTATAGACTGGCAAAAATACAGTCTGCTTATTAAACAGGCGTTAATTACCGAAATAAATAATCACAAAGTCATCCCGGATTTGTTTCGGGACCTCACAGACAAATCAGGTTGTAAAACAGAAAAAAGGACTGTCCGTCTGAGCTTGTCGAAGACGCGTGCGCAGAGATCTGCCCGTCATGGTTCGACGGCTCACCATGACATCCCGTTTTGCAGTTCAGTATAATAATCAATTTCTTATCCAAAAACAACCGTTTTATTCCCATAAACAAAAACACGATCCTCAATAACCAGTTTAAGGGCATTGGCCAAAACGGCTGTTTCAATTTCCTGACCGGCTTTTACCATAGTAGCGGCCGTAAACGAATGATTTACCGGGATGATCTGCTGGGCAATGATAGGCCCTTCGTCCAGCTCATTAGATACAAAATGAGCTGTAGCGCCTATCAACTTCACACCACGTTCAAAGGCCTGCTTATAAGGGTTGGCCCCAATAAATGCAGGCAAAAACGAATGATGGATATTAATGATCCGCATCGGGAACCGGGCCACAAACGCCGGCGACAGGATACGCATGAATTTGGCTAATACAATGTAATCCGGCGCATATTGCTGTATCACATCAGCCATTTGCTGCTCCAGCTCTTCCCGGCCATATTGCTCATGCGACAGGTGGTAAAAGGGCATATCAAAGCGCTCGCAAATATTCTGCAGGGTGGCATGGTTACCAATTACACATTGCACCGTTGCACCCAGGGTTTTAAAATAATTACGGATGAGTATATCAGCCAGGCAATGGTACTCTTTGGTTACCATCACCACTATTTTTTTATGTGGGGTAGGGTTTACCGATATAATAGCTCCTGCTGGTAATATATCTTTCAATGTATCCTCCAATCCATCGGTGTTTCCATCCTCTACCTCCAGGCGTACAAAAAAAATATTTTCGGCTTTATCCACATGTTCGCGCATGGAAACGATATTGAGCTGATGTTGAGCCAATATGGTAGCTATGGAACCCACCAAACCAACCTGGTCTTTACATTGAATAACAATAATCATAGTATTAGGGTACAAAAAGAATTTGCGCGTAATTTACAAACAGGTATCATTTATACAAACAATTATATGGTTTAAAATCAGCCCGGTGTATCGTTTAACCGGCGCATATCGTAATTAGTATATAAACCTTACAGTATGAAACAATTTTTATTAATGCTTATAGCGCTTACACTATGCGGCGCGAGCTCCTGCAAAAAAGACAAACTTCCTACGTCAACTTCCGTCATGGGGCAATGGCGCTGGGTTAAATCAACAGGTGGTATAGGTGGTTTTACTATAACACCGCAAAGCGCCGGTTTTACTCAACGCTACCAATTTAATGACGATAGCACTTTTCGTTTTTACAGAAAAGATACGGTGGCTATGCAAGGCAAATTCTCTATCATCAGGAATTATAAATATGGCGGCACAACTATCGACGTATTTAAAACAGGCAATAGGTTTGACCAATCCTTACTGATCAGAAATGACACCCTTTACCTCTATGATATATCCATAAGCGATGGATACAATAATACTTACGTGAGGATAAAATAGCTTGAATCCGAAGCCTTAAGTTGAACAGAAGAGATTCTTTTGACTGAAGACTTCGGACTTAGAACTTAAGACTCAACATCCGGTATAAAATTCACCTGGTTTTCCTGCTCAAATGTTACGTAAACACGGCGCCAGGGTTCATCATTGATCAGGCGCCATTTGTGGGCCGTGCCGGTGGTATCGGTAGCTATCAGTATTTCGCCGGGTTTCAGTATAAAAGTTTCGCCGGTTCGGGTTTCAAACTCCAGCGTGCCTAACAAGGTGATCACGTATTGGTTGGTTGGCGCATTATGCCAATCGAAGAATGAATGTGGCGGCGATTCCTGGAACCGGACTGCCGAGGCCTCGTTAAACTGAGCTTCAGCCACACTGCCCGTTTGTATGTGCGAATTACCGTCGGTCCCGGTATATAGTTTATATGCTTTGATCATTTTATTGAGCGGTGTTTGCAATGGCTGCTAAGCTAATACATTTTGCTATTTTAGTGATGAAGCTGGTATAATGGCATTGTAAATTATTGAGGCATCGTGAGCCTAAGACATGCTAAGAGTTTAAAGCGCTTTTTATGATTTCCAGGATCCCTTCGTTTTTCACTATCCACATGCCTAATCGTTCTTCAGTAATGCCCTCTTTTAATTTGTAACTGTTTACCGGGTTGGTATCTTCAAAAATAGTTTCCATGTATCTGAAATTAATATTTTTAATAGATGATAACTCATGAGCAACCTCAACAATATGTGTAGAAACTACAAAAAAACAGGTTTTCACTTCGGCAAAGGCAACAATGATGGCCAAAGAAGCGTCATAGGCATCTTTAACATTTGTCCCCCTGAATAGTTCGTCAAAAATCACGAACATATCTTTTGACTCATTTAACTTTTTGGCCACGTGCTTAACCCGCAATACTTCTTTATAAAAATGGCTATGTCCTTGTTCCACATCGTCGGCTAAGTTTATGGTGGTAATTAAACCTTTAAATGCGGAAGTCACCATACGTTTTGCAGGCACAGGAAAGCCTATCTGAGATAAATAAATAGCAATTCCAATGGCTTTAAGCATGGATGATTTTCCGGCCATATTGGTACCGGTAATAAAACAAACATTTTTGCCGGCACTAAATTCGATGTCGTTACTTATTGGATTAGCAATAAATGGATGGAATAAACCTTCAATAGTTAATCCCCTTGCGCTGTTTTCATTAACTACCGGAAATGTAAAACCAAGGGCCTTACCGCTCAGGCTTACAGATTGATAAACATCTAACTGATACGCAACATTTAGCAAAGTCTTCATTTGCTCATACGCTATCTGTCTGAAAAAGCGATCCGCTTTCGCCATGTCCGCAACGTTGCGATTGGGTTTCCTGATCAATTGTTTTAGCCATGCAAATTCCGCCGGCTGGAAAGTGCTTAAAATAGTGCAGCGGAATTCTTGTAGTTGCTTAGGCAGATCGGTCTGTAGGGCCTCAGCAAATTTGATTAAGCTATCCAGTATCAACAGTGCGCTTTCTATGCCGGTTTTAATTACATAATAATCACTATTATTAAACTTAAACGCGTATATAATTTTTTCCAGGAACCCGGTTATACCTGAAAATAGGTTGGCCTGATCATGCTTTCTTAAATAAAATTCAACAAAATCATAATCGTTTCTATTAAAGCTGATTTTAATATGGTGTTCCTCCATATACAAAAACACTGCTACTCTTTCCTTGATGTGAACAGGATCAACGAGCGGTTTGTTGAACATATCCAGCAACATTTCATTACCACCAATGGTATTTGTTTGGCCGAAAAGACCACATACCGATTGGCGGGAATTGTTATTTTGAAATATGGCCAGATCATTTAGTGTTTGTCTGTCTATATCGAAATTCATATAAATGTTGATAAGCGTTGTTGCTTAACATCAACGCCCAAAATAAAATTGTAGTTTTTTGTGCCTGTATTATTTAATTAAAATTTGCAAGGGTATTAATTGCAAGCATATATTTCTTGAACCGACCGCTTTAAAACACTATTTTTATTGCGTACATTTTTATACGGTAAACATAACCGGCTAATTAAAAAAATGAAGAAACTATTCCTTTTAGTGTGCCTTTTTATGGCCGCCCAGGGCTTTGGCTTTGCAAAATCCATCGCCATTAACCACTTTGTTGTAAAAGAAAACCCCTTTGCTGTTGATGAGGTTGCGGTGGTTGCTACCGATACCGCAGGTGTGATACAGGAAGATGTTAATGGGGTATTCACCTTTGTAATGAACGGTTTCCAGGAACAATTGAAATTTGAAAAAGGGACCGCTTTTTATCGCCACAAGCTTGATCGTTCCAGCTTTTTATATGCCAAACACATGAATGACAGTGGCACACACGCCATACTCTATTATATTTATAAGCACGATAGTAAATTAAGCCCCTTCCATATCAGCTGGATCTTCCTGGTGGCCATTCCGCTGGCACTGGTGTTGCTGGCTTATATGTTTAAGCGGTTTATAATTATAGCGGTGATCATACTCTGTATATTCCTGTATTTTAACTACCACAACGGCCTAAGTATGCCTACCTTTTTTGAGAGTATTATTGACGGACTGAAGGGAATGTTTTAGGTGAGCTGAAGGCAGAAAGCAGAAAGCTTAAAGCTGTTTCTTCAAATCACGAATTCAATAATTCACTCATTAAAAATATAAAGGCCTGTCAGTCTGAGCTTGTCGAAGACTCGTGCGCAGAGGCCTGCCTTTATAATCCAGGCTTACTAATTCATTAATTCACTAACTCAGTAATTCACTCATTAAAACGGTAGTCCCACACCAAAGTTTAGCTGCATAAAGTTGTAGCTGTCGCCTTGGATTTTGCCCTTGCTGTCGGTGCTGGTTTTATTGGCTTTTAAATAGGCTTCCTTAAATTCGCCCGATTTAAATAATTCGCCAAAGTGTTTGATCAGCACCCATTGATCGGAGCCGTTAAACTGAGGATCTTTAAATTTAAATGCCGCATCGAGCCTGAATATAAAGAAACCGAGATCGAACCGCAGGCCTGTACCAATACCAATAGCTGTTGATTGCAGCAGGTTATCAAACCTGAATTCGCCGCCGGGGTTTTCAGCCTTTTTACCCAGGCGCCATACGTTACCGGCATCCATAAATATGGCCCCTTTTAATTTGGCTCCCCAAAGGTTATTAGCAAGTGTATACCGGTATTCGGCGTTGCCTATTATTTTTATTTCGCCAAACTGATCGAGGTATTTTAAACCTGCACGATTGGTAGTATCGGTTCCATAATAAGTTCCGCGGTTAAACTGTCCGGGCCCCAGGGTACGGGGTAACCAGGCACGGATATCGTTAGCGCCGCCGGTATAAAAGTTTTTTTCAAATATCAACTGGTTGCTGTTACCATACGGTATACCAATACCCGGGTTTATGCGGAATATAAATTGACGCTCCCCGCCCAGTGTTTTGTAAATACGCAGATCGAGTTCGGTTTTGGCATATTGCGAAAAAGTATAACCAAAAATTTTACGTTCATTATCCGCGTCTCTCGGCGCATTAAACACGCTGCTTGCCAGGCTCAGAAAATTACCCCCGATATCTAAACTGCCACGGAAATAGGTAAAATTTTTATAAGAGTTTAATTCAATGGCGTTATACTGAAAGGTGTACTGGCTGCCTGTTGTAAACGTGGTACGCCCAATTAATTTTATATAGGATTGCCTGTTTTGTTTAATCAAGGTATCCATGGCAACCGGGTCAAGTATACCCCGCGAAAATTCAATACTGATAGGTGTAATGGTATGTTGCTTACGACCGGTTTCAAAAAAATCGTAGCTCACGGAGTTAATAAAGCTTTCGCGCCGCACAATGCCTTTTTGGTAAAACAGCGAATAATTGCTGGAGAAGGTAGTATGAGGCACACCGAATTTACCTAACAACGGAAAACCAAATGGGGTTAAAATACGGGGGTAAATAAGATTAACCCCAGCTCTTAGTTCCTGGTTTTGGATGCTGCGCCCGTTATCAAATAAAATACTCCAGTTTAATTTTACCTGTAAAATAGCGGCCTGTTTAAACAGGTTACGGTTGGTAAAGGTATTACCTATGTTATAACCAAAACGGCCGCCACTAAAGAGGACCTCACCCTCTACCCGGTCTGACATTTTTTTGAGCGGTACGATATCAATTTTAGTATTAAGCCGGTGACTACTGTCGGGTAGTTTTTCATAAGTAGGGTTGGGCACGTTACGAAACACCCCTAATTCCGAAAGCCGGGCTGTGGTAAGGGTTTGATTATCGGCATTGTAAAGATCATTCTTGTGCTGAAAGGTATAATCTTTTACCACCCGTGGCTTAAAACGGCCAGAGAAATCAACAAACCTAAACTGCGAATCAACCTGTATGGTATCCGCTTTACCTGTTGTGCGCCCGCTGCTCCGCGAAATGGTAACCAGCGTATTATTGATCCAGTAAAGAGGATGTTCCTTTTTTCCCGGCGGATTATCAACGATCATTTTAACATCAACCACACTATTATTAAAGGTGGAGTCGTAATCGAAGCTCACGTATTGCCGGTAAAAATCAAAGTAGCCATTCCGTTTCATCAGCGCGTAAAGCTCATCCCTGTCATGAGCCAAGCTATCGGTATCAAAACGCGCCCCCGGCGAAATATGGGAGATCTTATTTCGGTTGGCATCAAATAAAGTTTTAACTTTTTTATCGGCAATACTATCTGATACCTTCCTTACACGAAACATAGGCCCCTCCTGGGCGGTAAAAACCAATTCGGCTTTTTGTTTTTTAACCAAAATGCTGTCCTTTACCGTAGCTTTCAGATAGCCGCGGTTCCGGATATATTTTTCTATCTGGCCACGTGAAAACTCCACCAGGTTACTATCCAGGATAGAGGGTGTTTCGCCAAAATTGCGTTTGCCGTTTTTATTGAAAGTATAATAAAATTGCAGATTGAGCCAGTTATTGGGCTGCTGTTCTTTATCTACATAATTTACAGCAGTTTCGGCAAATTCCTTATCAATACCTTTAATGGTAATTTTGCGTACAATTATCTGGTCTTTTTTTAAACCACGGGTGCTGCTGCAGCCCGATCCGATAATGAGCAGCAAAATACTTAATATTGTAAGGCGGAAAACAGCAGGGTTTATATATGCTTTCAAAATCACAAATCAGTTTATTATCATCCTTACAACATAAAAAGTTCCGCAGGGAACATGGTTTATTTATGGTTGAGGGCTACAAATCGGTTACAGAATTTATAAACTCTGCTTACCAGGTTGATACCATATACCATACCCCTGCAATTGCTCCAAAATTGCTGAATTTATCCCGAAAAATAAACTTTCAGGAAATTTCATTAAATGAACTCCAAAAAATCAGCTCCCTGAAAACACCGCAGGAGGTAATTGGTTTGGTCAAGATACCAATATGGCCGGTATTAAATTACAAAGCGCTCGAAAAAAAATTCTCGCTGGTGCTGGATAACGTGCAGGATCCGGGCAATATGGGCACCATCATCCGTACAGCCGATTGGTTTGGTATACAGGATATTATCTGCTCGGAAGACACGGTCGATGTATATAATCCCAAAGTAGTACAGGCTACCATGGGTTCGCTGGCGCGCGTGAATGTGCATTATGCTGATCTTTTAAGTGTGCTGCCGCAGATAAAGCTTCCCATATTCGGCGCTATGCTCAACGGGCACAATATGTATAACACCAATTTTGGCGCCGAAGGCCTGCTGGTGATGGGTAACGAGGGAAACGGCATCAGCGCCCCGGTTGAGCAACTGATAACCAGCGCCGTAACCATCCCCAAGGCCGGAAATGCCGAATCATTGAACGTGGCAATTGCAACGGCCATACTCTGTTCTGAAATAAAAAGAAATTCAATGAAATAAATGTTGGCTTTCCAAAAAATAAATTACTATTTTTGCAGTCCTTAAAAAATGGTCGGGTGGCCGAGTGGCTAGGCAGAGGTCTGCAAAACCTTTTACAGCGGTTCGAATCCGCTCCCGACCTCAAGGGTTTAAAAAATTTAAAATATCAACACCATGGGCGTTACTCGTTTAAAAAGAAAAGATAGAAAAAACAAAACCACTTCACGTTTAGAAGTTCAGTTTTTGAAACTGGCTACCAACCTGGAGTACGGAAGCCGTTCTGCTGAGTCAAAACACAGCCAGATTGCTAAAAACAACGAAGTTTTAGCAAAAGCTGCAGCTGCTGCAAAATAATTTTTTCTGTTTGAGTGCTTAACTGTGCTCAAAAAGATCTTATAAAATCCTGCTGGTTTCAGAAACCGGTGGGATTTTTTTATGGGTGGAAATTTGACCGTTGATGAAAATGATTATGTTGATTTCGCTGATGATTTTTGTCAGAACAGCTATTTGTCAGAACCATGATTTTTAGGATTTGGGGATTATTTTGATTTTTTAAGAAAATCGGGGTAATCGAATAATCCTAAAAACGGCGAAGCCCCTCTTGAGCACCATTGAAAAATAATCAATTAGTGAAAATCATGGTTCAGAAAAAAATCAGCGAAATCAACGCGATCAAACAAATCAACGGTTTAGCAGCTTCTTATTGATCCTGCCTATCAATCCGGGCCCTTCATAAATAAAACCAGTATACAGCTGCACCAGCGATGCGCCGGCCTGTAGTTTCTCCATAGCGTCATCTGCAGAGTGGATGCCACCTACGCCAATGATGGGGAATGATCCATTTGATTTTTGATGCAGGTAACGGATCACCTCGGTTGAGCGTTTGGTTAATGGTTTGCCACTCAGACCTCCCATTTCATTTTTTAAATCTTCGGCAGCAGTTAAATTTTCGCGACTAATAGTTGTATTGGTAGCGATAATACCCGCTATGCCAGTTTGCTGTACAATATCAACAATATCATCCAGCTGCGAATCGGTGAGGTCGGGAGCTATTTTAAGGAGAATTGGCCTGCTGATACCGTTTTTTGAATTGCGCTGCTGCAGCGTATGGAGCAGGTGCATCAGCGGCTCTTTTTCCTGCAGTTCGCGCAAGCCTGGTGTATTGGGCGAACTTACGTTCACCACAAAATAATCAACCACATCAAACAGGCGGTCAAAGCATTTGATATAATCATTAACCGCTTCTTCGTTAGGAGTAACCTTATTTTTGCCGATGTTACCGCCGATGATCAGGTCTTTCTGTGCATCTTTCGCGTTTCTGCGGAAGGCGGCTATCCGTTCGGCCGCAACATCAACACCAAAGTTGTTAAAACCCATACGGTTGATAAGCGCGCCATCTGCTGGTAAGCGAAACATCCGTGTTTTTGGGTTGCCAGGCTGTGGCAGCGGGGTAACGGTACCTATCTCCACAAAACCAAAACCGATGTTGGCCATTTCGCCCATGAGTTCGGCATTTTTATCAAAACCGGCTGCCAATCCTACCGGGTTTTTAAACCGGAGGCCAAATACCTCTCTTTCCAGTCGCGGGTTGTTCACATCCCAAATGGCCCTGCTCAAAGCAGCTCCACCCGGAAAACGGTTGAACCGTTTTAAGTTGCGGGTTACAAAATAATGTACTTTTTCGGGATCGAACTGGAACAGGATGGGTTTTAATAAAAAATACATGCCGCGAAGTTAGCACATTCCTTTATGTGTGTAAACCAGAATTTTAGGATTTTTGATTTAGGGTGATCAGAAAGTTGCTACCGCGAGTTTAGCGCAGCGTAACTCGTGGTATAGCATGGTAAAGCTTCCAGCTTTACACCAACTTTACTATCTTAACTCCCCAATGAGCAGCAACTACAAATTTCACGATCAGGAACGGCCTTATTTTGTAACTTTTAGTGTAATAAGATGGATCGACGTATTTACCCGAGGAGAATATAAAGATATTATTATCGATAGTTCAAATATTGCATCGCACATAAAGGGCTTCAATTATATGTCTGGGTGATCATGAGCAACCATATCCATCTCATCATCGGTACAAATGACAAACCGATGCAGGATATTTTAAGAGATATCAAAAGACACACTTCAAAAGCCATTATAAAAGCCATCGACGAAAACATTCAGGAAAGCAGGCGCGAATGGATGTTATGGTTTTTTGAACGGGAAGGTAAAGCGAACTCTAATAATGAACGCTATCAATTCTGGCAGCAAGGAAATCATCCTATTGAATTATGGAGCAATGAGGTAATAGATCAAAAACTTGATTACCTGCATAACAATCCTGTAATTGCGGGTTGGGTTGATGAGCCTGAACATTATCTATACAGCAGTGCAAGAGATTATGCCGATGGTAAAGGATTAATTGATATTGTATTAATGAGCTGATTATTTTGGTTTCGTAAGCTGGAAGCTTACCCATGCTACACCACGAGTTACGCTTTGCTAAACTCGCGGCAGCATTTTTTTATTTCAAAAAAACAAGGTAAATCTGTATTTTCGAAAATTCAGTTCCTAAAACAAATCCAAATGACGATCAGAGAAAGATTAAGAGACACTTTTAAACAGGGCCGTCGTAATTTTTTGAAAACCGCTGCCGTGGGTTCAATAGCCTCGGTGGGTATCCCGCAAATTGTATCGGCAGCATTGGCCTCTGAAAAAAACGCATCCAAATTAAAATTCAATAACGGCGACGTGATCTTATTCCAGGGTGATTCCATTACCGACTGGGGCCGCGATCGTAACGTAAAAGAACCTAATAACACAAAAGCACTGGGCTCAGGCTATGCCTTAATAACCGCATCAAAACTACTGCTTGATCATGCTGATAAAAATTTGCAGATATACAATAAAGGCATCAGCGGTAATAAGGTTTTTCAACTGGCCGAGCGCTGGACCAGCGATTGCCTGGACCTGAAACCCAACATCCTGAGCATCCACATCGGTGTAAACGATTTTTGGCATACGCTTACGGGCGGTTATACCGGCACTATTGATACTTACATCACCGACTATAAAAAACTGCTTACCCTTACCAAACAAACCCTGCCAGATATTAAACTGGTGATTTGCGAGCCCTTTGCCACCAAAGGTGTACGGGCGGTCGACGATAAATGGTACCCTACATTTAACTTGTTCCGCAAAGCCGCGCGTGACATCGCTACCGAATTCGGAACCGTTTTTGTACCCTACCAGGCCGCGTTTGATAAAGCACTGGAAGTAGCCCCTGCCCCTTACTGGAGCATGGACGGTGTCCACCCCAGTGTACCCGGCGAAGCACTCATGGCACAAACATGGCTTAAAGCGGTTGTGGGATAAAAGATTTTGGGATTAAGGAACAAGGACAAAGGATTCCATATCGAATAATGAATGCTGAGTTTCGAATATTGACGTAAGAAACAAACATTATTTCGTCATTCATCATCCGAAATTCATTATTCGATATTACTCTTTCAGCCTTAAGCTTTCGGCCTTCGGCTTTAAGCTCAAAAATCGTATCTTTGCGCGCAAATGATTGCTATAAATAACCTTACGTTTGAGATTGGTGCGCGGGCCCTTTACGATGAAGCCAACTGGCATATAAAACCCGGTGAAAAAATTGGTTTAATAGGTGCCAATGGAACCGGGAAAACTACCCTTCTGAAAATTATTGTAGGCGACTATAAACCTACATCGGGCACCATATCAATGGCTAAGGACCTTACCATGGGTTACCTTAACCAGGATTTGCTGTCATACTCATCTGATAAAACTATTGTGCATGTGGCTATGGAGGCTTTTGAGCGCCAGAACCAACTGCATGACGAGATCGAGAACCTGCTTAAAAAGCTGGAAACCGACTATACCGAAGATCTTTTACACAAGCTGAGCGATAAGCAACATGAGTTTGAGCTGCTTGATGGTTATAACATTGAATATAAGGCCCGTGAAATTTTAGCCGGTTTGGGCTTTAGCGACAGCGATTGCGCACGTAAACTCAACACCTTTTCGGGTGGATGGCGCATGCGGGTAATGCTGGCCAAAATATTATTGCAGGCCCCGGACATCCTGCTACTGGATGAGCCTACTAACCACCTGGACTTACCATCTATCCAATGGCTGGAAGATTATCTGAAAGCTTTTAACGGCGCTATCATCATCGTATCGCACGATAGGTGGTTCCTGGATAAGGTGATCAACCGTACGGTAGAATCACGTAAAGGAAAACTGACTGTTTACGCGGGTAACTATACTTTTTACCTGGAGGAGAAAGCCCAGCGCGAAGAAATTCAGCGTGGGGAGTTCAAAAACCAGCAATCAAAAATAAAACAAGAAGAGCGTTTGATCGAGCGTTTCCGTGCCAAAGCATCCAAAGCAAAAATGGCGCAGTCGCGTATCAAAATGCTGGATAAAATGGAACGTGTGGATGATGTGGATGATGATAACCCAACGGTTAACTTCGCCTTCCGTTTCTCCAGGCAATCTGGCCGTCACGTGGTGACTTTAGAGGATATCGTTAAAAAATACCCTGCCATTGATATTTTGAATGGCGGCGAGGCGGTAATTGAAAAAGGCGATAAAATTGCCCTGATCGGTGCCAACGGTAAAGGTAAATCGACACTGTTGCGCATTATTGCTTCTGCCGATCATGATTATCAAGGTAAAGTAACTACCGGGCATAATGTAACTACTACATTTTTTGCCCAGCACCAGCTGGAATCCCTGCACCTGGAAAACCAGATATTGCAGGAGTTACAGGCTTTTGCCCCAAAACATACCGATACAGAGCTGCGTACTATATTGGGTTCGTTCCTGTTTACCGGCGATGATGTGTTCAAAAAGATCAAGGTATTATCGGGTGGTGAAAAATCACGCGTGGCTTTGGCCAAGGCGCTTACTGCCGATGCCAACTTCCTGGTACTGGATGAGCCTACCAACCACCTGGATATGCAATCGGTAAATATCCTGATCCAGGCGCTGGAACAATATGAAGGTACGTTCATTGTGGTATCGCACGACAGGTATTTCCTGGATAACGTGGCCAACAAGATCTGGTTTATTGAAGATCAGAAGATCAAGATTTACCCGGGTACTTATGCCGAATATGATGAGTGGGCGGCTAAACGCAAGCTGGAGCCTAAAACAGCCATACCGGCTGCGCCTCAGCCTAAAAAGGAAGAGAAAAAGCCTGAACCGGTTAAACAACCACAAGGCGAAAACAAACATCAGCAGCTTAAAAAACTAAACCAGGACCTGGCCAAAATGGAAGAACAAATTGCCGACCTGGAAAAAACAGTAAAGCAACTGGAAGCCCAGTTGGCCGACGATAAAATTTATACCGATAGCAACAAATTAAAAGATACCAACGCGAACTATTCCCAAAAACAAGCCGAACTAAAACAGGTTCAGCAAAAATGGGAAGCACTGGCCGAGCAGATCCTCGAGCTGGAAGCGTAACCCCCTAACCCCCTGAAGGGGGAACATCAGATTATATTTTTAAAAGCCTTCCAAAGTTTAAAAACTTCGGAAGGCTTACTTAACTACTCACCACTCACTACTCACTAATTAGTATCCCTTTGTGGGTACCAGGTTGGGGTTATTCCGTAACTCCCTGCTTGGTATCGGGAATAAAAGCTCTCTGTCGGTTAAAACCGGGCCGTATGAAAACTTATGGCCAACATAATTATCAAAGCCTTTGGTATCCAAATTAAATGCTTTGCGAAGGCGTGCCATATCAAACCAGGTAATGTTTTCAAAGCATAGCTCGTACCAGCGTTCGCGCCAAATGGCTTCCCGGAACTGTTCTTTTGATAAGCCGGTGAGGTTGGGTAAAGTTGCCCTTGTCCTGATCTGGTTAACCGCGTCATATGCTTTTGCACCCGGGCCGTTAACTTCATTGGAAGCCTCCGCGTAAATCAGCAGCACATCAGCATAACGGATAAGCGACCAATTCAAATCGCTATTGGCGGTACTTGTTTGTGCAACCACATCAAATATCTTGTAGATAAAATATCCACCGAGGTCAACCACCTTACTTCTATCGTCCTGGTTGGTGAATTTGGTAAAAAAGAACTGGCCTTCTTTGGCGCGCAGATCTGCAGGGTCATACGATTGTACAAAGGCCCCTGTAGCGTAGATTCCACCGGTTTCGCTGGAATATGCCGAGATGTTTTTGTTATAAGGAATGATCAACTCCTGCCAGTTTCCGGGTATGATCTGTGTTTTATACTGGATCATAAAAATGTTCTCTTCCACATTCTTCTTCGCCGGGTTATGCAGATCACCGTAAGTGGTAAATAATTTAAATTGTTTGGAATCCAATACCTCTTCCGCTTTTTTGGATGCCAGATCATAATACTCCGCGCCCTTTTGCAGGGGAAAACCGGCCATGGTGAGGTATACTTTAGCCAGTAACGATTTTACCGCTCCTAAACTTACCTTCCCGCTGGCATCAGTCCAGGGTAATTCGGCAGCCTCAGCTGTTTTCAAATCGTCGACTATCACTTTATAAACATCTTCCGGGGCTGCCTGTTTAGGTCGCAACTGTGGTGATTGCAGATCAACAGGTTCGGTGATCAGCGGGATATTGCCAAACAACTGTACCAGCGTAAAATAATACCAGGCCCTTAAAAAATGAGCTTCACCTAACAGCCTTTTGGATTCGGCTGCATCCATTGCTATGCCCGGTATCTTGGCTATGGACAAATTAGCATTGCCAATTCCTTTATAATAATTTTGCCAGTAACTCAGGCCGTAGGCATTATCGGCGGTATTGCGCAGATCTTTTACAAAGTAGCTATCCACAGCCTGCCCCAGGTCGGTAGCGGCCTGGCCGGTTGCAAATTCTGTCATTGTCCAGGCGCCGCCGCCAAAGCCGCTGCTCATGGGATCGCGCAAGCTGGCATAAATAGCATTTACCGAACTCCGGGCATGCTCAGGCTTGGTAAAATAATTATCAACGGTAAAATTACTCTTGTCGGTTTCATTTAAAAATTTCTTACAACCGGTAACTCCTAACGTACCAACTGCTAAGGCCAGTAATCCGTATTTTTTTATGATAGTTTTCATGATTTTTTCTTTAAAGGTTTATGTTCAATTATAATCCGATGTTAAGGCCGAGCATAAATACCCTTGGCTTTGGATAATCATACAGTGTTAAGCCCTGGTCAAAAGGCGCGCTGGAGTTGGAAACCTCCGGATCATACCCTTTATACTTGGTAGCCACGAAAAAATTCTGAACCGAACCGTAGATCCTTAACCGGCTCAATTTTAATTTCGAAATAGTTTTTGACGGGAAGGTATACGCCAGCAACAAATTGCGGCCACGGATAAACGAGCCATCGGTTACCTTGTGACTATCGTTATTGGTGGTATAATAAGCGTTAATAGGCCTGATCTGCGCTATAGGCGTATTCTGATTGGTTTCTGTCCAGGCGTTCAATACCGTTTTATAACTGTTGGCGATGCCCTGTCTGTCTTCGGCCGAGTGAATGCTCCGATCGAGTACATCATTACCATACATGTATTGCAGATCCACAGTGAGCGACCATGCTTTATACTGGAAAGTATTCAGGAAAGTACCAAAGCCATCGGGTATACCTTTTCCGATGATCGTCCTGTCCAGGTCATTAATGGTACCATCATTATTCAGGTCTTTATACTTGATATCGCCCGGCAGCATACCATATTTTTTAGCTTCGGCAGCCTCGGCTGTTCCCCAGGTTCCCAAACTAACCCGGCCAAAGAAAGAGCCAACAGGTTCGCCAACCCTGATGACACCGTTACCCGAGTAGATATCGGCATTGCCATTGGCCAACGCAAGCACTTTATTTTTATTAACAGAAATATTAAAGGTGGTGCTCCAGGTAAAATCCCCGGTTTTAATATTAGTGGAGTTAAGGGTAAATTCAATCCCTTTATTTTCCATACTGCCTACATTGGAGTAAACGCTGCCATAACCACTGGAGAATGGTAAGGGGGCGTCCAGCAACATACCATCTACTTTGCGGCGGTACAGATCAAGCTCCAGGTTCAGCCTGTTGTTGAACAGGCCCAGTTCCATACCAAAGTCCAGTTGCTTTGTTTTTTCCCATTGCAGGGTTGAATTGGCTACCCGGTTGGTGCCTACACCAATATTGCGTTCGCCATTAAAAATAACGTTATAATTACCCAAACCGGCCAAAGCCCTGTAGGCCGGAATTTCGGAGTTGCCGGTAGCGCCATAACTGGCCCGCAGTTTTAAATTGGAAATAGCAGGGATATTCTTCATAAAATCCTCCTCCATTACCCGCCAGGCCAAGGCTGCCGAAGGAAAGAAAGCATACTGATTATCGGTCCCGAATTTGGAAGAGCCATCATAACGGCCGGTAAAAGTGACTAAATACTTATCGCGAAAACCATAGTTGACACGGGCAAAATAAGAGTTTAATCCATATGCCTGCGCGTTTGAATAGGGCGCCTGGGGGCTTGATCCCGCACCCAAATTATTGAACTGAAAATAGGGATCGGTAAAGCCCTGTGTACTGGCCTGGTCCTCAAACCGGTCAACATGCTGCCAGGATACACCTCCCATAGCGGTTACCGCGTGTATTTTAGCAAACCGTTTATTATAAGTAAGGTAGTTTTCAAACTGCCACGAATTATACCGGTTATTATTTACTGAGGCATCTCCATTATCCGAAATATATTGCATTCCTTTCACCGCCGAATAATCCTCCCGCTGGTTAATAATATTTACACCTACGGTCGATTTAAAATCCAATTCCGGCGCCAGGTGAATATTGGCCGACATATCGCCAAGCAAAGTTTGGGTATGTAAAAGCGAGATCCTGTCGGCGGCTATCCTTAAAGGGCTATCACCACCTTCCATTCCCGGATAGTCCCTGTTACTTGCCCATGTTCCATCCGGATATTTTACCGGGATGATAGGCAGTTCTTCTATCACCTGGCGCATCATGGTAATACCGCCACCGTCAAGCTGATCTACCTGCTTATCGTCCTGATTGGTATAACTCAGGGTACCGCCAATTTTTATCCAGCTTTTTACCTGGCTGTCAAACACAAAACGGCCGGCAAACCTTTTTTGCCATGAACCTTTTGCCAGGCCCTCCTGGTTACGATAGTTTAAAAAAGCGCCTATACTTCTTTTTTCGTCGCCATCGGTAATACCCAACTGATGGTTTTGCGTAAAGGCTTTTTGAAATGCTTCTTCCTGCCAGTCGGTATCATATAACGGGTTTCCGTTGGCATCAAATAATTTAGGGTTGGTACGCTTGGTTTTGGGGTTGGTATATTTTGTACCCGTGGCCCAGCCTATGGGGTCATATTTTTGCGCGTTGGCGTACGCCAGGTCCTCCACAGCCAAAAACTCTTTGGAGTTGAGCACTGCCAATTTTTTAGGCAATATGCCTATACTGAAATCAGGATCATAAGTAATTTTACCACCGCCCGAAGTTCCGCGTTTGGTGGTTACCAGGATCACGCCATTGGCTCCCCGAGCTCCGTAAATAGCGGTAGAAGAGGCATCCTTTAATACCTCGATGGAGGCGATATCATTAGGGTTCAAATAATCTATCGGCGTACTACCGTTTCGCAGGTCTACCGGATTGAGGATCACCCCATCTATTACGTATAGCGGATTATTGGAAACGCTCAGTGAACTGGAACCACGGATGCGGATATTTGACCGGGCGCCAGGCCTGCCGGAGTTGGAAGATACGTTTACCCCTGATACCCGGCCAGACAATCCCTGGTTTAAAGAAGAGGACGGACGTTCCTGCAGTGTTTCGGCTTTTACTGTTCCCACCGATCCGGTTAAGTCTGACTTTTTAACCGATCCGTAGCCGATAACCACAACCTCATCTAACTTTTTTGATTGTGGTACGAGTTTGATCGTCATGTTTCCGGGACCGGCTTGCACCTCCTGAGTAATATAGCCCACGTATGATACTACCAGGGTGGCGTCATCGGGAATGCCCTTCAAACTAAAGTTTCCTTCCGTATCGGTTATAGTGGCTTTTTCAACATTCTTTACTTTTACAGTTGCTCCGGGTACTCCAAGGCCATTCTCATCCAAAACCTTGCCCTTTACATCAATGGGCAATAGGGATGAATAATGGAAGGTTCGCAGGCTCTTCGCGTTGAGTGGCATGGTCATGGCCATCAATACAGCCAATGCAACATACATGATCTTCAGGCCCAAAGCCGGGCCTCTGAAAGACAGGGGAAAAATTTGTTTCATTGCAGGAAATTTAATTGGTTTACAGATTAATTGATTAGAGTAGCGGGCGGGCAGTTATGACTGTTCACCTGGTTGTGAATTGGATAAGGTTTGTGGGCCTTTTGCATTTAGCCGTACGCCCTTAAATGCAGTCGGGGCACAACATCAATGATCTTTTTGGGCAAAGCGCGGCCATTACAAGACAGGGGTAAAACTTGTTTCATAGCAGGAAATTTAATTAGTTACAGATTAACCAGATTGGGCGATTAATAGACAGTTAAAGCTACCAGCCAGCTGTAAAAAAATGAGTGAGGCTAAGCTTTTTTGCTCAGGCTTAATCGTGTTAACGATATAGCCCATTCCACATTAATAGCCTTTGGGGGCAAAGCATAGCCACGGGGAGAATTGTTGTAAATTTTTTTCATTGCAGGAAAATTAGTTGGTTACAGGTTAATTGGTTTAAGCAGTCAACGTATAGATATTACCGCTTATTTTTCAATGTTATAAAACTATAATACTGATTACAGCTATTAGTAACCGATATGAGCAATCTATTATGTTATCTTAACATGCAAATAATCAATGATATAAATAAATATATCAAATTTATTAAATGTGATTTATACATATATTCACCTTCTCGACTATTTTCGGGAAGGAGGAGTAATAGAAACACCCCCACGCGTCATTGCGAGGCACGAAGCAATCCCCGATAGGCAGGTCCGCCCTGTAAGTAGGGGATTGCCACGCTATCGCTCTCGTATGAAGCGTGGGTAGATTCCTCCCCTCTTTGCGCCCTCGGTGCAAAGAGGGGAGTCTTAAGGACGGAAACTTGCCTGTTTTATTTTTTCGTTGATCGGCCTATCCCAAAAAGATACCTTATCCATTCAGATCTCCTTATTAAAAATTCATAACAAAACATAACAATACTAAGGGATACAACTACTATAACCACATATTTAAGGCCGATAGAAAGCTGTGATTGCACAACAAAATAGCCAATAAACACAATTACAGGCTGATGAATAATATAAAATGGTAACACCGCCTCATTGCCATATCTGAGGAATTTGTTGGTATGGTTTAAATTACTTTTGGCGAAACCCAGCAACGTACAGATCCAGCTGAAACAAACCAAACTTCGTAATGCTATTTTTAGGCAATACGGGAATGTGCCAAATTCAAACCTTATGTTATTTAAAAAAAAATAAATATTTAATGCTGTTGATAAAACTGTTATTATCAGCAAAGGGTAGCGGTACTTTAGCCAGGTGCTTGGAATATTAGCCATCGAAAATGCAAAATATCCTAAAATGAACAACATTAAATGCTCTACCATATTCCATCCCCCCCAAACCCTGGCTCCGATGATATCCTCGGGCGAGAACAAGCAGCCGGGCAGCACAAGCAGGATTACGAATACTAATAACCAGGATAGAGATGATCCGGATTTTGTACGGCTTGCTGATTTTCGCTTTAAAAGCAATAACAAGGGCAAGGTAATAACAGAGAAAATAAAGAGTAGCAGCAAATACCATAAATGCAACCCCATCCACGCAAAATTTCCGCCAAAGGCATACAACCCCGAAAAATAATGCGGCAGAAACTCAAAAAACGTACCTGCAAACTGGTGGTGCGAAAGCCTTTCGAAATAAACCTGGTGCGGAGAAAGCATGAAAATACCAAAAATTAAAGGAATTAAAATTCTTTGCATCCGGTCTTTAAGAAACTTACCACCGTTTTTTGACTGAAGCGCAAACCACGTACTTGCGCCCGAAATAAAGAAAAACAGGGGCATCATCCATTGTACCATAAAAAAACTGAACAGGCTTGCTGTTGGTGAAACAACTGCGTTTTTTACATGCCAGTCGTCAAAATCAAAAAAGCGGCCGCAATGAAAAAGAAATACCAGACAAATGGTGATTACCCTTAACCAGTCGAGGTAATACTGCCTGCTGGCGTTTTCAGGGTTAATGTTTTTTAGTGTTTGGCCTTGGTTCATGATGTTTTATTTTTTAATTTATAAACTAAATTATCTGTGTATTAAAAGTTTACAATTTTAAACTGTTATAAATTAAAGCACGACTCAGTGGTCAAAGGATTAACACCATTGGTCAAAAAAGTGCCGGAGGTTGGGGTTCAAACAAATTTTTCGTATATTTATATAGCAACAGCCCGGCTGCCTCTTAAACAGGTAGCCGGGCTTTTTAGTTAAGGGCAAAACAGGATCAAAAACCAACCATTTTATATAGTTATTTGACGATCAATTTTTTTAAAACTTTTTAAAGTTTTAAAAACACGTTAAAACCGTGCTAAAATTTGTTAAAAAGTGTTAAAATCGATGGTTACGAGTTCATTTTTGAATGATTTTACCCGGTTTTCGGGCAGAAAAATGTTAAAATTCAGGGTTTAAAAAGGTTTCATTAGAGGATAATTTTTTAAAATACACAACATCGGGTTATTTCTGTTCCGGAAATTCTTAAATTTCGCCACGCCAATCCTGTCGAGGACCGAGGCAATAAAATAAGCTTAAACACAATGAGAAAACATTATTACCTACTGGTTCTCTTATTCACTACCCTACGGGGATTTGCACAATCGCCTTATGATAATAATGTATATGATCCGGCCATCAAAAGCGTGGAGTTTTACAACACTCAAAAACAGGGTTCGTTCCCGATAATCGCCTTAGGATCAACAGAAAAGGTAACGCTGGCCTTTGATGATCTGCGTGGCGGAAGTCGCAATTACTACTATACCATTGAGCATTGCGATACCCGCTGGAACTCCTCGAACCTGTCTACCACCGAGTACCTGCAAAGCTTTACCGACGACCGTTTGTATACCTATACCTACTCAACTGGTACTATTCAAAAATATACACACTATGAGCTCAAGCTGCCGAATAACAATATAGCACCCAAAATATCAGGCAATTACATACTGAAAGTTTACGAGGATGGCGACCAGTCTAAACTGGTGCTTACCCGTCGTTTATACGTGGTAAACAAAAAGGTATCCATAGCGGCCACTATCGGCACCTCGCCTGAAGTGCAGACCCGCAAAACCAATCAAAAGGTAAACTTTACGGTTGACTATGCCGGCTTACCCGTCCAAAATCCTTCGTTCGAGATCCGCGCCCTACTGATGCAAAACGCGCGTACGCAAACCGGCATTTTAAATACGCAGCCAACCTATGTGCGTGGTACACAATTGGTTTATAACGATGTATCTATCAATGATTTTCCTGGCCGCAATGAGTTCAGGCTGTTTGATACCCGTACGCTAAAGCTTAATTCCCAGCGCATTGCCCGTATCATCAAAGACACAGCCAACAATGTGGTGCTGTTGACTGATCCTATCCGTGATAGCCCGGATTACCTGTTGCTGTATGATAATGACGGTAAATTTTTTGTGCTGAACCAGGATGGCACCGACCCGCGCACAGATGCCGATTACGCGCATATTTATTTTGGTTTGGCTGCTTATAAGCCTCAGTCAGAGGGCAGTCCGTACATCGTTGGTGCCTTTAACGACTATAAACTGGATGAACGCAGCAAACTCACATTTGGCGAAGATGGCAAATACCATATCAACCTGCTCCTGAAACAGGGCGTATATGACTACGAATATGTTTGGTATGATAACACCACTAAAAGGGCCAGTGATATTCCATTGGAAGGCAGCCATTTCGAAACCGAAAATGATTACCAGTTGCTTATCTACTATCGCGCCCCGACGGCCCGCTGGGATGAGTTGGTTGGCTTTGGGGAATTGAATACGGTGAAGAAATAGGTTCGTGGAACGAGGAGCGTGTGTCGGGAGCGAGATGAGGGACATAGTGTGTTTTAAAGAGGTAATTATTCCAAGCACTTCGCTCCACGCACTCGCACCAAGTCAAAATGCTTATCTTTGCCTAAAATTAAGCACATGACCGGAAAATCGCCCAAAGAATCATATACCATCATGAATGAACTGGTATTACCCAATGATACCAATACGTTAAACAACCTGATGGGAGGGCGCCTGCTGCACTGGATGGATATAGCGGCCGCTATATCCGCGCAAAAACATTGCAACCGTATTGTGGTAACCGCTTCGGTTGATAATGTATCGTTCCAATCGCCAATAAAACTAGGTGATGTGATCAGTATTGAAGCTAAAGTAACCCGCGCGTTCACTACTTCCGTTGAAGTAAGGATGGATGTATGGGCGCAAAATATCCCTTCCGGTACCCGTGTAAAAAGCAACGAAGCCTACTACACTTTTGTAGCGCTTGACAGTGACGGACAAAAAACAACAGTACCTGCACTAATACCCGAAACAGAAGAAGAAATAACCCTTTTTGAAGGTGCCTTGCGTCGCCGGCAGTTGCGCTTGATACTGGGCGGAAAAATGAAGCCTAATGATGCTACAGAACTCAAAGCCCTGTTTTTTGGTGATCAGCTACCGCTCAACCTGCGCGATTAAAAACAGTAGTAACAAAAAAATAGTTCTGTGGTCTAAACGTTATGATACGGTGTATCAGTTGATTTAAATTTTAGCGCCATGAGATATTTTTTATGTTTTTTACTGCCTCCGCTGGCCATTCTGACCACCGGCCGTATTGGAGCATTTATATTGAATATATTTTTAACCTTGTTTTTTTGGATACCGGGTGTAATACATTCCATACTGGTAACTAACGATTATTATGAGGCTAAAAGGCACCGCCAACTAATGCGTGCCACCCGCCGGGCAAGGGCGTGGTAAACTACTGATATGCAGATGTGCGGATGTTAAGTAATTAAAATCATAGTCTCGCGTACAAACCATCAACGAAATCAGGGTAATCATTAAAATCAACGGTCAAAATTTACCATATTTGCCATCATGCAAAAAGGTAAGCTCTTAATTATTGATGACGAGGAAAGGTTGCGCAACCTGCTTGCCCGTATCCTGCAACTGGAAGGGCATGAAGTTTTTACCGCTGCCAATGGTAAAGAAGGCTTGCGTAAATTACAGCAGGAATATATACATGTAGTACTTAGCGATGTAAAGCTGCCCGATACCGATGGTATTACCCTGTCAGAAACCATCAAGAAGAATTACCCTTCAACAGAAATTATTGTACTCACGGCTTACGGTACCATTAATGATGGTGTAAAAGCTATTAAAGCCGGCGCTTTTGATTATATCACCAAAGGCGATGATAACGAAAAAATTATCCCGCTGGTAAGCAAGGCGATGGATAAGGCCCTGTTACAGCAAACGGTTATAGAACTACAAAGCAAACTGAATGATAAGTTTGGGTTCGACAGGCTCATTGGCAGATCAACCGCCATCAGCGATGTGATCAAGCTGGCACAAAAGGTAGCTTTAACCGATACCACCGTTCTGTTACTGGGAGAAACCGGCACCGGCAAGGAAATTTTTGCCGAAGCTATTCACCAGGCCAGTAACCGCAATACAAAATCGTTTGTGGCCGTAAACTGCAGCGCTTTTACTAAGGAATTACTGGAAAGTGAGCTGTTTGGTCATAAGGCCGGCTCATTCACCGGAGCGCTGAAAGACAAAAAAGGCCTTTTTGAAGAAGCTAACGGAGGCACTATTTTCTTAGATGAGATAGGCGAACTCGACCACGATCTGCAGGCCAAATTGCTTCGTGTGCTGGAATCACAACAATTTTTAAAAATTGGTGATATTAAACCAACCCAGGTAAACGTACGTATTCTGGCGGCAACAAACCGCAACCTGCAAAACGAAATTGCCGATGGTCACTTCCGGTCGGATCTGTTTTACAGGCTTTCAGTTTTCCAGATCACATTGCCTGCCCTGCGCGAGCGTAAAAAAGATATTAAACTACTGGCAGAGTACTTTATGCAGCATTTTGCCCTGAAGGTTAAAAAGCAGATCAATGAACTCAGCGATGAATTTGTTCATAAATTGGAAGATTATCCATGGCCGGGCAATATCCGTGAGCTCAAAAATGTTATTGAGCGGGCGGTGATCCTGACCGATACCCATGTTTTGGATGAAAGTCTGCTGCCTTACGAAATTCAGCAGCAACAGGTAAAAACAGGCATCCCGATATCGGCGTTTGATCTGTCGTCGGTAGAAAAACTGCACATTCAGCGGGTGCTGAACCATACCCATGGCAACCGCGCCGAAGCTGCCCAGTTGCTAAACATCGGTGTAGCCACCTTATATAGGAAACTAAAAGAATACGGGCTGGAATAAGACCAGCAGGTTTCGTTAAAGCGTCTTTAAAAAAGCCGTTCTTTAGCTTTTGATAACGACATCTTTAACAAAACGGTGATCACCATGTACGATAAAATGGTAATGAATAAGCAAATAGGAATAAATTTATTTCCAAGTACTTCATGCCCGTTGCCGATATCGCTGCTAAAGCCAAAAGTAAAACCCTGCTGATAGAGGAATAATCCGGTATGACCTGGGGCAATGATCTTAACGATACAAAGGGAGCCAAAGGCCAGCGTAAATAAATATAGTAAACCAAAAAGAATATACTTAAACGCGTATGCGCTATGCCTAACAATCCCGCTGATCAGCCCCCATATTATCCGGAAAGGATTAAACGTACCGGCAGCCGTTTCCAACTTTTTGGTTACCACCCATTCTGATAGATAGGTTTGTGGCTCTCCCAGATTTTCCAGGGCTTGCTCTACTGTTGTTTCGGGGTAGTTATTCAAGCTTTCATAAATATGACTGCTGATCTCCCGTTGAATATCTGCCTGATCATGTTTAGGCAGCCTGCTGATCATGCTATGCACCTTTTTCATATAGGTTTTATAATGCTGATCATTTAGTAGTGTGTCTTTGTTCATGATTTAATATTTTTAAATAAGGTTTTTAAGATTGCCGGATAGCGTAGTCCAAAATGCTGTCATTTTTTCCAATGAAAGCTGGCCGCTACTGGTGATACTATAATATTTCCGGGGCATGCCGGTTTCCATTTCTACCCATTTTGATTCAATTAAATGATCATCTTTTAAGCGGTTCAAAAGCGGGTAGATGGTTCCTTCGCTGATATCATATCCTGATGCCGACTTAATGTGCTCCAATAATTCGTACCCGTATTGGTCTTTCTTTTTTAAAAGCAGCAGTATAATGAAATCAAGCGTACCCTTTTTCATTTGCGTTTCCCATTTTGCTATTACATTAGCTTCCATAATACAAAGCTATACAAATAGCATCGCATTACAATGCATTTTAAAAAATATTTTTTCTCTATTCATCTTACCTATGATCTTACATACTAATACTTGTTTTTTACAGGGTTTAAAGGATCCAAAAGCTTGAATTTTGATATCAGCAACAAACAATATCATGAACAATCAAATTTCAAATCCTGTTAAAACGGCACTGATAGTTGGCGCTAACGGCGTTATCGGCACTAATCTTATCAATCATCTTTTGTTACTTGGCGGCTGGAATATTATCGGCTTATCCCGACGGGGTGGTACTTCTACGGCAAACGTTACCTACATCCCGGTAAACCTGCTTGATAAGGAGGATACCGTTAAACAACTCAACTCACTATCGGCGGTTACCCATATATTTTATGCCGCCTATCAGGATAAACCTACCTGGGCCGAACTGGTGGAGCCCAATTTAACCATGCTGATTAACGTGGTTGATGCCATCGAACCTATCGCTTTGAACTTGCAACACATCAGCCTGATGCAGGGATATAAAGTTTATGGTGCACACCTTGGCCCTTTTAAAACGCCCGCTAAAGAAAGTGACGCCGGCCATATGCCGCCCGAGTTTAACGTTGATCAGCAAAATTTTCTGGAGCAACGACAGCAAGGCAAAAGCTGGGCATGGTCGGCCATCCGGCCTTCAGTAGTGGGCGGCACTGCGTTGGGTAATCCAATGAACCTTGCTCTGCTCATTGCTGTTTATGCTACTATCTCTAAAGAGCTGGGGATCCCTTTACGCTTTCCGGGTAAACCGGGCGCCTATGATAAATTGATGGAAATGACTGATGCCAGGCTGTTAGCGAAAGCTACGGTGTGGGCGGCAACAAACCCAACCTGTGCTAATCAGGCTTTTAATATCAACAACGGCGATCTGTTTAGGTGGAACGAAATGTGGCCTAAAATTGCACGCTATTTTGATATGGAAATTGCACCTCCGCTCCAAATGCCTTTGCAAACGGTAATGGCGGACAAAGCGCCGATGTGGGAAAAGATACAGGAAAAGTATGGTCTCGAAAAACACTATTATGAAGATGTTTCTTACTGGGGTTTTGGCGATTTTGTATTCTCCTGGGATTATGATTTTTTTGCCGATGGTTCCAAAGCACGCCGCTTTGGTTTTCATGAATATGTAGATACTGAACAGATGTTCAAGAATCTGTTTGATGAATTCCGCCGTAAAAAAGTGATCCCGTAAGGCCTGAAGAATCAGCAGGTATACGAATAAAATATGCCTGCTGATACTTTGATCAATTGCCTGCTGGTTGGTAAATATCCCGTTCCATAGTAATGTTCAGGCGGGCGATCAATTCGGCCGGATTAAAGCCAATGCGCTGGTACTCCGTTTGCACTGCGGCTTTCGCCTGATTTAGGGCATCTTCGCTTTCCCACGTGGCAACGGTAACACAAATGGTATTCCCGTTTTCATCTTCGCGCTCGTAAGCTATATCACCTAAAAAGCCCGGTAAGTTTTTAATAAAACCCCTGTTAAAATTCATCCGCTCGGTAAATTCTTGTTTACCGTTTTGAGGGATTATAAATTTGTCGATGAATATTTGTTGCATGATACGTACTGAATTATTGTTTATCCAAAATTCAGCAATGCAGAAACCTAATAATTGTAAAAAATCATTGATTTACCAGTAAATGGTCGATTTGAAAAACTCATGCGGGGTTTGCCCGGCGAACGTTCTGAAATCTTTTATAAAATGGGCCTGGTCAAAATAACCGGCAGCCAAAGCAGTCTCGGTAAGATCGACCGTAGGATCATAATTCTCTATCAGGTTTCGTAAACGCACTATAGACGAAAATTGCTTGGGCGATGTGCCTGTTATTTTTCGGAACCTTTTTTCGAAGGAATCATGACTAACGGGCAATGTACTTATGAGTTCTTTTATTCGTAAATTTCCCTTACTCAAGCGGATATGTTTAATAGCATATTGGATAAGCAAATCAGATTTGGTCTGATATAACCTGGAAAGTAAAAACTGTTCTATAATGGCAATGCGTTGAAAATGATCGCTTGCCTCCGCCAATTGTTCTTCTATTTCGGTCAATTTTTGTTGACCGATCAGGGTGTCCAGCGCTAAGCTTACACCAAACAATTCATGGAGCGGTTCTTTAAAAAATGTGGTCGCTCCTCCAGGTTTAAAAACAACAAGAAACGAAGCAGCCTGCCCCGAGTAATTGATCAGGCGGACTGATTTTCGTAATCCGGTGAGTAATGCAGTTGGCAAATTATTTTTTATTCCCGCAATTTCATCGCTTATGGTGCCTTTATATCTAAATCCCATAACCATACCAGTATCAGGCAGCACGCGATTTTCCATCCCATGTTCGCTTTCAATAAAAAGGTAATGCTCAACAAAAGGACCTAAAATCTCAGCAGGAAGATACCGCTCCATTTTCATGATCACTAATTTAGGTTTTAAAGCTTATAGTTTTGCTTAACCTATTGTCATCTTTTGCCAATCGGTTATGAAAGGACCTATGGATAATGAATAATATGGATACAGGCACACTGAACATAATGAACTGCTTTTTCGTTTAATTTGCTAAACTAACGGCTTTGTGTTAACTGCTGGATAATGCGATGCATTATCTGTAATGCAAGGAAAAAGATGCTTTCAACCTTTATTTTTGCCTCTCGCTATCATCTAAAAAATTACAGGATAATTGCTGGTGTATCCGGAGCACTAAAAAAAGGCTTGTACGTATTTTGCCTGTTAATTTTTGTCTTTGGCACAGCCTCAGCACAAGCTCCGCAAATCACAGCTAAAACAGGCGTAAGATTGCAGCTTGACGAAACTGGCCACAAAACTGTTGTATTTATAGATGTTGCCGATGTCACCGGACTTGCTGCAAACGGGACTACAGTGGTTAATACTCCTCTGCTCGATTGCTCATCACTTGGCCCGCAAAACATAACCGTAACAGCCAGTAATGGTACACCGGGCACAACGGTAACTAAATCCATACCGGTGATAGTTACCAGCACTCCTGTATTTCCAGATCACCATGATATAACCATTCCTGCAGACAATAGTTGTAATACCGTTTTGCCGGATTATACAGCAGTGTTTGCCCCTCATGATATTTGCAGTAATGCAATACTTAACACCAAACAAGATCCGCTTGCTGGTACCCCATTAAACGTAAATCAACCCACTCAAATAACCCTTACCACCAGCGATCAGTTTGGCGGTATCACAGCTATTTTTTTTACAGTTACCTCTTATGCAACTCCCGTAATTTTTCCAAGACCAGGCCCCATAACACTTCAATTGAGTGAAAGTGGAAGTTATGAGGTACAGGTATCGGATCTGGGCTCGCCGTTTGTATGTGATGGCAGCACGTTAACTAATACCATAAGTCCTCAAAATTTGAATTGCGCAAATCTTGGAAATCAAACTATTACACTTACCAGCAGCAATTTGCGCCCCAACCCCCAGGCTGTTACTTTTAGCGTACCTTCCGATGCGGTAACTGATGCAGCCGGCAATATTTATGTGGCTGATGGCTATAGCTGCAGTATCAGGAAAATTGCGAGCGATGGTACGGTAACCACTTTGGCGGGTGGCAGCTCCTGTGATTATGCCGATGGCAGTGGCGCTGCCGCTAAGTTTAAAGTGCTTAATGGTATTACCATTGACCCATCTGGGAATTTATATGTAATTGACGAGAATAACCGCGTGAGAAAGATAACACCTAATGGCACCGTTACCACCATAGCCGGTAATGGTCAAAATAAAACGGTTGATGGACAAGGCACGGCTGCGAGCTTTCAGGACCCAAAGGGTATTACTATAGATGCTATCGGCAATTTATATATAACGCAAGGCGATTATCTCATCCGTAAGGTAACGCAGGGGGGAATGGTCACTACCATTACCGCCCCATCATCTGTTTCAAAATTAAACAACCCTGTGGGTATCACTACAGATCCGCTCGGGAATTTATATATAACCGATTATAGCAGTGCTATTAAAAAAATAGCACCTGATGGCACCATAACCATCATAGCAGGCCATGACGGTTCAGGATTTACTGATGGTATCGGAGCTGCGGCCAGTTTTAACCAGCCGAGAGGTATTACCAGGGATAACCAGGGGAATTTATACGTAACTGACTCAAAGAATAATGCCATCCGTAAGATAGATCCATCGGGTAAAGTGACCACGCTTACACTGTACACCACCAACCCTGGTGATAAGGCAACCCTAAATAACCCTATCGGCATCAAACTGGATCCTTTTGGTAACCTGATCGTAGTTGACAGGGATAATGAGCGTATTGTACGCATAACCCCGGGAGGACAGCTTACTACTATAGCCGGGAATGGCATAGTTGGCAATAATAATGGCAATACTAACACGCCGGCAATGTTAGGAGGTACAGCCTCCATCGATGTTCCGGTCACGGTTGTAAGCTCTATCAACTCTACTTCTGCACAAGGGGGTATAGTTTCTACTATTAGCTCTTTACCGGCCGATGCTACCGTATGCTCAGGTAAGGCTATTGACTTTACAGCAAGTATACCTCCAGGAACAACAGTTAACAGTTACCAATGGCAGGTAAACGGCGTTAATGCCGGATTAAACCAGCCAACCTTTAGCAGCAATACCCTGCAAAACGGCGATATGATTACGTGTATTACAACTAATAACGCGAGTTGTACCGTGCCGCAAACCAGTACGCCCGTACAAGCTCATATTAACCCGGCACCGGGTATTGTTTTTGCCCAAAACCCAACCATAAAATTCGGCGAAAATGTTACGTTGGTTCCACAACTATCCGGGGATATTGTATCTTTAAGCTGGTCGCCCGCATTGGGGTTGAGCAGTACCAATACATCATACCCAATAGCAAATCCTGCAGTTACTACTACTTATTACCTCACGGCTACCTCATCGCTCAATTGCCAATCTGTAGTTCCGGTTACGGTTACAGTAATAACCCCCATTCATATCCCCAATACATTTACGCCCAACGGAGATGGGTATAACGATGTTTGGAAAATTGACGATCTGGTTAACTATCCGAATTGTACCGTTAATATATTTAACCGCTATGGACAGGCCTTATTTCATGCCAATGGCTATGGTACACCTTGGGACGGCACTTATCACGGCAGTAAGGTACCACCGGGTACTTATTATTATATCATCGACCTAAAGAATGGCAGCAAGCCTTTAGCGGGTTGGGTGGCTATTATCCGTTAACAAACAGGTATGCTATAGGTGCGCAAGTATATTGATCAGCTTGTCAAATGGGTCACGTACATAAAAGCGCCTTACGCCCCAGGGTTCGTCAACCGGCCCGTATTCTATCCTGAAACCGGCTTTAATTACCCGTTCGATGGCGGTATTGATATCATCTACTTCTATAGAAACATCGGGAACCGGTGTACCAGAACCGCCTTCGGATGCAAAGCTGATCTGGATACTCATGTTATGTTGCTATCCACCCATAATCCATTATCACGTCAAGCCCTAATACATCCTGGTAAAAACGTTTAGCTTCAGTAACATCTGTTGTGCTGATATTGGTTACAATTCTTTTAACTTTCATAGATACTCATATATAAAAATTGATCAGAGCTGGTTTAATCAGCCAATCGGCTTTTCCTAGTACTCAGCACAATTCCACCCAAAACTAAAACAGCGCCGGCCATCTGTAAAATATTGATATGCTCGTTTAAAAAAACGAGCGAAATGATCAATCCAACTACCGGATCGAGATTGGTGAAGTTTCCAACCTGTGACGCCGATAATAAGCGGAGTGATTTATTATAAAGCAAATAACAAACACCCGAAGATACAGCCCCGAGGTATAAGATAGCCAGCCAGGAGCCCAGGTGTATAACCGGCCAGCCCGAGTGCCGGTTCTCAAATATTGCAGCGGGTAGCAAACACAGTGAACCAATACATGTGCTTAAACTCGTAATTAGCAGCGGGTTAAAGTGAGCTGTCTTTTTAGACATAATAGTGTATGCCCCCCATGACATTACTGCAACTATCATTAGCAAGTTCCCGGTTATGCTATTCCGGGTATCGCTGTTATTATCGCCTGATAAAAACCCGATCAGCATTACGCCTATTAAAGAGGCAATTATCCCGGTGATCTGCCCTGCGGATAGTTTTTCTTTAAGGAACACCGCAGCAAATAAGGCTATGCAAATTGGGATAAAACCCTGTATCAAAGAGCCCACCGAGGCAGAAGTCATTTGGGCAGAAATATTAAAAAGAATATAAAAACAGGTAACGCCTGTGAGGCCCATAAAAATGATGGGAAACCAGGGTGCATCAACCAAATATTCGCGGAAAGGTTTATCCTTATTGATAAAAAATATCAGCAGCAAAGTAATAGCCCCTACAGAACAACGACAAAAAGCAAGTGCTATTGGCGGTATGTCATTGATGATCATCTTAGTTACAGGATAACTGCTCCCCCAAACAATCATGACAAACAATATACTGATCAGGCCTATAAACTTCTTATTTACCATTTTTTGAAGGTACTACTATTTGATAATTTGTAATAAATAAAAAAGCGCCCCGTATCTCACCCCGGGACGCTTCATGGTATCCATATACTATATCAACTATATCTCAAAAAGAGCTCGCTAATATTATGGGTTAATTAACCCTTCTAAAATCTATATTGGTGAGTTTAATACCACCAGTACCCAAATTGTCTCCCCCCGATTTAATAACCAGCCAAACGGTACCAGCAGTAGGGAATGAAACTACATTTCCGCTTCCGGCACATTTAACAGCTGATAATAAGCCGTTAAAAGGTGTATTTCCGCAACCTGTCCAGGTATTCAGCGCCATACGGATGCCTCCATCACTATAGTCTTTACCTTGCGTTGGTTGTAGGGTGCTTAAGTAAACCTCAAACCAGGTATTGGTTGCGCCTTGTCCCTGTACATTAAAGTCGATCTTATACTGTTTGTTGGCTCTTACTTCAAAAGGCTGATAAACACCCTGGTGCCCGCCACTACCACCCGATGCCAGTATGCTTCCATCATCATTAATCTTAAACGTCACATTATCATTTGAGGCTATCTTTAAAACTGTCCATTTGGTTTTATCCACCATATTGGTTTTAGGAGTAACGGCATCCAATAACTGATCAACATTAAAATAAATGATCACCTTATTCATATCGGTATTGATTTCCTGTTTTGATGAATTGGCTATTTTAATACCTAAAGCTGCCGTTTTTCCACCATACTTAGCCATAGAAGCGATCTTTACTTTAGGTATGATAATGCCTTTCATGATATGATTATCAAGTGTTACAGAATCTTTTGAGGGCAAGCTATAATCGGCAGGATCAAGTACAACGGTATTGGCAGGTAATGCACCAGAGGTGATTAATCCTGCAATCGCGGTATTATCAATACCAACATCTACGGTTAAAGCATCAAAGTTTGACTCGCCGCCACGATATACTGGTACCGAAAAATCAGCTGTGCCGGCTACACTGTCAACAACCAGTTTGCCGTCAACAAGGACGTCGACAAGCCCGTTTGGTTTTTCTGCCTGTGGTAAATAAACCTTTACCGCTGGATTTGATTTTACACCTTCCAGGTATTCCTGTTTACAGGAAGCTATGGTCAATACAAAACAGGTGGCCCATTTTAGCATTGATGATACATGAATTTTCATAAAATATTTTTTAAATCCTTAATATTTAAGATGGATCATCATACTTTGTCCATATGATGATCCGGATATTATTACCAACCTGGGTTTTGTTTCCAATTGGTTTTCGCGATCTCGCTTTGCGGAATCGGGAACCAATTCATTTTTTCATCAAACACCCGCGCTTCTAATTGCTTAACTGCATAGCTATTTGAACCTCCGGAATTAATGATCTCAATACGGCTTACCGGAGCTTTGAAATATAATGATCCTTCTTTCCATCTGCGGACATCCCAAAAACGCTGATCTTCATAACCCAACTCCACATTACGTTCATGTTCAATGACTTGCTGACTCAAAGCAGTTAATACCGGCATTTTTACGCGTTGCCTTACCTTGTTGATGGCCTGCAGGGCGGTCATCCCGTATCCTTGAGGATCGGCATCGGCACCGTAAGCGTTATACATGGCTTCGGCATAATTCAGCAGGAGTTCTCCATATCTGAAATAGATCCAGGCATGGTTGGCCTTCGTGTTATTAACCAGATCGATAGATTGATTAACCCATTTTGATAGGTAATAGCCAGTTTTAGTAGCATTTTGTTTTGGCAGGCCACTATTACCCCCATTAAATGTTTCGATAGTTGTGGATTTAAAAGTAGCCCCATTATATACAACGGTTGCAGCGAAACGGGGGTCGCGGTTTTGATATGGATTTGCCGCATGGATTGGATTGCTCCAGCTAAAGGGGGCAGAACCGGTTATATTACCCGATCCATCCTTTTGCAGTACCTCAAAACTCTCTACAAAGTTTTCGGTTGGTGCGATGCTGGCGCCCCTGCTGTTTTGAAATGAGATTGGGTAATTCGCATACTCAACCGTATTTATGGCTCCATAACGACGATAAAAAATAAGCTCGGCTGATGTTGTGCTATTTGCACCATATAAATTGGTATAATTAGCATCAAGAGAATAAGCGTTCAAGGCCATTACATCATGCGCCGCGGCTGCCGCTTGTGCCCAGATTACAGTTGAACCGTTATCTTTAAACAGCGGGCTCGCTCCATATAACAGCGCTTTTGCTTTTAACGCTTTTATTGCCCCTTGCGTAACACGGCCCGCCTCATACCAGGAGTAAGGACTAAGGTTAGCCGGTATAATAGCTGCTGATTTATCACACAAGGAAGCAATATACTTCAGACACTCATCAAGAGAGTTTCGCTGTACATTTTTCCAGCTGTTAGCATCATCATAATCCAACGGCTGTTCCAAAATAGGCACGCCTCCATAACGCTTAACTAATTCGAGGTAAAAAAACGCTTTCAAAAAAAGGGCTTCGCCTTCCATAAACTTAACGTTATTGCGGGCGTTAAAATAGGCGGTTGAATCTGTTGAGGTGATCTTATCCTTGATATAGGAAATATCAACTGCACCCTTATTTTTCAGATAAAGATTGGCTTGCCTTATACCTTTAAAGTTTCGGGCCCAAACATCAGCAGGGTTATTGTACTGGTTCCAGGTACCTGTGTTAAAGGTTTGGGCTGTATCTAAGGCGTTGGTAGCTTCCGCATTATCGGTAGCGGCTTCCATATCCAGATTGGCAAGACCATCGGGCAGGTAACTGTAAATATTCCAAACCTGTTGCTGTACATAGTTATAGTTGCTGTAAAGTTTATCAACAGTAACACCCGCCTGCAGCGTTTGCACATCCAGGTAATCACGTTTACAGGAGTAAAGCAGCGTACCTATTGCCAGCAATGTTATTATATATCGATTTTTTTTCATTTCCTTGTAATTACAAATGGTTTATTACTACAATTTCACTTTCATTCCAAAACTTACAGTTTTCATTAAAGGATATCCCATAGAAAGACGCTCGGCCTCCAGATCGTCAATTTTATCCCATGTAAACAAGTTGGTTCCATTTACAAATACCCTTATGGCGTCCAGCTTCTTTAAAAAGCCTTTTTGAGGTAGAGTATAGCCCAGTTCAACACTGCGTAGTTTCAGAAAGTTACCGTTGCGCATCCAAAAATCAGATGCCTGGGTATTATTGGCATTGCTCAGGGTAGAAAGGCGGGGCGAAGTAGCCGTAGTGGCGTTTTCAGGAGTCCAGCTGTTTGCTGAAAATGCGGTAATGTTGTTATTGTTTACAAATGGCTTAATATAGTATGGGGCATCATCAAGCAAGCTAACCGTACGATGCATAACCCCCTGCAGATAGGCGTCAAAATCAAATCCTTTAAATTTAAAACCAAGGTTAAAGCCTATAGTGATTTCGGGTAATTTGGTATAATTTAAGGGTACCTTGTCATAATCATTAATGATACCATTGCCATCCTGGTCGGCAAATTTCAAATCACCTGGCTTCACATTGGTATATGAAGAGGCAACTACACCTTGCTTTAAATTACCATTAGCATCAAAATCAGATTGTTGATAGAAGCCCTTGAAAACCAATCCCCGCATTTGATTAAGAGGATAGCCTTGTGTGTAGAGGTAGTTATAAGGCTGCGGAGCTTCGGATCTTTTGGTTATTTTATTCCGGGCAAAAGCTACCGATCCACCTACATAATATTCAAAATCCCGATGCTTTTGGTCAAATTTAAGAGAGGCTTCAATTCCTTTATTATGTACCTCACCTGTATTGGCATATTGTAAGTTAAAACCGGTGTAATCGGGCACGCCAGCCGATGGGATCTCGAGGATACCCGTGCGTTTTTCTGTAAATACATCTACAGTACCCGAGAGGTTTTTCCATAATTCAAAGTCAACACCAATGTTTAGTGTGGTTTTCTTTTCCCATGCAGCATTCGCATTGGTGAAAGGGCCCTCTGCAAGACCACCATGGTTGGTGTTAGCGGTTCCGGTAATCCATCCCGGGGCGCCTACTGCAAATTGCTGATATAAGAAACGGTAATTTTCATTGATATTACCGGTAGAACCATAAGAAGCTCTTAACTTCAGGAAATTAACAGAAGCGTTATCTTTCAAAAAATCTTCTTTAGATACTATCCAGCCCAAACCAACCGCAGGAAAAAAACCATATCGGTTACCTGGCTGAAAATCAGCCGATCCGTTGTATGCGGCAGAAAAATCAACAATGTATTTTTGATCATAGTCATAGGTCAAATCGCCAGACAAGCCTTGTGTACGTACCTGATAAGTTAAACCATTGTGGCTATAACCTTGCCTTCGGGCCATGATCATACCGGTAAAAGTATGTTTGCCAAAACTGCGATCATAATCAAAACCTACCTGTACAGTAGTCCGGTTCCAGAATGGGCCGCCGTTGTCATTACTTGACTGACTGATAGTACCTATCGTTTTATAAACAACACTGCCATTTGACATTACCGGCTGGTCATTAGCATCTTTTACAATCTCATAAGACGGCACCGAGAAAAGTTTTTGATAAACACCAACATACTGGTTGCTAAATGATACCAAGCCCCGCAGGTCCAGGCCTTTGGTTATGGCGTCCAGTTTCTGGGTAAAGCTAAAGGTTGTTTGCAGGGTTCTGGTGTGAGAGCTATACACTCCGTTTTGTTGCAGAAGCTCAACCGGGTTAAAATTATACACAGAACTATTTCCCCATGAACCATTTGGATTTTTCACCGAGAAAGCAGACGCGGGCAAATACATGAGCGCGTTGAATACATCGCCCGCGGCAAAACCTGATGGGGTATTTCTATCTTCAGTTATACCACTGATATTGGCCATTACCGATAGATTTTTGTTCAACTGCAGTTCCACATTAGCCCGAAGGTTTAACTTGGTATACCTGGCGTTTGTACCAAAATCCTTATCAATAATATTGGCATTTTTATATAAACCTTCAAAGTTGGTGTAATTCATCAGCACAAAATATTTGGCTGTGGCATTGCCTCCCCTGAAAGAAAAATTGTAATCCTGAATGGTTGATGTTTTTTTAAGCAACTCATCGTACCAGTTCACATTTGGGTGAAACGGATCGTTAGCAGCCTTATACAATTCCGGATTTGGATACTTAACAGGCAAGCCATCATTTTTTAAAGCCTGATTATAACCTGTGGTATAGCCATAGGCATCCATCACCGTGGGCAGGTCAATGGCGCTGAGTATCCCATACCTGCCGTTAACCGTTATTTGTGTTTTAGGCATCACCGCTCCCCGTTTGGTTTTGATACTGAGCACACCAGCTCCTCCCTGTAACCCATATACGGCTAATGCAGTAGCGTCTTTCAACAGCGTTACCGATTCTATTTCATAAGCTGATAAACCACTTATGGCTCCCATGTCAACCTGTGAGCCGTCCAGATAAATGAGTACCTGATTCCCGGCTATATTCCAGCTGCTTTGCCCCCTAACATAAAGGGTGGGATTATCATACCCAGGTTCACCAGATCCGGTTACCACAGTTAAACCCGGAATGCGCCCCTGAAGTGTATTTAATAAATTACCTACAGTCATATGGGTTAAGTCTTCACCCGGCAGGGTAAAAACCGCGCCTGTATTTCTCCAGGATCTTTCAATTTTTATTCCACCATCAATTATTGCTTTTGAAGCAGCATTATTGGCTTTAATGGAATCTGCCCGACTTACATTTGTAGTTTGCGCATTGGCGGCAGAAAAGCTACAGAACGTAAAAATCCATGCAAAAAGGCTTATATATTCTTTTTTCATTTTTCTCATTAATTGTTAATGTGTACAGCTGATTACCACCCCGGATTTTGTCCATCCCAACTCTTATTACCCAGATATCTTAAACTGATCTCTTTACTGGGGAACGGAACGTAATAGTATTTTGCGGGAAACACTCTTGTAACAAAAGGCACAACCTGCCAGGTTCGCTTTAATTGCCCGTCTGTACCTTTCCTTGCAGTGGTTTGGATACCGTGCAAAGTGCCATTTAACACCGATTTTGCCTTTAGCCAACGGTTAAGGTCATTATACCGATGACCTTCATAGGCTAATTCAATAGTACGTTCATTTTGAATAGCATCCCTGAATGAACCGGCGTCAGCAGGATGTTTTTCGGGCATTCCGGCTCTTTTTCTGATCAGGTTAAGATAGTTAGTAGCATCGCCTCCCGGCCCCTGGTATTCATTCAATGCTTCGGCGTAGCTCAAATAAAACTCCGCTAAACGAAACACCGGCCAGGCCAGGTGATTGTCGGTCATATTATCAACCCGGGCAACAAACTTATACACCTCTGTAGCATAACCATCAACCCCGGCATCACTACTGGCCAGGTTACCATCGGTTGAATAATCCCCCTTTTTATAATAGGCTAAAACACCACGCTGACTGCTGTAATATTTACCATCATAAGCGATAGTTTGATAAAACCTGGGATCAAGATTAAGAGCTGCAATATCAACCGGCAAGTCGGCACCGGTAGCAGGTAAAGTCCACTTAGTACCGTCCGTTTTTTCATACTGCTGTATAAATTCAACAGGCACATTGTTCTTTACGCCCCATTGAGCCAAACGTAATTTCGACGATAAATACTGTCCCCACACAAAACCGCTGCCCGCCTGGTTAGCCGTGTTCACTAAAATCAGCTCCTGGTTTGCAAATACGTTCCATACCGACTCATAATCACCAAGTGTGGCATAGGTTTCGCCGGTTGTTAAAGGTTTCCCGGTATTGAGTAAAGATACCCCTGCACCTCCTGCGTTATCTATTACGTCTTTAGCAGCCTTGGCCGCTTTGTTCCAACGCTCCTGGTCATAACTCGCATAAGCCAATACTGTGTCGCGACCATCTCCAAAACGGGCGCCTGATACTTCGGCTTTTAAATTGGCTGGTGTATTATAAAGCGGACTTGCAGCATATAATAATATCCTGGCTTTTAAAGCCAAAGCAGCCAGCTTGGTAACCTTTCCAAAATCGGCAGATGCACGTGTAGCGGGCAGCATGCTTGCAGCCTGGTCGCACCATTTAACTACACTATCAACTACAGATTGCACCGAGCTGCGCGGTATCTCGATTTTGGAGTCACCGTCCAAAGGCTTATTTACAATGGGGATACCACCATAATATCTGAACGCCTCAAAATGCTGCATAGCCCTGCAAAAAAGGGCCTGCCCTTTTACATCTGTCTTCCAGTTTGCATCGGCATCAGCAACCTTATTGATATTTTTCAATACCAGGTTTGCCTGCCTTATGCCTTTGTAATGCCAGCCATAACCAGGGCCATTATCCGCGCCAAAACCGTAATCACAGTTGGCGTCGGCACTCATGTTACCGGTGATATATGATCCGGTACCAATTGTATTTGAAGCCCAATCATAAGCAGGGTGTATAATATACAGCTGATCTGTAATGGCTTCGGGACGGCAACCATCATAGGTTTGCGGAAAATAACCCCTTATGCACAGATAATACATCTCTGCTATCGCATACTGTGCCTGGTTCTTGCTGTCAAAAATAGTATCAACCGTTACCGACCCACCTTTGGGTTTTTCCAGAAAGCTTTTTTTGCAGCTTGTTGTAGACAAGCCACCAACAATACCTACAAAAAGCAATATGAGTATATTTATTCTTTTCATTATTTAGCTATTAGTTGATTAAAAATTAACATTTAAACCCGCGTTATAGGTTCGGGTTAGCGGATAACCGATGTATCCTAAATTTTCGGGATCACCCCATATTTTATTAGGTGACCATGTGTACAGGTTCAATCCGTTCACATAAAAACGGGCAGATTTGATACCCACTTTTTTCAAAAAACTTGGCTTGAGCGTATACCCTATCTCCATGTTTTTCAATCGCAGATATGAGGTACTTTTCAGGAAAAAAGTGCTGTAGGCGGCCGCCTGGTTATAGGCAGCAATAGGAAAGTCGATCCGGTCGCCATTGTCATAGCGCTCCTGCGTATAGCGGTTCAGATCCACATCAAAAAGTGATTGCTGCTTGTTAAAATGAAGCTCCTGCATGGCATATTTGGCCACTCCGCCAACACCCTGCAAGAGTGCCGAAAAGTCGAACCCTTTATAGCTGAAACCGAATGAAAAACCGTAGCTAAGTTCCGGTATATCTGTTTTGCCGGTTCGCACATAATCCTTTTCGTTGATGATACCGTCGCCATTAACATCCACCAACCTAACTTCGCCGGGTTGCAGCGGAGCACCCGCATAACCCAGATCTTTCTGATAAACCGGGTTCCCTGCAGCGTTCACATAAGGTTTCCCACTTTTATCTAAGGCCCTTACCGGGCTTGACAATATGGGGTTTCCGTTACCATCAATAGCATATAGCTGTGACCATGAAGTATACAAGCCGTTTGCCTGCAGGTATGATCCCTGGTTGATAGGGCGACCGGTAGCGGCGTTATATTCCTGTCCGGGAGCAATAGCTTCGTCTTGGAAAATAATCTTGTTCTTGTTGGTTGAGGCATTTCCTTTTACCCACCAGGTAAATTTTCCGGGGGCACTGTTATAGGTGATCTCCAACTCATTACCCCAATTTTTCACCTCACCTAAATTGTATGGAGGTAAAGTTGCCTGAACTATACCCGGAACACTTCCGCGGTATGAAAGAATGTTTTTACGATGTTCGTTAAAGTGATCAAACGTAAGCGTAACGCGTTCGTTAAATAAATGCGCCTCTAAACCTATATTTGATTTGGTGGCAACTTCCCAGGTAACATTTGGATTACCCAATACATTCTCCATTGCTCCTTGTACACTGTTACGGTCATTGAGCGTTCCGAAAGTATAGCTATCGCCATATTTCCAGGTATCAGGTAAATACAAATAACGGGCAAGCTGCGGGGGATTACTCCCAGGCACATAAATCCCATCATTTCCTACCTTACCTAAACTCCCCCTGACTTTCAGGTAGGTTACATAATCGGTTTTGGGGAAGAAAGACTCATTACTGGCAATCCAACCCAATGAATAAGCAGGCAGGAAACCAAATCTTTTGCCTTCGGGAAAATTTTCAGATCCGTTATAACCCATGTTATACTCAGCCAGATATCTATTATCATAAGCGTAAGTTACCCTTGCAGCGGCACCTTCATAAGCATGGGGCAGATCAGGAACATAAGTAGGGTCATACCGTTTTTCGGCATTCGCTAATATCAGACCTGTAACAACATGTTTTTTTGCAAAAGTATGGTTGTAGTTTATCGAAAACTCTCCATATAGCTTACGCCATTTTTCGGTGTAGTAATCAGTTGATCTCATGGGTGCCACATCATTAGTCAACTGCACCAGGATGGGATTTAATTTATCGCCATTGGGATTAGGTCGTACACCATATAGCAATGGTGTATACTTTCCGTATGAGCGGTCCTGAAAATAACTATCATAAGCACCTCTTGCGTTGATTGATAAACCTTCGGTAATAAAATCGAGTTTATGCGTTAATTTGATTGAAGAATTTAAGGTACTATTGGTATTGATATTGTAATTATTGCTGTTGGCTATGGCATATAATGGATTGAGCTGCTCATTCTGATTACTAAACGGCACCACAAATTTACCATTGATAATACCAGGCGATCCAAGCGGCGAAGACCATAGGATACGTTTTTCCCAGGTATAGGCATCATTATCCATACCTGTTATAGTTACATACTGTGTAGCAATATCAACCGATACGCGGAAGTTTTTATTGACATCAAAATCAAGGTTTGAACGCAAATTGTAACGTTTTTTCTTGAACTGCATGTCGTCGCCGAATGGCATATAATCTGTATTAAACAAGCCGCCTTGTTTCAAATAACCAAGGGATACGAAATATTTTACAGACGGCGTTCCACCGGTAATATTTACGTTGTACTGGGTTTGCGGTGTGAACTTATTAAAGATCTGTTTTTTCCAATCCTGATCCGGATGTCCGTAAGGGTCATAATAGGGATTTGGCTTTCCATTGACAGTGGGCGTATGTGCATTCTGGTAATATTTCAGGTCATCAGGTGAGTAATAGATCGTGGCTTCTTTTACCCAATTAGCATCTCTTTTCTGGGCAAAATCACTCCAGGTTTTTACATCAGCATCACGGGAATGCTGTATCCAATAGTTCTCATAACTCTGTTCATTTAATAAGGAAGCATATTGGTATGAATTAACAAAATTAGGCATACTGGAGAATTGTGATATAGCCGTTTGGGCTGTACCACTTACTTTAGGAGCGCCTTCTTTACCGCGCTTAGTGGTGATCAGAATAACACCGTTGGCACCACGAACACCATATACTGCTGTAGCGGAAGCATCTTTTAATATGCTCACCGTTTCAACTTCATTGGGATCGATATCATTATAGGTATCGCGTGCAACACCATCAACCATAATTAGCGGAGCGGTTACACCTGTGTAGGTTCCAACGCCACGTACATATAGGGTTGAGTTGTCATCACCTGGTTTACCGGATGTTTGGATAGCTGTTAAACCTGATAAACGGCCGGCTAATGCATTACTTAAATTCGCGGTTGGCGATTGTACCAGGTCTTTAGTACCAATAGAGGTAATGGCCCCGGTAACCGATTCTTTCCTTTGCGTACCATAACCTACTACTACAACTTCGTTCAGGTCAGTTGGATTATCTTCGAGGGTTATATTGAGTTGTGGTTTACCATTAAGCGGCATTTCGCGGGTTACAAAGCCAACAAAGCTGAAAACCAATATGGCGTTTTCATCACTAACATTAATGGTATAATTTCCATTATTGTCGGTCACTACACCAGTTCTTGTCCCCTTTTCTTTGATGGTTACACCTGGTAAGGGAAAACCCTTATTGTCAGTAATTTTTCCCGTAATTTTTTTCGGTGGCTTTGCATTGTCACTCTGGCCTGTTTTTTTACTAATTAATATGGTTTTATTTTCAATTACATAGGTGAGTAACTGGTTGGCAAAGCACATATCCAGTGCCTGTTTTAAAGGGACATTTTTAAGATCAAGGCTTACCGGTTTGGCAAACTTCAGGTCGTCTGAGTTATATAAAAAATCGTAGCCTGTTTGATTTTGTATTTGCTCAAATACTTCTTTCAGATTACTTTTTTCGGCCTTCAATGTAACCTTCTGTGCGTAAGTTGCTGCTGTTACCTGTAAAAAGGTGGCGGTTAGCAAAATTAGGGTTAGTTTCATGATAAGCACAGGTTTATATAGGCGCCCACGTTGTTTGCCGCAAGTAAATGCAGTAAAATTTTTATACATTTGAATGTCAGTTTATTAATTAAGTGGTTGTATTCGCTGCAATTAATTTCATTATCTGTCATAGCCGGATCATGGCTGACACCAGGGGCGGTCCGAAACGCTCCTGGTTTACTTCCAGATAATAATAAGTGAGAAATGGGAATGTAGATTTATTGCATAACTATAATCCTCCTTCCTGTAATTTTAAAGTGTACTTTTCCTATTTTTTCCAGATTATTCAATAACTCTGTAATTCCTTTGGAGCGATAAAATGTGCCCCCAAAACGCTGATTTTCAAAGTTGCCCTGATATTCAACATCCACATCATACCAGCGAGATAACTTTTTCATAATGGCGTTGATGTTGTCATCGTTAAATACAAAATACCCGTTTTTCCAGGCCATAACCTGGTTAATGCTGGCTTCAGAAACATTGATTAAATCGGTGTTGTTTTTAATAACAGCCTGTTGGCCTGGCTTTAATAAGCACTGCTTATTATTTTTACTGATCTGAACTGAGCCTTCTAATAAAGTAGTGGTAAGTTCCGCATCATCATTATAGGCCGCGATATTGAAATGTGTACCTAAAACTTTCACATAGGTGTTATTAACATGAACATAAAAAGGCTTATTCCTATTTTTAGCGACTTCAAAATAGGCTTCTCCGGTAAGCTTTACATGCCTTTCGTTACCTGCAAACTCCACGGGGTAACTTAATGATGATGATGAGTTTAACCATACATTGGTACCATCCGGGAGTTTCACTTTATACTCGCCTCCACGCGGGGTGCTTAATGTGTTATATATAGTATCGGTATGTGTAATTGTTCTGCTATTATCTGCCTGTGCATTATAAACAAGTCCTTCATTATGAGCCTTGTTAACCACTGTGCGGCCAGATTTTGTTAGCATCCCATCAGCCACGCTGTCCAGTAAAATAACTTTCCCGTTTGCCAGTGTTAACGTTGCTTTAGCGCTGCCCGGTAAAATTTGAGAAGATTTAACTTTTGTTAAATCATTTTGATCGGTTACTTTATTATACCTGTTAAATAAAAAATAAAAGCTAACAGCGCTAAAAAAAACAAGGATAACGGCAACTCTTATCCAGTTGCTGTACCATTTGCTTGCAGATTCACTATCCTCAGGTTCTTCAGTTTCACGAATAAATCTGCTATCAGATTTAATGCGCTCTAAAACTTTTTTAGCCTGAAAACGATTAAACTCCGGCCCTTCTTCAAGCATCAATAACCGCTCATCTATTGTCTTAGCTATTTCGTCAGGATCATTATTACGCAGATAATCAAGCAACTCAATACAATCAGTATCAGTTATGGTATTATTAAAATACTGCTGCAATAAACGCTCGAGTTTATCCTTGTTCATATATAATGGTTTATAATACCCAGAATGGGTTTGGTATGTAGAGAACACACCAACTGAAGGATAGGACTAGTCAGAAATAAAAAAAATTAAATCCAGAAAAATAAAACTGCAAAATAGATGAGATCTGAATATTGCAAGTGGGATCTTAAAGTTTTGAGCGCCTCAACCATATGGTTTTTTACCGTATTTGGCGATATCTGTAATTGATCGGCTATTTCTTTGTGCGATAGGTGCTCTACACGGCTTAATCTGAATATGAGTTGTTGCTGTTTAGGTAGCTTATTAATGATCTTTTCGGTAAACTTCTCCAATTCATTAACCAGCAGGTCTTCTTCCGTATCGTTATGTGAGGTTACAATACGATTGATCAATTTATCGGCAAATTCTCTGGATTGGCAAATTTGCCTTAGCGCATTTAGTGATAATCTTTTGGCTATTACATAAATGTATAGCCACATATTTCCTTCGGGGTTCAATTTTTCCCGGCTCATCCAAAGATTTATAAAACATTCCTGAACAATCTCTTCACTCTGTTCTCTGTCTTTTAAAAATCTGAATGCCAGCCTGTAAACTTTTTCACAGTACATTTCATAAATAGCATCAAATGCAGACTCTTCACCTGCAATCAATTGCTGAATTTGATCACTGTTAATAATTTTATGCACTTTACTATTTACGTTTATAATTAATTGGGACCTAAATATAAATAGGAATTTTTGATATTGCCATTCACTTTTCCATTTAGTTTACCACTACATTAACACTACCAGAAAAAAACATCAAAAACAATAGCCTAACAATAAGTTAAAGTTAGCATGATATGCAACAGCTACAAGTGATTGCTGATCATCGTATATAAAATTGTTTTTATAGTGGTTAATCGTGTACTTTATTAAACATTTGATATTCATAATGTGTAATTTGGCCCTATAAATTTGATTGATGATTTTATGATCAATTTAACAGAGCGACACCAGTATATTATCAATAAAATGCAAAAGGAGGGCTATGTTGAAGTAGTTGACCTGTGCAAAGAATTGAAAGTCTCGTCCGTAACCATCAGGAAGGATCTGAAATATCTGGAAGAAAAACATTTGCTTTTCCGTACGCATGGCGGGGCTACACAAAGTAACCCTTACACTTCTGATAGGCCGGTAAATGAAAAAGAAAAAATAAATTCGGCCGAAAAGATGCGTATCGGGGCTGCTGCTGCCGGCCTCATCGGGGTTAATGACTCCATTATCCTGGCTTCGGGGACAACCATACAGGCCTTTGCAAAAAGCATACAAGCCAGGGAAGCTCTTACGGTTATCACCTCATCGTTAAATGTAGCTATCGAGCTGATCCATACCCCGGGGGTTGAAGTATTGCAACTGGGCGGAATGATCAGAAAAAGTTCCTCATCAGTAATGGGCGCCTACGCCGAAAACATTCTGAAAGATTTTTTCTGCAGCATGCTGTTTTTGGGTGTGGATGGCATTGATATTGAATATGGCCTCACTACAACCAATGCCATGGAGGCCCATTTGAATAAACAAATGATGGCCATCTCTAACAAAACCATTGTACTGGCTGATTCCACCAAATTCGGGAAACGAGGTTTTGGTAAAATATGTAATATTGATGAAATAGACCAGATCATTACCGATGACCAGGTATCAGATCATGTAGTAAACACACTGGAAAGTGCTGGTGTTACCGTTACTATTGCTTAGTTCTTTGACTGCATGCTTGTATTTATAGAATAAATACGGTTCAGTTAAATAATTAAAAACTTAGACCGACTTCCATATTTTGAACACATTTTCATATCGGGCATCCATATCACGTATAACAACTGATAAATGATCCTGGCGTACCGGAAAATGTTTGTCAATAGTGTAATAGATCTTTTGCAGGAGATTACCGAGCTTTTGTTCAAAATCAGCTTTACTGATACTAATCAACACCTGGTTACCCAAAGCGGCCACTATCCCTTGTTCTCCTATCTCGCTTTTTAGCAAATGTATCACGTTAACGGTTAACGTTCTGGCAGCAATTTCTGCCATTGTTATCATTTCGTTCATTAAAATAACCCTAATTAAATAAGAAAAAGCGCATTTGTTTATCTTATTGAAATGCGCGGGCGTTTATGTACATGGACTTCTTCGGGTTGCTGATCGGCAAGCTTAACCACAATGTCCCGATCGCCTATGGTACTGCCATCCAGCTCCTTGATCGCCTGTAAACCTTGCTGGTCGTCCTGCATTTCCACAAAGCCAAAACCTTTGCTCTTACCCGTTTTAGGTTCTATTATAATTTTAACAGCTATAACGGCACCAAATAATTCAAACAATTGCCTGATACCTACACCGCTTACGTAAAATGGAATATTCGCTACAAAAATCTTCATAATTCCTGATTTTTAATGACAAACACTTATTAACCCTCAGTTAACAAGTAACGATTTGGATTTATGAAAAGTTTAAGAAATTTTCAAAATTATTGATTATGATTTATTAATGACATCAATTATAAAGATACCGGCATTTACCGGCATCATTACTACCCGGTCTGTATAATTTCTCCGAGGTTACTTCGGGACAAAATGGATCATCTAACTTTCACTGAGTTCAATCGTATCTAAATGGTAATTGAGCAGGATTGTACGCTTGTATAGAGTTACCGGTGTAATGTTCCAAATAACCATTTTCATTTACCGCAAATTTGCCTGTTCCGGATATGTGTGCCGGTTTTTTTCTTTTGGGGCCGCCTAACGGAATAATGATAACCGCTAATAAAGCCACTATTTTTAGTACGATATAAATTGATGCCATGATATAAATATTTGACTATTAATGAATCAGGGCACTCAAACCAATAACATGCCATAAAATACCTGTTGCCATAAATCGGCTTAAAATGAGATAGGGCCATAAAATAGTGGTATTTTAAAATCTATACTATCATTTTGAAAGAGCAGAATTATCAAAATGATAAATGTTAGGATGTGCTCATCATCATCCTCCAAAAGTATAAGTGATCAGTTGAAAAGTATAAATCTGTCTGCGCCTTTCGTCCCACCTTTGCTTCAGCATTTAAATATAAAAGCAATGAAAAAGACAGTATTAATAACCGGCGCTTCATCAGGATTTGGAAAAGAGGCCGTTAAATTATTTCATAAAAACAACTGGAACGTTATAGCTACCATGCGTTCGCCAGAAAAAGAGACAGAATTACCGGCACTTGATCAGGTTTTATTAACCAAATTGGATGTAACCGACAAGGCCAGCATACAAAACGCGGTGAAAGCCGGTATTGAAAAGTTTGGCCAGATTGATGTGTTAGTGAACAATGCGGGCTATGGTGCATTTGGTGCATTGGAAGCTGCCAGTGAAGCAGAGATCAAAAAACAATTCGATGTTAATTTCTTTGGGTTGATTGATGTGACCAAAGCCTTGTTACCCCTGATGCGCCAACAAAGATCAGGCATCATTATCAATATTTCTTCCATCGGGGGCAAGGTCACTTTCCCATTTTCATCTCTTTACCATGCTACCAAATTTGCGTTGGAGGGTTTAACAGAATCTATCCAATATGAGTTAAACCCATTAGGTATCCGCTTAAAAATAGTTGAACCGGGTGGTTATAAAACCGAGTTCGCAGGTCGTTCTATATCCATTTACGGCGTTGGCGGATCAGGCGATTACCAGGCGCCATTTGATAAATTTATCAGCGCGGTAGAGCAATGGCCGATGTCTGAAAACATTAACGAAGTGGCCAATGCCATTTATGAGGCGGCCACCGATGGTACTGAAAAATTGCGTTACCCAGTAGGCCATGATGCCGGGCCAATATTGGAGGCAAGGCACCAGATGGATGATGTGGATTTCAAAAAAATGATAATAGGCCAAATGGGGATTTAGTAGCGAGCAATGATTTTTGGGAATAAGGAGCAAGGACCTTTCTTTTTTCCTTAGTCTTTGCTCCTTATATCCTTGCTCCTTATTCCCAAAAATCCCTACTCTCTAACCTGGGCAGCCTTCCCTTTTTTATAGTAACTTTATCTTATCAATAACAACATGGCCGATAAATACATTGACATTAAATCAATCAGCGAACTGCACCAAATGGTACAATACGCCCCACCCAGGCATCCGCTGGTGAGTGTAATTGACCATTGCGATTTCTATAAAAACTATCGGCCTAAAGCAGAGGTATTTTACCGGTTTGGGTTTTATATCATTTCATGTAAAAAGTTCGACGGATTGTTAAAATACGGTAAGGGTCATTATGATTTTAATGAAGGCTCTCTGATGTTTACAGCGCCCGACCAGGTTATAGGTCCCGGACCTGATGTTCAAGTAGAAGAAGGCTGGGCACTGTTCATCCACCCCGACCTGATGCATGGTACCGATCTGGGCAGGAAGATACACCAGTATTCGTTTTTTAATTACGAGATAAACGAGGCGCTGCATATCTCGGAGGAGGAAAAACTAATCATCAAAGATTGTGTAGCGAAGATCGAAAAAGAGTACGCACTAAATATCGACAAGCATTCGCAGGGCCTTATTGTGAGCAATATTGAATTGTTATTAAATTATTGCAACAGATTTTATGACCGCCAGTTTTATACCCGGGCCAAGGTCAATTCAGACGTGGTACAGCAGTTTGAAAAATTACTAAAAAATTATTTTTCGCAAAGCACCCTTATAGAAACCGGCTTGCCCAGCGTAGGTTATTTTGCCTCCAGGCTCAACCTGTCGCCCAATTATTTGTCAGATCTGCTGGGTAAATTCACAGGCAAAACCACACAGGAGCATATCCACCTGCAACTGATAGACAAAGCGAAAACCATGCTGTGGGGTACCAATCAGTCCATCAGCGAAATTGCTTACGGACTCGGATTTGAGCACCCATCCCACTTTACCAAAATATTTAAAACAAAAACGGGTAAATCGCCCAGTGAATACCGTTTAATGAATTAAAAGTTCTCAGGAGCAGGAATGGCCAAATATTTTAAAACCTGGCTCAAAAAAATAGGAATATACCGGTATCATCAAATCAAAAAGCTCTGCAACACGCAGAGCTTTTCTATAAAAACCGACAAATAAAAATACCCCTATTATTTACGTCCCGGCAAGATCAATCGCTTACGGTTTAGCAAGGGCAATATCTATTTTCCCATCTTCCATACCTTCTATATTCTTGTCAGTAAATATGGTTTTGGAAGTTTTCTCCAGGGCAGTTAATAGCTCTTCCGTACTACCTTTGGCATGAGCCACTAAAATAATAGAACCAGTACCGCTAAATTTCATTTTGGTGCTATCAACCCCGGCGCAGGCTTTTACATTGGTATTCAGTTTCCGAAGGTTTTCCATAGTGATGCCTTTAATGGTGATAACCGTTTTATATCCTGAAAGGGCATTAGCAGGAGCGGATGCAGCTGCATCAACTTTCTTTTTCTTTTTGAAGATCCCAAAAACTTTGTCGGTTGTGGAGCCGGCTCTACCCGCGGTATTTGTCGCGTTATCGGCCTTGTTAAGTAAGCTATTTGCTTTGTCGATAATACCTTGAGCTTTTACCGTAGATATCCCTGTAAGTACGGAGAGCAAAATTAAAACGATAAGATTTTTCATGACGGATTGATTTGGTTAATGCTTGTATAGATTATTTGATAGATGATGGAAACTTTACTTTATTCTCTTAGATGTATAGAGGTTATAGGGATATCTCGTACATAATAATTACTATACAAAACTATTTCATAAATATGTCAATGGAAATACCAGTATTTTTGGAATTATTTATACCAGTTTTTAGGTAGTTGAACCATGGTTTTAGCAGAAATACAAGCCGACATACAGGCAATAGAAGAAGACCGGACGATCTATCAGGAAACCAATTTTAACAGCCGGGCAAATGCTATCGATTTTCTTGATTTTCATATCATTGACCGAATTGATGGGCTACTGCAAAGCCTGGAGCAAAGGAAAGAATTGGAAATACTCAAACAACGGGCTGAGAAAATAAAAGCTATCCTGGAAAATATAGATAGTAACCTGTTTACTCGCCTCAAAGAAAAGATCAGGACAGGTGTTTACACCGGGGCATCTTTCAGGAAAATGATCGATAAATATTGTGGATATAATATTTATGAGCCAGATAAGATCGGTTATGACAACCTGGATGATTTCATCAACGGGCTCTTATCCGACCAGGCCATTCCCGAAGCCACCATGGAGCGGGAACCCGAAATGGTATTTTATCAAAAAACACCTGCCAGAATAATATTTGAGTTAGCGGAGCTGGCAGCATTAGGGCCGGGCGATGTCTTTTTCGACCTGGGCTCGGGCCTGGGCCAGGTGACTATCCTGATGAATCTGATCAGCGAAGCTCCGACAAAAGGAATTGAATATGAACCGGCTTACTTCCATTACGCTAAAGCCTGTGCGTGGCAACTCAACTTACCCCATGTTGAATTCATCAATATAGACGCCCGCCAGGCAGATTATTCTCGGGGCACGGTATTTTTCCTGTATACCCCTTTTGAAGGGGAAATTTTACAAACTGTACTGGAAATATTGCAAAAAGAATCCACAAAAAGAATCATCAGAATTTTCACTTACGGCCCATGTTCCAAAGCGGTAGCATTACAAAGTTGGCTCAGTTGTATACATGGCCAGGCGAATGATCCATATAAACTATGTGAGTTTAAAAGTTTATAGGTATTCACGGCATGAATAGTCCGATTCAAGATGCAAAATGTCTGATTGAACCCTAAACAGGTAAGCGGTCCTGGCTTTTGGTTATAGTTTAGCAACATAACCGGGATAATGAAGGCGATAATTTACTTTATCTTTGCCTTACGACCATCTGTATTCCCGTAAAACAATTGATGCTGAATGAAAAATACAAACTTTAAAATATCTCCGGGGATTATATGGGTCAGTTCAATCTTTCTGGGTTTATTATCATCCGTCCCACAAATTGCGGAGCGGCATTTTAACCCGGCAGAGGCCGCTGTAAACTCGGCAATTACTGGCTTATTTGCCCTGTTTGTATGGTATTATAATATATACACGCTGCGCGGAAACCCGGTTACCAACCGTTCAAACAGAAGCTTTTCTTATTACCGGCTTATGAGCAGCCTATTGATCGGTATTGGGGTTATGCTGGCTTTAGCTTCTATACAGCAACTCATCTTATCGCACATCAACTTCGGGCCGGTAATGCTGATGGTTGAAGTGCGGGGCATACTCATTAATTTGGTTTTTTACATGTTCATACACCTCATGTATCAAAACTACAAAAACCAGCAGGTTAGTATCGAGCTGGAGCGCACCAAATCCGACAACCTGGAAGCGCAATATGAATTACTGAAACAACAGATTAATCCCCATTTCCTATTCAACAGCTTAAATACACTGAAGGCCATGGTGGAAACCAACGACAAAAATTCAGTAGATTTTATTCTGAAACTATCCAATTTTTATCGTTTCACACTGGAAAGCCGCAAGCTGGATCTGATCCATCTATCAGAAGAATTGGAAATAGTTGAAGCCTATAATTTTTTACTAAAGGCCCGGTTTGAGGATGGCTTTACTTTTACCAATACCATCAGTGAAAAATGCTTTGGCACGCTCATTCCGCCGTTTACCTTGCAACTGCTGATAGAAAATTGTATCAAACATAACGTAGTATCATTGGAGCGCCCACTGCATATAAAGTTTTATGAGGAAAACGATAGCTTAGTGATGGAAAATCAGGTACAACCGAAAAGAAATGAGGAATCATCATTGGGTGTGGGCTTAAAAAACATCAGCCTGCGCTATAGCCATTTGTTAGACAAAAAGATTGAGATCATTAATGACAATAAAATATTCAAAATAAAACTCCCGGTAATACATGAACATTATCATCATTGAAGACGAATTAAAAGCAGCCCGATCACTCGAAAACATGATAGCCGAAGTTAGGCCCCAGGCAAAAGTGATAGCTCAACTGCAGAGCATCGAAAGTTCAGTAAAATACCTGACGGAGAACAAACAGCCCGACCTCATATTCATGGACATACAGCTTTCTGATGGCTTATGTTTTGAGATCTTTAAATCTGTTAAAATTACCAGCCCCATTATTTTTTGTACCGCGTTTGATGAGTATTCACTGGAGGCATTTAAGGCCAATAGTGTAGACTATGTATTGAAGCCATTTTCAAAAACCGATATCGCCGACGCTTTTAAGAAGGTCGATGAGCTCAAGAATTTTTTTCAGCAGAGTATTATGCCCGATCTGGGTAGCCTGTTGTCGCAAATTGCGCCACCTGCCGGAAAGAAGAGTTTCCTGGTATTTAAACATAACAAATACACCACCGTATCTACCGATAGTATTGCTTTCTTTTATATCCGGAACGAGGCAACGTCCATCATGTGTTTTGATCAGCAGGAGTATGCTTTAAACCAGTCGCTTGACCAGCTTATAAGCTTACTATCCCCTGTACAATTCTTCAGGTTAAACAGGCAGTATATCGTAAATTTTAGCGCGATAAAAGAGGTGGAACATTATTTTATGCGCAAGTTATTTGTAAAACTCACTATCCCTACGCCCGAGAAATTGTTGATTAATAAAGAGAAAGCGCCTGTTTTTTTAAACTGGCTCGAGAACAGATAAAACACAAAGGTAACGTCAATATTTTGGAGTTCATAAATGTCCGGTCGGCCGGGGACTATGACTAACTGAGCCTTTTTCCACTAAATAAGCAGCTGTTAGGAGAATACTTTTGAGGTAATTAAAAAATCAGAAGATATGAAAACTCTCAAAATTTTAACTTTTTGCGCGGGTGCAATAGCATCCTTATTGGTAGCAACCTCATTGATAGATCCTACCACGGCTTCTCCTAAAAAAGATAATCATCCGGCTACAGGAAAAGGGTTTGCATTACTGGAACTATTTACCTCAGAAGGCTGTTCAAGCTGCCCTGCAGCTGATGACCTCTTGGCCAAAATTCAAAAAGAATCAAAAGACAAACCCGTTTATGTACTGGCGTATCATGTTGATTACTGGAACCGCCTGGGCTGGAAAGATGTGTTCAGCAATCAAGAATTTTCCAAACGGCAGGTTGCCTACGGACAATGGCTTAACAATCCGCAAATTTACACCCCACAGGTAGTGATCAATGGCAAAGCAGAGTGTGTAGGATCAGATGAACCGGCTCTTCGTAATGCCATTTCCGGGGCATTGGCAGGCACAGCATCGGCCAGTGTTACCTTACAGGTTCAGCAGGATAATGATAAGCTGGCCGTCAATTACCAGGTAACCGGCGGCTCGGCAACAGACCGATTATTAATTGCCCTTGTACAAAAATCGGCCATTAGTAAAGTAGCAGCCGGCGAAAACAGCGGCCGTACCTTAGCACACGCACAAATAGTACGACAGCTGCAAACCGTTAATTTAAATTCAGATAAAAAAGGGACAAGCTATATTAAAGCTCCTCATGGTTTTAATCCTCAAGGATGGGAGGTAGTTGGCTTTATCCAGAATACCACTACCGGCGAAGTTTTATCTGCCACCCGGGCCAACCTGAACAGCAATAGCAACCTTAAAAGTAACGCATTATGAACAATGCCGGAAAGTATAGACAAGGAGATTATTACTCGGTATTATATCGTTATTTTCTATGTCATTGCTCACAAGGGCACCCTTTGAAAATAATCCACAAGATTGCGCCATGATCAGCGTTGCCGGAAAGAAGCATAAGGGCAAACATCCTACCAATGAAGATCAGATGCATTTATAAATAAACCATACCAGCCTTTCCAAAGAGAGCTGGTATTTTTATATAGCGGTAAAGTAAAATATCTAATCCATGAAAAAATCATTCTTGATAGCAATGGCATCGTTTCTGAGTATCGGTGCTTATGCGCAAACACAACACGGTTCTGCACTGGAACTGAAGTGCACAGAAGAGGCGGTGACTTTTAGCGCGAACATACAATCTGGCTTGCACCTATACTCGCCTCACATAGGTTATGCGGATATGCTTAAAGCCACACCTAATTTCAGCTCTTCAAACCTTTATACTGGCAAAAACAATATCCCGGAAGTACCTCTTCCGGCCAATTTCGAAAAAGCATTTACACCCGGAGCCTCATCTCCACAAAAAAACAATTTGCTTCTTCAAAAAACGATACATAATTTATTCCAGATAGACGAAACGGCTATCAACCGCGCTTATACTATTTACGATTACAGCAAGATTTTGCCACAGGCAAGCGCCGGGATCACTTTAAATTAATTATCATTACATAAAAAACACGCTATGAAAATTACGTATTACGGCCACTCCTGCTTCTCGGTAGTTGCTGGTAGCAAACACATTTTATTTGACCCTTTTATTACCGGAAACGAATTAGCGAAGGACATCGATATTGATACCATACCAGCTGATTACATTTTTGTATCACACGGACATTTTGACCACATGCTTGATGTGGTAGCCATTGCCAACCGCACGGGAGCTATGGTGGTGAGCATCTGGGAGCTTTACTCTTATTTTAGCAAACAAGGAGTAAAAAATGTACATCCATTAAATCCGGGGGGCAAAGTTGCTTTTGATTTTGGCACGGCAAAATCAGTTATAGCTCAACACTCCAGCAGCCTGCCGGATGGAACTTATGCCGGTGTAGCCTGCGGATTTGTTTTAAAAACCGCTGAGGGTAATTTTTATTACAGCGGTGATACCGGACTTACTTTGGATATGACGCTAATCCCCAAATGGGCAGATCTCGACTTCGCTGTGTTTCCAATTGGAGACGCCTTAACCATGGGTATAGAAGAAGCGATTGAAGCCGCGCAATTTGTTAAAACCAATAAAGTATTGGGTGTTCATTATGACACCTTCGGCTTTATTAAGATCGATAAAGCCGGTGCCATTAAGCAATTTAAAACAGCAGGGATAGAGCTACATCTGCCAGCGATAGGTGAAAGTATTGATATCTGATCAGCCTCAAATTTATCCAAAAAAAAAGCCTGCCCGATTATCTCGGGCAGGCTTTTTTTTATTTAGAAAGGGGTATTAAACGAGATTGATCACTACGTTGATATTACCTTTGGTTAGTTTAGAATATGGACAGGTTTGGTGAGCAGCTTCTATCAAAACTTGCGCTATTTCACGATCTAAACCTGGCAGACTTACATTAAGACGGGCTTGCAGGAAGTAAGCGCCGGAAGTAATACCCAGATCTACTTCTGCATCAATAGCCAGTTCGGCAGGTAGAGTTACCCTCATTTTAGCAGCAGCAATACCCATAGCTCCTTCAAAACATGCCGACCAGCCGGCGGCGAATAATTGCTCTGGATTGGTACCAGGAGCCGATGTGCCAGGAGTAGCATGCCTGATATCTAAACGACCATCATCGCTGCGGGAAAAACCTTCACGGGCACCTGTGGTGCGTACTTTGGCGGTGTATAATACTTTTTCGATTTTATTATCGGTAATGTCTTCGATGATTTTGATTGAATTCACTGGTGAATCTATTTTATTGGTTTCCATTGTTTTATTTTTTAATTGTTGTTTGTTATTATTTTGTTGCTCAAATATACCCTCATATTGGGCGGTGCCCTATCACTAAATACAGCAAGCGGACAACGGGCATGCTGAATCAGACATTTTTAAGTCTGAATATTTTATAGCTTATTTAGTATAATTATCTACTTCGATGATCGCGTCGGCAAAAGCCTTTGGAGCTTCCTGTGGCAGGTTATGCCCTATGCCACCGGTGATTGTCTTGTGCGTGTATTTACCCGAGAATTTATTACGGTAAGATGCAGGTTCGGCATGCGGCGCACCGTTGGCATCGCCTTCAAGGGTTATGGTTGGCACAGTTATAACAGGGCTTTTTGCCAGTTGTTTCTCCAGGTCATCATATTTGGTCTCGCCCTCGGCCAGACCCAGTCTCCAACGGTAATTATGGATCACAATGCTCACATAGTCCGGATTTTCAAAGGAAGCCGCGCTGCGGTTTAAGGTAGCCTCATCAAAGTTCCATTTTGGTGATGCAGTTTCCCAAATCAATTTTGCAAACTCTTTTCTGTATTGGTTATAACCTTCGCGACCGCGTTCTGTAGCGAAATAATACTGGTACCACCAGCTGAACTCGGCTTTTGGTGGCAGCGGATGTTTGCTGGCCTCCAGGTTGGTCATGAGGTAACCGCTCACCGAAACCAAGGCTTCACAACGCTCTGGCCACAGGGCGGCGATAATACAGGCTGTGCGTCCTCCCCAATCATAACCGGCAAATATGGCTTTTTTGATCTGGAGCGCATCCATCAAATTAATGATATCCACAGCAACAGCAGCTTGCTGGCCGTTTCTGGGTGTATTGTCCGAAAGGAAACGGGTAGTACCATGACCGCGTAAATGCGGAATAATTACCCGGTAACCTGCAGATACCAGCAAAGGGGCCACATCAACAAAACTATTGATATCATATGGCCAGCCATGCAGCAAAACAACCACTTTACCGTTGGCAGGCCCTACCTCCACATATCCCATATTGAGCACGCCGGCTTTAATTTGTTTAACATTATCAAATGCCTTATTTGAACTGGGCTTGAATAGGGTTTTACCCGTTGAATTTGCTTTTTCGGGTTGTGCTTTTGCCGGGCTGAATATTCCGAGTTGAGTTGCTGCGATAGTGATTGCCGCGGTACTTAAAAAGCGACGGCGACTGTTTTGGATTTCGTTTGACATCTTAATTTCTCCTTTTATTTAATGGTATAGACTGAATGATAATTACCGGGAGCCCGCAGGTCAATTTAATACATTGGCCTGCGGCCGGTAACACTATATACTCGATCAGTTATTTACGTAATGATTTGAATGCTGCACGAAGCTCTTCTGCAAAAAGTTGTGGCTCTTCCCAGGCAGCAAAGTGACCGCCCTTATTTACCTCGTGGAAATAAATAAGGTTGTGATAGCTTTTTTCGGCCCAGCTTTTTGGTGCCTGATAGATCTCCCCCGGGAAAACAGTTATCGCGGCAGGGATCGAAATATTAACCGCGTTAAAGTTATTGGCATTGTTTTCCCAGTATAGTTGTGCTCCAGATGTAGCTGTGTTGGTCAACCAGTATAAGGTAATATCATCCAGCATCTCATCCTTGGTTAATGATTTTTCAGGATCACCACCACTGTAGGTCCAGTCGGCAAACTTATCATAAAACCATGCGGCCAAACCAACAGGTGAATCAGACAAACTGTAACCAATGGTTTGTGGGCGGGTTACCATGATACCGGCATATCCGCCACCCCTGGTATACAAATTATTCAACGATTGATAAGCAGCTTTTTCTTTGGCAGAAAGGTTGTCTGGAGCGGGACTGCCGCTGGCCAGTAATTTGGCAATATCGGCAGGCACGGTAGCTGGCATGTTAACGTGGATGCCTAATAAGCCAGCCGGTTTTTGAGCCGCCATCTTATCTGCAACTACCGAACCCCAGTCGCCGCCCTGCGATACATAATTTTTATACCCTAAACGCTTCATCAATACATCCCAGGCACGGGCTATGCGATCGGCGTTCCAGCCGATTGTGGTAGGTTTACCCGAGAAACCATAACCTGGCATAGAAGGGATGATCACATCAAATGAATCTTCTTTTCGACCGCCGTAAGCTTCGGGATCGGTGAGCGGACCAACAACTTTCAGCAATTCAAAAACTGAACCTGGCCAGCCGTGGGTAATGATCACCGGCAGGGCGTTTGGATTTTTTGAACGCACATGAATAAAGTGGATATCCAACCCATCAATATTAGTTATGAACTGTGGCAGGGCATTCAGTTTGTCTTCTGCTTTGCGCCAGTCGTACCCTGTTCCCCAATATTTTACCAGGGCTTGTATTTTTTCCAGTTGAGCGCCTTGTGAGCGATCAGTAACCGTTTCTTTTTCGGCCCAGCGGGTTGATTGCACACGTTGACGCAGATCGGCAACTGCTTCATCTGAAATATGAGCATGGAAAGGACGGATAGCATCAGGCTGCTGAGTATCGACAGATGTGTTGGTTTGAGCAAAGCTGGCGGTTGCTGTAAACAGGGCAAATGCACCGGCAATAACTTTACTGATAAGGATGTGTTTATTCGTTTTCATGATTTAAATTTTTTGAGTTTTTGTTATTGTGTCCTCAAAAGTATCCTTACCCTGATCCCAACCCTATCACTATATATGGCAAGTAGACAAAGCCCATCCCGAACTGGTCATTTTTAAACCCGAAATTTCATTTTAAAAGAACGCGTATAACATCTTACAGGTAAAAGGAAAAAAGCCTCTAAATTTTAAAATTTAAAGGCTTTTTCTGGATATACTTATAGCAAGTATCACTCCTTTTCGACCCACAATACCCACTCCTCCAACAATTAATTTAAATTTTTTGTAAGGACGATCTACAATCTCCGACAAAGCAGCAAAACAACAAATCAAGATAATACGATCATGAAAAAAATGTTCACGCTGCTTTTAGCATCCCTGTTTATTATTCGCGTAGTCTCTGCACAAAACGCGACTGAGTTTCACAAAAAACAATTCCACCTGGATGATTCCGGCTTAGCCATCAAGGGTTATGATCCCGTTTCCTACTTTACCGCCCATAAAGCTAAGGAAGGGGAAAAGGATATTACCCTGGTTACAGAAGGCATTACCTATCGGTTTACATCAGCACAAAACAGGGATCTGTTTAAAGCCAATCCTGCTAAATATCAACCACAATACGGCGGATGGTGCGCTTATGCCATGGGGGCAACCGGCGAAAAGGTAGATATCGATCCTGGTACTTTTAAAGTGCTTGATGACAGGCTTTACCTTTTCTTCAATAAATTTTTTAACAACACCAAAAAATCATGGGATAAAGACGAAAGCAATCTTAAAAGAAAAGCCGACGCCAACTGGGCAAAGATCACTCAGTAACCCACCCGATTACACACACTTAACCAAACAATTTATATGAAACGTACCATTCTTATCGCCTTTATCGCTTTTTTAGGAATAGCACAGGCAAGAGCACAAAAATCAGAAATATTTGCACCAGGCGGTAAAGCCATTAAAGGTTATGATCCCGTTGCTTTCTTTACAGAGTCAAAACCGGTGAAAGGTTCCGATAGCCTGAGTTATCAATGGAAGCAAGCCACCTGGCTTTTCGCATCCCGCAAAAACCTGGAAACATTTAAATCCGATCCGGATAAGTATACCCCTCAATACGGTGGTTATTGCGCCTATGGTTTATCTCAGGGGCACAAGGCACCTACTCAAACAGATACCTGGACCGTAGTAAATGACAAGCTTTATTTCAATTACAACAGCAAGGTGAAAGAATTATGGGTAAAAGATCAGCCAAGCCTGATCAAAACGGCCGATGAAAAGTGGCCAGGAATAAAAGATAATAACTAACCCATCATGAACACCACTACAAAAGGCCCTTTGGTATTAATTACTGCGGGGCCTACCCGGGAAGGCATTGACCCGGTCCGCTATATTAGCAATCATTCATCGGGCAAAATGGGTTATGCTATTGCCGAAGCTTTTTTAAACCAAGGCTGTACCGTTGTCCTCATATCAGGCCCTGTAGGCTTAACATTAGTCCATAAGAACCTTACTATTATTCACGTTCAATCGGCAGATGAGATGTTTGCCGCCTGTTTACCTTATTTCCAATCAGCACAAATCATAGTTTTCGCGGCGGCGGTTGCCGATTATAAACCAGCAGAAATTTTCACTTATAAGATGAAGAAATCGGCAACTGAATTTGAGCTAAAAATGGTTAAGAATGTTGATATCGCCTATGAATTCGGCCGGGTGAAAAGAGACGACCAAATCGCCGTAGGTTTTGCTTTGGAGACCAATAACGAAGAGCAAAACGCGGTACACAAATTATATAAAAAGAATTTTGATCTCATTGTGCTTAACTCAACCCAGGATAGCGGCGCTACCTTCGGTTTTGATACCAATAAGATCACCATCATCAATAAACATCTTGTATTTCAGCCCTTCCCGCTTCAGTCAAAACAAGAAGCCGGTCGCGATATAACCAATGCCGCTTTAAAGCTGGCAGCCAATCATACCCCTATCACTCAAGACCACTAAAAAACAACATCATGACCAATACACCCCTCCATATTTTAGCCTGGATATTGCGCCTTGCCGCCGCGATAATTATGCTCCAAACTTTATATTTTAAGTTTACAGCAGCCCCAGAATCAGTATATATTTTTTCGACCCTTGGTCTGGAACCCTGGGGCAGGATTGGGATTGGTTCTTTAGAACTCATAGCCTCCGTCCTGTTGTTAATTCCCAAAACTACCAGCTTAGGCGCGCTTCTGGCCGTAGGTATTATGGCCGGTGCACTATTGTCGCACCTCACCCAATTAGGCATCGTTGTACAAAACGACGGCGGACAATTGTTTGGATTAGCATTAGCCGTTTTCATCTGCTGTTCCATCCTCCTGGTGATATTCAGAAAACAGCTGGTGTCCTATATCCCATTTATTCACGCATAGGTAATCTAATCAATTTAAAAAATCATGAAACTTAAAAAGCCCATCATAAACTTATTGGAACAACTGGAGTTTGTTATTGACCATTTGACCAACGAACAATATACACAACCTGTAAAATTATTATCCCATTCAAGCATAGGACAGCATACCCGCCATATCCTGGAGTTTTTTATTGAACTGTATAAAGGTTACGAAAGCGGGGTGGTTGATTATGATAAACGGATCCGGAACCATGCTATTGAATCTGATAAAAACGCAGCCATTTCAACCCTATACCAAATAGCCGATAACCTGGCTAAGCCCGACAAGAGTTTTATTTTACAGGTAGAATATGAAACCGAGGCCGATCACCGGGCTGAAGTTGTGACCAACTATCTGCGTGAGCTGGTTTACAACATGGAACATACTGTTCATCACATGGCGCTCATCCGTATTGGGGTAAACGCCGTATCAGAGCTTGACATCCCCGAAGAATTTGGGGTTGCGGCCTCCACACTTAAATACAGGAAGGCATGTGCACAGTAACCTATGTTCCCGGTAAAGGTGGCTTCTTTTTGACCTCCAACCGGGATGAGCATATAACCCGCGGGATTGCGCTTGCCCCTGCAATTTATAATACCGGAAACGCCAAATTGCTTTATCCGAAAGACCCGGATAAGCATGGTAGCTGGATAGCCGCCAAGAATAATGGCGACCTGGTGGTATTGCTTAACGGCGCATTTGTAAAACATGCCAGACAAGAAAACTACAGCAAAAGCCGCGGAATTGTATTAAAAGAGATTATCGAAGCTGAGTCTCCTGTATATCATTACAACACTATAGATCTGAATGGGGTTGAACCTTTCACATTGATACTTTATAACTCGGGTGAATTGTATGAATGCCGCTGGGATGGGGAAGAAAAATATATGACATCAATAAGCACAAATGAAGCCCATATCTGGTCGTCAGCTACTTTATATGATCAAATGGCTGCCGGCAAACGGGAGAACTGGTTTAATGACTGGCAGCGGTCCGACTACCCTAAAACTACAAATGGTATCCTCCACTTTCACAAACATGCCGGTGAGGGGGATGAGAGAGACGGCCTGATTATTAACCGCGATGGAAAAATGAAAACAATGAGCGTAACCAACATCAGCGTAATGCATGGCAATATTACCATGACCTACGAAGATTTGAAAGCAAACAAACAATATATAAAGGACCTGGCTATTGAAAGCCCTATGAAGACAGGTCTGGCACCAAGGCTACCGCGCTTTTTTGCCATAAAACGCTTTTTCATCAGACTTTTTAACTGGGAATACTGGTCACTTAATTCGGTGTATGCCCCTATACTATTTTATTGGCTTTGGCTGAGTTTCAAATCCCGTTCGTTTTTCTTTTTCAATGCCGCGAATCCTCAAATCGAAAACGGGGGCTTTGCTATGGAAAGCAAATGGCTCATCCACCACCAAATACCCAAACTATACAAGCCGGAAACTTTTTTCTTTAAAGCAGGAACATCGGTAGCGCAAATAAAACAAGTTATACAGCAAGAAAATTTAAACTATCCCTTAATACTCAAACCAGATATAGGCGGCAGGGGGATACTGGTCAAGAAAATACACAACGATCCTGAACTAACTAAATACGTGCAATCCATGAAAGTTGATTTTTTAGTGCAGGCTTTTATTGCATATAAGCATGAGGTAGGAATATTTTATTACAGAATACCGGGCGAAGACAAAGGCCATATTTCAGGCGTTGTGGGTAAGGAGTTTTTAACCGTAATGGGCAACGGCCGATTAACTATCGCTGAATTGCTGGCCAAAGAACCACGCTATTTATTGCAGTTACCCGAGTTGATGATTACCCATGCTACAGAACTTCAGGACGTATTGCCATCGGGCGAAAAACGGGTATTGGTTCCTTATGGCAACCATGTCCGGGGCGCTAAATTTATCGATCTCGGTCACCTCATCTCGGATGAATTAACCCAGACTATTGATGCGGTTTGCAGGCAGATACCTGAGTTCTATTTCGGCCGGATGGATGTGATGTACAATACCTGGGAAGAACTGTGCCAGGGTAAAAACTTCGCCATTGTAGAGTTGAACGGCGCCGGCAGCGAGCCTACCCATATTTATGATCCCAAACATTCCATCTTTTTTGCCTGGCAAGAGATCATAAGGCATTGGAAGTTTTTACACCACATCAGCACCATCAACCACAAAAATAAAAACCTTAAATACATGACCTATGCCGAAGGCATGCAAATGTTAAAGGAGAATACGAACTATTTAAAACTGATCGCCTAACCATGTCAAGATATTTTAAATTATTTTTCGCCGCTTTTAGCATCAGTTTTATTGGGGCATTGCCCATAGGTACATTAAATACCAGTGTGGCCAATTATGCGCTCAATAATAATTTCATGGGTGCCTTTGAGTTTGGGTTTGCAGCCATTCTGGTGGAAGTAAGCCTGGTTAGGGTGGCTCTCTTTTTACTTGATAAGCTCGGCCATTTACAAAAGTTGTTCAGGTACTTAAGCGTGATATTTTGCTTTGCAATTTTGTACCTGGCTTATAAAAGCCTGGAGGCCGCTTTTCACATGCGAAATTTTGAGGATACGCTGCCATTTATAGGCATGCAGCCATTTTACTCGGGTCTGGCGTTGAGTTTACTTAACCCACTTCATATTCCGTTTTGGCTGGGTTGGACCGCCGTGTTAAAAGGCAGAAAAGTTTTGTATTCCAATACGGCTGATTACAATGTATATATATCCGCTATCGGTACAGGCACTTTCCTGGCATTCTTGATCTATGGCTGCGCCGGGAATTATCTCATGAACGTATTGAAAGTCCAGCACAATCTCATCAACTGGATATTGGGCTGTACCTTATTATTAACCGGGATAGTATTGGCCTATAAACTCATCTTCCGGAAGATCCAGCTAAAAATTGTATAACCTTCCATCTATAAAATTTAAATCAAATGAAAATCTTTCAGAAAATAATGATGATCGCGGCTGCTGCCGGATTGTGTTTCAGTATTGCCGCCTGCACCGGGCGATACAAGCCCATATTAAGTTCGCATGATGGTGTTAATTTTAAGACCATTTCTTTGGCGCAAGCCGAGGAAATTGCCAAGGCCGAAAATAAGCTCCTCTTTGTGTTTGCCCATGCCTCTTGGTGCCCCACCTGCAAAAAAATGGAGCAGGAAGTATTGGTTCAGAAAAAGCTGGGCGATGTTTATAATCAGCAATTTGTAGACGTAGCTATTGATATCGACAGCCCCGAAGGACACAAGCTAAACGACAGGTACAAGATCAGGGCAACACCGACTTTATTCTTTTTGAATGTTGATGGCAGTATCGCAAAAAAGGCCGAAGGCTTTATGACAGCCGAAGAGCTATTAGCGACGGCTGATGGCCTGAAATAAATAAAGTAGCAGAAGTGTTTACAAATGAGGCCTGTCACCCTGAGCTCCGTCGAAGGGTAGAGTGCAGAGGCCTGCCCACCATGCTTCGACGGAGCATGACAGCCATCAAAAGAGCCAGAGCCCTGTGCGATTCCTTCCCTCTGGAAGGAGAGGAAGGGGTTTATGGAACAGGGTAATCTTCGCACGTAGAAACCCCTCCCTACCATTACACCAGCCCTACGTGCCCCTCCCGTGGGGCTACTGTGTGGACACATCTTTTAGTTGTAATCTTGATAGAGTAGCCATCCTTCATAAACGTTATAGAATTTAGCCAGGCCCTTTTGCAAGACGATCGGGCCTGGTTTTCTTTGAGAAGTATACCCTTTCCAACCACCTATGCGTGCAATTATCCATGTTGCCCATTTCAGGGTGTTTACTTTTGCCGTGTTCTTTAACTTCTCTGTTGCCCCTTCCAACTTTTTGGCTATCATTTGTAAACATTTTTGTTCCTGGTGATCAAATACCTCATCTATAGATTGTTCATTATCATCCTGATATGCGAGCATCATCTGCAGGATACGCAGACTTGCCATCATCGCCAACAAAGTAAGTTTGCGTATAGCCCAACCTTGTTCCAGTTGAGATTTTTCGATTCTGAAGCCGTCTGTTTTAAGTAAACGGTGGATCTGTTCAATATGCCAGCGCTCTTTATACCAGCAAATGATCTGCAAGGCCTGTTCGGCTGTTGTTACTTCATGTGTGGTTAATATCCGCCAGTAAATACCTTTGTTTTGTTCAGCTGCCTCTACCACATATATTTCCTGAACGTTTGCCAATTGTTCATTTCTGCAGGAAACCGGCTTTAAAAGCTCAACCTTAGCCCATTTTAGCCCCATTCGAACAATACGCTTACTGCTGGCCTTTCTGATATCGCCCGCTACAGCAAGATCATAACTATACATAACAGGTAAGGCATTCAGGCAACCGCTTAGCTTTAATTTCCCGCTTATCAGCCGGTCATGATTAGAGCGGATCAGTAAATGTACTTTGTCTTTTTCAACTACGTCAAACAGATCGTAAATGTCGCTTTCCCGATCTGCAACGATGGTTATCGCATTTGCCTGCTCCAATAACGCTTTACTCTGATTGGCTGCCGCTATCCATTTATAAGATTCTTTTTCCTGGATAGGTAAATGCTGATAATCACGATCATGTTTCCCCGGAGTATCTGCGGGCCTTTCCCATGTTTTAATATAAG